>DATJYJ010000346.1:0-5972 GCA_035578025.1 Verrucomicrobiia bacterium
TTTAACACCCTGGTAGGTGAGTCCGGAAGCGAGCGCCGCACGATTGGCCGAGGACCGGGCGAGCGGGATGCACCGGTCCCAGTGGGTCTGTGCTTCGGGAAGGCGGCCGTTCACGCCCAGATAGATGGCCCATTGGAGGCCCGCGTCCGCCACCAGGGCTGGATTCACCGTGCGTTCGGCCAGCGCCATGGCCTCGCGCCCGTACAGTTCCACGTCAGAAAGCTCACGCAAGTTGTGGGCTGCGGTTGTCATCCCGATCAGCGCCCGGCACTCGTCCTCCAGATTTCCCGCCGCCTGGCAAGCCTCCCGCATCACTGCGTAGGCAGTTTTGGCTTCCTGCAACCGTCCTGACGACAAGTACGCCTGGGCTCGTTTGTGGAGGAGAATCGAGCGGCGCTCCAGGCGCTCCTCAGGCGGCAGTTTGTCGATCAGATCCAGGCCGTGCGTAAAGTGTGTGAGAGCCTCGGCGGTGGCGTAGCGCGAGAGCGCCGTGTCGCCTGCCTGGATCAAGTAGGTGACCGCCTTCGAAAAATCGCGGCCGCGCTCGAAGTGAATCGCCAGGGCGCCGGCGACGCGCCCTCGTTGGCCCTCATACATCCGCTCCAGCGTCTCGCCGGCGCGGCGATGCAATAACACCCGCCGTTTGCTCAGTATCTGGTCGTAGAGGTAGTACTGATACAGGGCGTGCGTGAACCGATAGCGAGTGGCGACCGACCCATCGGGAAGATCCTCCTCGCCCTTCACGCGGATCAAGCGATGCGCCGTTTCAATGGTATGTAGGCGGTCTTCGAGCTCCAGGTCATCGGCCTCGAGCAGCGCGGCCAGCATGGTGGACGTGAACTCCTCGCCCTCGATGCTGGCGTAGACGAGCGCCTGGCGTTGATCGTCGCTGAGCAGGCTCACCTTCTTCTCGATCATGCTGCGCATGCTTACGGGTGCGTCCAGCTCGATCTGCGCCAGGGGTTGATTCAGGTGCCAGGCGCCGCTGTCCCGGACGATGTCGCCGCGCTCGGCCAGAAGCTGGATAGCTCCCGTGGCGAACAGCGGGTGCCCCTCGCTCTTGCTATGGATCAGGGCCACCAGCTCCGGCGGAAATTCGTTGGGCGAATAGTGCGCGTCCAGGTAGGCCGCGATGTCGGGCGCTTTGAGGGCCGCGAGAGCGGTCTCCTCACAAATGCCGCGGGCATGCATCTCGGTGTAGCATTTCTTGAGCGTAGGATTGCCGCGTTCGATGTCTTCCGGGCGGGCCGTGGCCAGGATCATCAGCCGCTGGCCGGAGGCGCGTTCCGCGAGTTGACGCAACATATCGACGCTGGCGGGATCGACCCAGTGCACGTCTTCGAGAAGCAGCAAAACGGGCGCTTCCGAGGTGAAGGCAGCAAACGCGTCGGCCAGCTCACGCACCATGCGGTCCTTGGTGGCGCCGATGACTTCGCGTTGCAGTTGTTCCAAGGCGCCGCTGGAGAAAACGGCCGGGAACTGCAAGCACCAGCTGGGAGCGAACCGGCGCAGCAGCACCACCAGGTCCTCTCTGCCCGGGCCTTGGAGCAAGCTTCCGAGCGCATCCAGAAACACGAGGTACGGTTCCCCGGCTCCGTAGTGCTCCACGCACGCGCCGCGCGCCAGCAACAGATCGGCGTTCCTTTTGCGGGCTGCGTAGGAAAAGGCTGCGGCGAGAGCTGTCTTGCCGATCCCAGGCTCGCCGGTCACCAACCCAACCCGGCCCACTCCGTCCACGGCGGACTGCAGCATCTCGCCCAGTTTGGAGAATTCGCGCTCGCGCCCGAAGACGCGTTCGGGCTCACGTTCTTCGCGGCGCGGCGGCTGCACGGGGCTGCCCCGAAGAGCCTCGCATTCAGCGGGCACGTCCGGCGCGCTGGCGACTCGGGCGACGAACCGATATCCCAGCTTGGGCAGTGTCTCGATATAGAGTGGCTCGGCAGCGCTGTCTTGTAATGCAGACCGGATTTGCCGGATGCAGTAGTTCAAGCTTTGGTCAAATTCGACGAAGGTCGCATCACCCCAGACGCGTGTGCGCAACTGTTCGCGAGAAACAATCTCACCCGGCCTCTCAAGCAGCATGCCCAAAACGCGCAGCGGTTGGGGCTGAATCTTGACAGAGCGGCCCTCCAGGAAAAGCTTCCCGGAGCGGCAATTGAATTCGAAATCGCCGAAATACACCCGTCCGTTTCCGCCGTCCAGCATCCGCGCACGCTTATTCGCATTAGTGTACACCCTCAGGTCAGATGAGGGGGGCCTCAGCCAGAACTCATGCGGCTTGTAACGAGGTTGAAGCTATATTCGACAACAAGCCGGCCGCAGCCGGCATCGAAACGAACTTGGAGGGGACAACACTATGACGACGCGTATCCACACTCTTGTCCAAAAGCCTAACATCAGCATCCTGCGCCTGGCACTGCCGGGCATTCTTGCCGCAGGCGCAACGCTTCTCGCAGCGCAGAGCGCTGCGACCAGCGACCCCGTACACGCGCATGACAGCCACGAGTCTGCCGCTCCGGCCAAGCTCGTGCAAGTCGTTCGCGACGCCACGCAACAGTTCACCAACGTGAACGCTGCCACGGCTGCCAACTACCAGCCGTTGTTTGGCTGTGTCAGCGGTCCGGATCAAGGGGCGATGGGCGTGCACTATATCAACCTCGCACTGTACGGCGACGGCGCGATCGATTCCTCGAAGCCGGAAGCGCTGATATATGAGCCCTCGAACGGCGCTCTGCGGCTGGTGGGCGTTGAGTTTATTGTAGACGCCGCTACGTGGCTAAAGAATCACAGTGCTCCGCCGATGCTCGAAGGCCAGGCGTTCCAGTTCGTTAACAGCCCGAACCGGTTCGGTTTGCCTGCATTCTTCGAGCTGCACGTCTGGGCTTGGCGGGATAACCCCAACGGTGCCTTTGTGGACTGGAATACGCGCGTAACCTGCGAAGGCCAATAAACCGGCGCGAGACGTCTGTTCACCCGACTCCCTTGAGACCAGGCACCGCCTGACCGTGCGAAGGCCGCGGCTGCGAAGGTGCGCGAAGTAGCTGCAGTTCGACACATAGAGTAGGATCGGATCTTTTGCCCAAGCGATCATGACTCCCTCGAGGTGGCAAAATGTCGAGCGCATCCACCGGGCTGCCCGGGAGCGTCCGCCGGGCGAGCGGGCAGCATTCCTTACGGAGGCATGCGGAAGAGACTCCGAACTACGACGCGAAGTGGAGTCACTGCTGGCCCAAGATCCGTCGATCACCGAGGCGCGGGACCGGCCCGCGGCGTGGTTGTCGGGCGCGGGCCCCACACTGACGGTGGCCGCGCCAGGAACCCGGCTGGGACCCTATCAACTGGAAGCCCTCCTCGGCGAAGGCGGCATGGGCCAGGTCTTTCGGGCCCGCGATACCCGGCTGGGTAGGCTGGTAGCGATCAAACTCATTCACACCCGCCACCTCCAGCATGCCGATTTTCAGATTCGCTTCCAGCGGGAGGCGCGGGCCACGGCCGCGCTCAACCATCCTCACATATGCACACTCTACGACGTCGGTCAGCAGGACGGCGTGGCGTATCTGGTGATGGAGTACGTGGAGGGCCAGACGCTGGCTTCACGGTTGCGGGAAGGTCCTCTGCCGTTTGATCAACTGATTCGTCACGGAGTGCAAATCGCACAGGCCCTCGCGGCGGCGCACGAGCGTGGCATCATTCACCGCGACCTGAAACCGGCCAACCTGATGTTGACGTCGGCGGGAATCAAAGTCTTGGATTTCGGCCTTGCGAAGTTCGCCGGACTGGAGTCCGACTCCCATTCGCTCGCCGGTGCCACTTTGGCGCCGTCGATTCTCGGCACGCCGTACTATATGTCGCCCGAACAGGCTCGGGGCGAAGAACTGGACGCCCGCTCCGACCTGTTTTCGCTGGGCTGCCTGCTCTATGAGGCCGCGACCGGCGTGAGGCCGTTTCGTGGTCCATCGGTGTTCGACATTCTGCGCGAGGTTGCCTCGGCGCATCCCCCGCCGCCGAGTTCGCTGCGCGCGGAGTTGTCCGCCGAATGGGACGGTATCCTTCGACAGGCCTTAGCCAAAGATCGCACCCGGCGCTACCAGTCCGCGGCGGATATGTTCCAAGCTCTGGAGGCTCTGCGGGGCCGGCCGGTCCAGTCGCGGCTGCGCCGCGAGGAACGTGAGCCTGAGCCGGTGTTCGGGCGCGAGCGCGAACTCTCGAAGCTGGCCGAACTGCTGCAGTCCGCCGTGGACGGAGTAGGCCGGGTTGCGTTGGTAAGCGGCGAACCGGGGATTGGCAAGACGGCTCTCACTGGAGCCTTTGTCTACGCTGCCCGAAAACGCAACCCCGGTCTCCTGCTGGCTCGCGGCGCGTGCGTGGAGCAATACGGCGCCGGGGAACCGTACCTCGTGTTTCTGGATGCACTGGGAAGCCTGCTCCAAGGCCCGGGCAGAGAGGACCTGGTGGTGCTGCTGCGCCGGTTTGCTCCCACCTGGTGCCTGCAGTTCCCGGCTGTATTCAGCAGCAACGCCATGGAGCAGATGCAGCGCGAAGCCATCGGCGCCACCAATTTCCGGATGTTGCGCGAGTTAGCCGACGCGTTTGCCGCTTTCACCCTGGAGGCTCCTGTCTTGCTGTTTCTCGAAGACGTGCACTGGGTCGATCCCGCCAGCGTTGATATGCTCCGTCAACTCGCGGAACGCGCGTCCGGCCAGCGGCTGATGATCCTGGCCACGGCCCGCCCGGAAGACATCGAACGCGGCAATCCTACGCTCAAGAAATGCTACACCGAGATGCATGCCCGCGGTATTTGTGAGGAGACCGCTCTCGCGGCCCTCAAAGCGCCCGACATTGCAGCCTACCTGGACGCGCACTATTCGCCCAACGAATTTCCGCCGGAGCTAGCGGCCCTGATCCATAGTAAGAGCGAAGGCCACCCGTTGTTCGCCACGGGAGCTATCCAGCTTCTGGCCGAGCGCGGCGACATCGTCCGGGACAACGGCGCCTGGCATCTGAAGCAACCCCTGGCGCGGATCGAGCTGGACGCACCCGTAAGCATGCGCAGCATGATCGAGAAGAAGGTGAGCCTGCTCAGCGACGATCAGCGTCAGGCACTGGTCTACGCCAGCATCGAGGGCGAGGAGTTCACCTCTATCGTGCTGGCCGCACTGCTCGAGGCCGATGACCTGGAACTCGAAGACCGCCTACATACCATTGAAACAGTGCATCGCCTGATCCGGGTGAAGGGTGAGGAGGATCTTCCCGACGGGTCGGTCGCCACTCGCTATCGCTTCACTCATGCCCTGTATCAGTACTACCTCTACGACCAGATACTGAGCAAACGGCGCGTGCTGCTGCATCGGCGTGCTGGCCAGACCATGGAGCGGATTTATGGCAGGCAGCAAGGCCGTGTCGCCGGCGCCATGGCGATTCACTTCGAGCGCGGCCGCGATTTTTCGAAGGCGGTCACGTGCCTGACCCAGGCAGGCGACACGGCGCTCTCGCGCTATGCTACTGCCGAGGCGCTCGGTCACTTCACGCACGGCCTGGATCTGATCGACAAACTGCCCGAAGAGGAGCGCCTGGAGCGCCGCTCGATTCTCCTCCACAAACGAGCCCAGGCGTACTTGTCGTCAGGACGGTTGCAGGAAGCCAAAGCCGATTATGCGGCCATGCGCGAAGTTTGCCGCGCAGGGGGCAATCTGGAAGGCGAGTGCCGCGCGCTCATTGGGGTAACTACTGCCACCCACAACTTGCGTGAGCTTTCTGACGTGGAACTGTACGGGCGCGAGGCCATGGCGCTGGCCGAACGCACGGCGAATCCAGCCCTGGTGGCGGACGCAGGCCTCCAATGGGCCATCTATCTGGGCGTGAACGGCCGCCTTCCCGAAGCACAGACCCACTGGGACCGGTGCATCCCGCTCGCCCGGTCCTCGGCCAATCGTGCGGCGCTCGCTTCCGGACTCACCTACCAGGGTGTTAAA
>DATJYJ010000347.1:0-2584 GCA_035578025.1 Verrucomicrobiia bacterium
CCCGTGATGCGCGTGGCTGCCCGGTCCAACGCTGTGCGCACTTCCAAGTGCGGATCGGGCTTGGCCCCCGGTCCTGCCTGGTTGGCCGCGCTGGCTTGCGCCAATAAGTCGTTTCGCAGAAAATCGTTCACCGCCTGGGCCACAGCCGCTTCCCGGTTCGCACGGATGCTCTGCCGGATGCTCACCACGGCGGCAGCGGCCAGCACCAGGACGAAAGCCGCAGCCGTGGCCAGCGCCACCCGATTGCGCCGGGCGAACTTACGCGCGCGGTACCCAACCGATGGCGGCACCGCCAGCACCGCCTCATTGCTCAGATACCGCCGGACGTCCGCCGCCAATTCCGCGCACGATCCATAGCGCCGCGTCCGTTCCTTCTCCAGTGCCTTCAGCGCAATCGAATCCAGATCGCCGCGCATCTGTCTGGCCAGGGCAACCGGCTCCGTCTTCCGCTTATGCGCCACGTCGGTCAACGTGGCAGGGTCTTGCGTGCGGATTCTGGTGCTCAGCTTTGGGGGCTCTTCCTCGCGCAGCTTCCGGAAGAACTCCTCGAGGGCGATCTTGCGCAACTCCAGGGGCGGACCGCCTGCCAATAGCTCATAAAAGATGATGCCGAGCGAATAGACGTCGCTGCGTGTGTCGATATCCTCGCCCGATGAAAGCGCCTGCTCCGGACTCATGTATTCCGGAGTCCCGATCATGGCTCCCACGCGCGTGTGGATGGTGTCGGTGGTCAGTTTCCGGGCCAGCGCCTTCGCCACTCCGAAGTCGATGATCTTCGGCGCCGCCTGGCCGTCCACCTCCGTCACCAGGATGTTGGACGGTTTCAGGTCACGGTGGATGATGGCTTTCTGATGGGCATGCTGGACGCCTTCACAGACGTGCATAAAGAGTTGCAGGCGTTCGCGGGTACACAGCCTGTGATCGTCGCAGTAGGCATTGATCGGAACGCCCGCGACGTACTCCATGACAAAGTACGGCGCCCCCTGAGCAGTGGACCCAGCGTCGAATACTTTGGCGATGGCCGGGTGGTCCATCAAGGCCAATGCCTGGCGCTCGGACTCGAAGCGCGCGATGACTTCGCGGGAATTCATCCCGGCTTTGATCAGTTTGAGCGCAACGCGGCGGTGAACCGGTTCTCTTTGCTCGGCGAGCCAGACCTCGCCCATGCCGCCCTCGCCGATTTTCTGCAGCAGCCGATAGCGATCAATCACTGCGGCGGCAGCCGCCGAGGGGGCGATGGACTCAGTCGGCCCACTGGTTTCAGTGAGGCCAGCGCGCTCGTCAGGACCGGACTGTGGTTGGGGTGACAGCCTTCGCAAAACCCCCAAGGGAGTATACCAGCAAAGTCAAGACGGGCTGGGGGCCGTTGCACTGGACCGGGACATAACAGATAATCAAGTCCGTAAGTTGTGTTTCGTATCCCGCGCCACTTCAGGGCCTGGCTTCCGGCACTTCTGTTCTCGCCCGCGCTCTCGTTCGGCGCGTCCGACGCGTGGATTCCCGCGCGGTGGACAGGCGGGCCGCTAGAGCTTGCGCGGCGGGACAAGGCGGGGGACGAAGCGGTACGCGAGGCGATTGCGAACTGGTACGACCCCGCGACGCTCGACCTGCTGCGCGGCTCGCCGGTCAACTGCCTGCTGGTGCCGTGGAGCGGCGGCGCGGCGGAGGAGATCGAGAGGCGGCAGCAGGAGCTTGTAAAGGCGTATGCGGATGAAGCGCACCGGCGCGGGTTGGCGGTCCTGGGGTTGGTGTATCCGGGAGCCGAGCCGGCGAGGTTCGTGCGTGCTGCGGCGGATGCGCGGCTGGATGGGTTTGTACTCGAGGGTACATTTCCTGCGGGATTTGCGGCGCGGATCGCGGGGACGGTCGTAATTCCGCTGGAAGGCGAATCGCCCAGCGCCCGCAACCTGGCCGATATGGGAATCCGGGCCGCGCCATCGAGCGAGCCGTGGATTCAATCCAACGTCTGGCTGGTGCGGGCGGCACGGTTCTCCAAACCAGGAAAGCCGGTGTGGCTCAGCTACCGGATCGATCACGCCAAGGAGGCGGATTACCTGCGGTCGATCGCCGACGCAGCGGTGGCGGGCGGGCGCTGGATCGTGGATCTCGACGACGAGCTGAGGGTGAAGTTGCGGCGTGGCGACGCGGGCGCGCTGGGGACGTGGCGGCGGATTGCGGACTGCCTGCGCTTCGCCGAGGACCACTCGGCGTGGCGAAGGTTCGAAGCATATGGAAACCTCGGCATTATCGTCGGGACCGGCAGCGAGTTGGAAGATGAGTATCTGAAGCTGGTGGCACGGCGGCAGGTGCCGTACCGGCCGATCGCGCGGGTGCAGCTCACCGCGGCGCTCCTGGCGGGGCTTCGGGCGGTGCTGGCGACCGGGCTGGCGCCTCCGACGGCGGCGGAGAGGAAGCTGCTCGGGACGTTCGCGGAGAACGGCGGGCTGGTGGTGGGCGGGCCCGAGTGGGGCGAGATCCCGACGGGCGAGCCGTACGGGGAGCGCGCTTGCGGGAAGGGCCGCATGGCGCTGTACCGGAGCCCGGACCCCGAGTCCATCGCGCGCGAGATGCGCGAGCTGCTGAC
>DATJYJ010000348.1:0-4703 GCA_035578025.1 Verrucomicrobiia bacterium
AACGAGGCATCCAGCGGCGCCAGGCCTTTTCACGACTATCGCCGGCTGCTCGACGAGAAGGGCATCGATGCCGTGATCGTCGCCACGCCGGATCACTGGCACGCGCGCATGGTGATCGACGCCGTGGAGGCCGGCAAAGATGTGTACGTCGAGAAACCTCTGGCGCACCAGATCGACGAGGGCTTCCAGATCATCGAGGCGGTGGAGCGCACGCGGCGGATTGTCCAGGTGGGGACGCAGCGCCGCAGCGCCGAGTTGTTTCTGGAAGCCAGGAAGATTATGCAGAGTGGGCAAATCGGCGAAATCCGTCTGGTCACTTCCGCTTGGTACAACAACCAATCCTCTCTGAACCAGCGCCAGCTTGCGGGGGACTTGGATTGGAAGCAATGGCTCGGAACCGCACCCAATCGTCCTCCCGATCCGGTGCGCTATTTCAATTGGTATTGGTTCTGGGATTATTCGGGCGGCTTGCTGGTCGGCCAGGCCGCGCACATTATCGACTGCATCCAGTGGTTCATGAATGCGAATCAGCCGGCCGCCGTGACCTGCTCCGGAAACCGGCCGGAACTATCCGGAACCGAGGTCCCGGAGACCGCGACCATCACGGTCGAGTATCCCGAGAACTACCTAGCGGTCTTCACCCTCGGGTACCGGGCGATGCGCTACAGCGCGTTCAACGATCAAATCAAGCAATTTCATGGCAACCAGGCACGCTTCGATGTAGGCCGCGAATCGTACGCGTTGTACCCCGAAAACAAAGCTCTCGAGATGACGCCCAGCGCACAGAGGAAGTCCCCGGGCAGCTTCAATTTCGCCACGCTGAGCCACATCCGCAATTTCCTGGAGTGCATCGCCAGCCGCAAGCAGCCGAATGCGCCTGTGGAAGCCGGCCAGGCGACCAACATCGTGCTTTCGATGGCCATGCAGTCGTACCGCACCGGGCGGCGGCTCCGTTGGAACGCCCTGGCACGGCGTGTAGAATCCTGAAAGAAAGGGCCGAATTGTCGGATCGGCAGAGGGCCCTTTGGGCCCGAAAGTGGCCGATTGAAGGCGCACTCCCGATCCAACGCTGAGGACCTTACACGAACTGTCGCCCCACAGAGCTAATCGACCTTCTTCGCCGAGAAACGTTGCCCGTTCTGAAAGCCGCTCAGCGAAGTTACCTTGCCGGCCGCATCCTTCTCAAAACTCACCTTCACGGGCCCTTCCACGATGCAAAAGCCGCCGTCTGAGGTCGGCACTGCTTCCACTTCCGCCTGCGAACCCGGCTTGACCATCAACTTATTCCCGTCGAGTCTGATCCGCACGATGAAGTCGGGACCAAGCTGGTAGGAGCCCACATAAGCGTTCAGCTCGGCCCGATCGACGATGCGTGCCGGCTGCACCACCGGGCTTTTTTCCCGCAGATCGGCGTCACCGGGGATAGTCAGCCCCTCATCGAGCCGCCACCGGCGATCGAACCATCCGCCGGCCACCCAAGTCCGGTACTGAGGAACTCGCTCCGGCCCGCTTGCGATGTGGCCGTCCTCGATCACGAAGTCGAACTGCGCGTTTTGCAACCGCGCCGGCGACCAGAGGGACAGCGCCCCGGCGGAGCTCGCACCCACGATCAAGACGTATCGCTGCGGGTTGAGAGGATTCGGGCGGATCATCTGCACGTGGGCGTCTGTGGCAGCGAAGGAGCGCCCGTCGATCGCCACGTGATCCGGCGCGATTTCCACCAGTCCGAACTTGCGGGAGATCCGATTGGCGTTCGGGCCCCCGATGAGCAAGAGCGAGTAGCGCGCTGCGTCCGCGTCGCTGATTTCCGAATCCAGGAAGACGCGCGGAAGCTGCTGTTGCCACTGGCGCCAGAAGGCGGCGGCGGCTTCTGCCTTCCGGCGGCACATTTCGTTCATCGCCGGATCGGCCGACGCGGTTCCGGTGACGATCGCGAAGGGCGTATTGAATATGTCGCCGAGCGGACCCGCAATCGCCGGGTTCTTTTCCCCGTGCTCCTTTTTATAGCCGGATGCGGCCAGCGTGATACGGCCTTCTTCCGCGGTCGCAGTTCTCAGCTCCCCGTTCCAGACCACACGAACGGGCCTCGCCAAATTGACCGGAGGCGTCAGGGACAGGGCCAGGACGTTACGGGTATCCAGCCGGATGGTGTCGGGAGCTGTGATCTCCGCATCCACCACCATAAACTCCCTCGGGCTCGCCGCTTGATCGACGCGCACCCAATAGGCGGCCGCGTTCTGCAACTCGGCGGAACGCAGCCGCACCTGCGACGGGTTCGATACCCGGCGGTGTTCGAGGAACCAGTCGATCACGTTGCCCATGATGTTCAGGTCCTCATGCTGATAACCCGGCATCTCGACGTACCGCACGTTGTATCCCCATCGCTGAAGCATGCGTACCCCGTAGCGCGAGTAATCCACATTGACGGAGCGGTCCACGTCGCCGTGATGCACCAGGATGGGCACGTGCAACAACCCTTCCGCCATCGCCCAGGAGCTGTCGGTCTTCTCCGCGAGAAAGTGATCGAGCGAAGTGAACGCCGCAAGCGCCGTCTCCGGAGTGGTGGAGTGATAGTCGGATCCGCCGTAGACCGGCGCGATGGCGGCAAACAGATCGGGATGCCGTGTCGCCACATTCCAGGTTCCCCATCCGCCCATCGAATCGCCAATCAGGTACACGCGGTCTTCATCCACGCTGAAGCGCTCCTTGGCCAGGCGAATGGCGCGAGCCACGTCCTGATCCCCCAAACCGAGATAGGTCGTGTTTGCCCGGCCGTGCGGTTCGATGTAGATCACGCCCTGACGTCCGGCGTATTCGACGTCCGAGACCAGGTGGCGCTCATCGACCGACCACCAGCGAACGTACTCCGGATTTTCGGGGTTGTAACCGTGAATGTGGACTACCAGGGGCCACTTTCTGGAACGGTTGTAGCCACCGGGAAGATACGCGCGGCAATACTGCGGCGAGCCATCGATCTCGTCGCGCCAGGCGAGCCGGTAGAAGCCATAGGGACGCTCGCGCGCCGCCTTGCCTGCGCCCTCCAGTTGCAGTTCCTCGAATTCCATGAGCGGCGATTGAATGGCCCACCACGGGTTCCCGGTCACGGCCCCAAAGTCCTTCCCCAACCGGTCGACGATCATGTCGGCCAGCATCTTTGTCGTGAAACCATTCGGAGTACCGGCATCCGCCTTGGCGGCGGCCGCGACGAGAGCCTTCGCGGCTGCGATTGCGTCGCCCTTGTACCAGGGAAGGTGAGTGGCGTAAAGCAGGCCGTTGGCGCGGTGCGTGCTGCACCGGAATTCGTAGGCGCCGTCGGGCCAGGCTGCCGCATCGAATTGCACGCTTTCGCCTCGCGCCGCGGATTTCTCAGCCATGATCTTGCCCCCGGCCGCGACTGCCTGTACGGAGACCTTCTCCAGCGCCGAGTGCGCACCGTTCACGTCGGCACGAACGATCACCGCGGCGGGGGAACCCGCGTTCAGCGAAGGACTGATCTCCTGGACCCGCGGGGGAATCGCGCCGGTCTCCAGCACGCGCGCGGCGAACGTCCACGGCCCCTGGCGTTGCTCGAGCTTGACCAGGAGCGCGTTTTCCCCCGCCTTGAGATCGACCTCGACGAGGTCTTCGTCAAACGTCAGCGGCCGTCGCGTGCGGCGGTCGAGCACCAAGGTGCCGTTGACCCACGCCCGGATACTCTCGTCGCTCCCTATAGAGAGCAGCGCCTTACCCGCCGCGCGGCGGGTGATCACGGTGTAGGCGTACGCGAGCACGTCGCGCTTCAGGCCGCGGCCATTCGCGACGTTGACCGCGTCCCCCCAGGAAGTGAGCTGGCGCCAGGCGACGGTGGTCTTGTCGGGGAGGGTGATGCTCGCCTTCTCGACCGGCTTGACTCCGGTCTCGCCGCCCTGTGCGCTGAGCCAATCGTTTTCAAAACCGCCGGCCAGGGGGATATCGCCGAGCACGAGCCAGCTTCGGAGAAAGCGCTCATTACTGCGCGACCACGGCAGGCGCATCTCTTCCTTAAGCTGCGCGGGTGCCGGCCGGGTTTCCTGAGCGCCGGCGACCGCGCAGGCGGCGCCAAACGCGAAAATGAGAGAGAAACGGTGGATGGCCATACCAGTATCCTGAATCCAACTCAATAGAAAGAGACGGAACGCTCCGCAATTTGTTCCGCGAAACTCGCTGTCGGCCGGCGAGCGCGAACCCATCCCCAAAAACCGCGAACCGGGTTTTTCACGTGGAGGTGAATCGCCATTCGAATGCCGCTGCGCAGCAAACGCGACCGCCGTAGTCTCTCTAGTCCGGTGTATAATACCCGCAACTCGAATTTATCGGAACCCGAGGATGTCGGGGGACGAAAACCTGGCGAACAGGATTCGAGACCGCAAATCGATATAGGGAGCATCAGCATGAACGTTTCTTTTTATGGTCACGTGCGGCAATATCACAACATTCAGGCTGAAATCGATTCCAACATTCGCGAAGTGCTGGAGTCGGGGCAGTATGTAATGGGGCCGGCGCTCAAGCGGTTCGAGAAAGAGTTCGCCGATTATCACGGCATCAAATATGCCTGTGGCGTCGGCAATGGGACGGACGCCTTATGGCTTGCCTTTCAGGCGTTGGGCATCGGCCCGGGCGATGAGTGCATCACCACGGCGAACACGTTCTTCGCGACGGCGGAAGCGATCTGGATCGCGGGCGCG
>DATJYJ010000349.1:0-3865 GCA_035578025.1 Verrucomicrobiia bacterium
GGCATCCAGGCGCCGGCGGTTGAAGCGCCACAAATACTGGTTCTTGGAGTCCTTCAGAGCGCTCTTCGCTTCGTACGCGCTGGACATCTGGTACGCACGCGAGAGCAGAATAATCCGGTGCAGTTTCTTGATGCTCCAGCCGGATTCGATGAAGCGGCTGGTCAGGTAATCGAGCAGCTCGGGATTGGACGGTGGCTCGCCGCGCGCGCCGAAATCGTCGGGCGTGGCCACGACGCCCTGGCCGAAGTGCCAGCCCCAGACGCGGTTCACGATCACGCGCGCGGTCAGCGGATTCCTCGGGTCGGTGATCCATGCGGCGAGTTCGAGGCGCCCGCTGCCCGTCTCTTCCGGCGGAACCTTCAGGCCGCCCAGGATGGTGAGGAAGCCGCGCGGGACTTCCGCGCCGAGAGCGGCGGGCTCGCCGCGCACCATGATCTTCGCGTCGGCCGGCTTGCCTTCGCTCACGGCGTAGGCCTTCTGGACATATGGGTATTGGTTGGAGAGCCGCCGCAGCGTGGTCTGGTTCTCGGCCTCGGCCCTGCGCTTCTCGTCTTCGCTCGCGAATTTGATCTTGTTGGCCTTGATGTCCTCGATGCGGTTGTCGAGCCCCGAGAGCTGCGTCTCGAACCGCTTCAGCTTTTCGGCCTCCGCCGGATTCAGCGCGGCGAACCCGTAAGTGTGCGGGTAGATCTCGGTGCCGGCGTGCGGGTAGTTGGTGCTCTTGAAAATGCCGTACAACGCGTAGTAGTCGCTGCTCGGGATGGGATCGAACTTATGATCGTGGCAGCGCGCGCAGGCGACCGTCAGGCCGAGAATGCCCTTGCCGAGGTTGTCGATGGTGTCGTCGATAGTCAGGTGGAATTCCTGGATGCGCGAGCCGAAGCGGCGCGAATTGGCGAGGTAGCCGGTGGCGATGATCTTCTGTTGCCACTCTTCCTTATCTTTTTCGAGCAGGCCGTCGCGCGCGGCAATGATGTCGCCGGCGATCTGGTCGCGCAGGAACTGGTCGTAGGGCTCGTCTTTGTTGAACGCCGCGATCACCCAGTTGCGGTAGCGATACATCGAGGGCACGGGGAAATCCGAGTTGTCGCCGGAAGTATCGGCGTAGCGGACCACGTCCAGCCAATGCCGGCCCCAGCGCTCGCCGTATTGTTGCGAGGCGAGCAGCCGGTCCACTACCTTCTCGAAGGCCTTTGGCGAGGCGTCCTTTAAGATCGCGTCCACTTCGTCCGGAGTAGGCGGCAACCCGGTGAGGCCGTAAGTCGCGCGGCGGAGGAGCGCGAGTTTCGATGCGCGCGGCTGGGGAGTCAGGCCTTCCTGGTCCAGCCGGGCTTTGACGAAGGCGTCGATGGGAGCCGCCCACTCAGGCGAATTCGCTTGCGGCGCCTTTGGATCCTGCACCGGCCGGAAAGACCAGTGCTGCCGCGCCTTCTCCCAATCGATCGACGACGTGGTGCCGGCCGCGCCATCGGTCCGCGGATCGGGCGCGCCCATCTGAATCCACTTCGCGATGTGCTCGATCTCTTCCTGGGCGAGTTTCCTGCCTGGAGGCATCTTCAGATCGGGCCTGCTGCCGAGCACCGCCCCCAGCAGCAGGCTTTGCTCCGGCTTTCCCGGAATGATTACGCGAAGGGTGCCCTCGCGCGTATCCAGGCGCAGTCCCGCCCTCGGTTTGTCGAGTTTGGCGCTATGGCACTGGTAGCAGTTGGCGGCAAGGAGGGGGCGAATGTGCGTCTCGAAATACGCGACGCCCTCTGGAGCGCGCGTGGGCTGCGCCCAGAGAACAGCAGGCAACAGGCAAATGACAGATGTACGCATTCCCCTCCGGCGTGCTGCATACAGTATATCGCCGCGGGCAGGGCGAATCCCGTCCTACGGATGTCGCGCGACGATGCGGAACGCCTCGCGGATCATCGCCCCTAACTGCTCGTCATCCACCTTCGCCAGTTCTACTCCCACCCAGCCTGACACACCCACGTATGGTGGCCGGAAATACGTATCCGGCGCCTCTTCGACCAACGCCGCCTGCACACCCGGAGCCGCCGGAAGCCATGCGGCCACGTGCCCGTCGGCATGATGGTTGTCGACGAACATGGCGAACACGCGCTTCGGCGTGAAAAACGTCGGTGCGCCGTGAGACAACTTCTCGGTGATCCCCGGAATGGAAAAGCAGATCTTGCGCACGCGCCCGAGTTGCGTTCCCGTGTCCAGCTTTGGGGCCGGGCCAGTCTTCGGGCCAACCTTCTTTTTTGCCATTCCATCATTTTCCACCTTAAAGTTAATGTTGTCCGCGGCCGATATGTGAGCATGCAGCAACGCAGCGAACCGCGCTACGCAGCCAACCAGGGGGTCTGGATTACGGTGTTCGGCAAGGTGGAAACCCGAATTCCCGGATGCACCCGCAACGCCTCCGGCAGGGGGCTTGGCCTCGAGGTTGGAGAGCCGGTCGCCCCGGGTACTCCCCTGAAGGTCGAAATACCGGACGGATTCCTTCTCGGCGAGGTCATCTACTGCCATTCACGAGACGGCCGCTTCTACCTGGGGGTGGAACTGGAGCAGGCGCTTTATGGCTTGGCCGAACTGGCCCGGCTGATGAACGAGTCCCCGGAGCCGGCACGCGCACCGGAAAACCGCGCCTAGTAAAATATCCAGAGCGTGGCTCAGAGCACAACCGCTCCCCAGAAATTCAGTGCCGCCCTGGACGGATTGATCGCGTCCGTAAAGCGCGACCGCTCAATCCTCGCCGCGATCCTGTGCGGCAGCCTGTCGCACGATACAGTGTGGGACAAGTCCGATATCGATCTCGTGCTGGTCACGATCGATGACAAAAAGCCGGCCGACGAGGGCCTGGCTCTTTATGCGGACGGCATCAACGTCCACGCCATGATGATGCCGCGGGCGGAGTTCCGCAAGACCGTCGAGGGCTCCATTCGTAACGGCTTTGCCCACTCATTCCTGGCCAAGGGCCGCCTGCTCTACACACACGACGAGACCATCGCCGCGCTGTGCGAACAGCTCCACGTGATCGGCGAGCGCGACCTCCAGGTGCAACTCCTGAATGCGGCCGCCGGCGCGCTGCCGGCGGTCTGCAAGGCGCACAAGTGGTTCCGCACGCGCGGCGATCTCGAGTACACCGCGCTCTGGATTCTCTGGGCCGCCAATGGGCTGGCCAAGATCGAGGTGTTGAGCGCGCGCCTGCTCGCCGATCGCGAGGTCCTGCCGCAGGCGATGAAGCTGAATCCGGAGTTCTTCAAGATCGTCTACAGCGACCTGCTGAATATGAAGAAGACCGTGAAGAACGTGCAGGCGGCCCTGTCGGTGATCGACG
Organism: Verrucomicrobiia bacterium; assembly: GCA_035578025.1. Taxonomy (GTDB): domain Bacteria; phylum Acidobacteriota; class Terriglobia; order Bryobacterales; family Bryobacteraceae; genus Solibacter. Next base: position 3,329 of record DATJYJ010000349.1, read on the forward strand.
ACTACCTGGCGCGGCGCGCCCCCGAACTGTTCGGCAGCGTGATCCACTACCTGCGTGAAGTTGGCGAGGCGCGCTCGGCCACCGAGATCGACGATCACTTCCGCCGCAACTACGGCATCGGCAGCGTGATCGGGGTGTGCGAATACCTGGCCGACCAGGGGCTCATCGGCAAGACCGGCCTGCCCGTTTGGCTGACCAAGAGGAGCAGCGTCAACGTAGAGGAACTGGCATTTTTCTATTCCAGTGAGGCTCCCGATGAGTGGTAAAGCCCTCGCCGCCACGCCCAGACCCGCTCCGCGGAGCACCATCGCGATTCAGGGCGCGCGCGTTCACAACCTGAAGAACATCTCACTCGAATTGCCTCGCGACAAGCTGATCGTCGTCACGGGCCTTTCCGGATCGGGCAAGTCGAGCCTCGCGTTCGACACCATCTACGCCGAAGGCCAGCGGCGCTACCTGGAATCGCTTTCGAGCTTCGCCAAGCGATTCGTCTCGCAGGTGGCCAAGCCCGATGTCGATTTCGTCTTCGGCCTCTCG
>DATJYJ010000350.1:0-27652 GCA_035578025.1 Verrucomicrobiia bacterium
CTGGTGATGATCTCGTTCGTGTCGACCGGGGCAGCCATCCTGGTATTCTCCGCGGCGACGTTCGTGGCGCGGTTCCCGCTGGCCAGCCTGGGCAATCCGGGCGCGCACGGGCTGAGCGAGATCCTCTACGCCAACGCCAGCGCGGTGGCCAATAACGGGAGCGCTTTCGCCGGATTGAATGCCAACACGCCGTGGTTCAACACGACGCTGGCCGCGGCGATGCTGGTGGGACGATTCCTGGTGATCGTTCCGGCGCTCGCGGTCGCGGGCAGCCTGGCGCAGAAGCGGAGAACGACGATCACCGCCGGCACGATGCCCACGCACGGCCCGCTGTTCGTCGCGCTTCTGCTGGGCTCGATTGTGCTGGTGGCGGCCTTGACGTTCTTGCCGGTCTTCTGCCTGGGACCGATCGCCGAGCATTATTACATGCACCTGGGCCTGCTGCGTTGACCCAACTCGCACGAAGAGCCTGTTGCCATGGATTTACCCGTCAGCTAGACTGAATCAGATTATAGGGCCTGTTGTTCCGGAGCAATGCGATGACTCTGGTTGGGCACGAACTGTCGCACTTTCAAGTTATCGAGAAGCTCGGGGAAGGTGGCATGGGCTCGGTCTATAAGGCCCGGGACACGCGGCTCGATCGCAACGTCGCGATCAAGGTACTACCTCCGGACAAGATGGCCGACAGCGAGCGCCGGCGGCGGTTCGCGCAGGAAGCGAAGGCGGCCTCAGCGCTGAGCCACCCGGGGATCGTCACCATCTACGACATCGACACCGTGGACGGCGTCTCGTTCATCGCCATGGAGTACGTGGAAGGGCAAACGCTCGATCGCCTGATCGGACGGAAGGGACTGCCGCTAGGGGCCGCACTCGGCTATGCGGTCCAGATCACTGACGCGCTGGCGCGCGCCCATAGCGCCGGGATCGTGCATCGCGATCTGAAGCCGGCGAACATCATGGTCACGGGCGACGGGTCGGTCAAGATTCTCGATTTTGGCCTGGCCAAACTGGTGGAACCCGGGCCGGGGGAAGACGCCGCCACGCGCACTGCCGGACACACGGAGACGCCCCTGACGCAAGAAGGCAAGATACTGGGGACTTTCGCGTATATGTCGCCGGAGCAGGCGCAGGGCAAGACGGTGGATGCGCGGTCCGATATCTTCTCGTTCGGGTCCGTGTTGTACGAAATGCTCACGGGCCGCCGGGTTTTTGGGGGCGAGACAGGAGTTGCCACGCTGGCCGCGATCCTCAACCGGGAGCCGCCGGCGCTCAGCGGCAGCGCGGGCCCGGTGCCGCAGGAGCTGGAGCGCGTGGTGATGCGCTGCCTGCGCAAGGATCCCCAGCGGCGCTGGCAGACTATGGCGGACTTACGGATCGCGCTGGAAGAACTGAAAGAGGAATCCGAATCCGGCAGGTCCGCGGCGGCCGCGGTACCCGCTCCCGCCCGCGCGAAGCTCAGGTGGATCCTGCCGGCAGCAGCGCTGGCGCTGATGGTTGGGGCGCTTATGGTGTGGTGGCCACGGCTGACGCCGAGCGGGCCGCCTGCCTTCGAAACGGAGCGCCTCACGTTCGAATCCGGCTTCGCGGGCATTCCGGCGATCTCGCCGGACGGCAAACTGCTGGTCTACTCGTCCGACCGCGATGGCCCGCTGAATCTCTACGTGCAGCAGATCGGCGGGCGGCAGCCGATCCGGCTGACCAACGGGGAGGCCGCCGATTGGATGCCGGACTTTTCTCCCGATGGGTCGAAGATCGTCTTCCGGTCCGAACGCGACGGCGGCGGAATCTACGTGATCGATGCACTGGGCGGCCCGGCGCAGAAAATCACGGACCGCGGGTGGCACCCGCGCTATTCGCCGGATGGCTCGACGATCGCCTATCTCGATGTGTCGGTGATGAAGAGAAACGCAAAGCTGTACCTCGCCGGCGCCACGGGCGGCGCGCCAAGACCTTTTCAGCCGGGCTTCGATGCCGCGCCGTTCGGAGGGTTTTCGCCACCGGTGTGGTCTCCCGATGGCCAATCGATTCTGTTTCAGGGGCTCCGCGAAAGCGACCCAAACAGCGCAGACTGGTGGGTCGCTCCGGTCGCCGGCGGTGAGCCGGCACGCGCGAGGGCACCGGGTACACACGCCGTCCTGCGCTGCACGTTTGCCTGGCGCGGCAGGTACGTGTACTACCTGGAAGGCAGCACGCAGGGCGGCATGAGCATTTATCGTGTACCGCTTGGCGGACCGCCGTGGAAGGTGGCGGGCGCGCCGGAGCGGATCACGTCGCCTCTGGGCGGGTCGACGGGCGGCTCCATCTCGGCGGATGGACGGCTCGTGTTCACCTCGTGGACTGTCGGAGCCAACGTCTGGTCGCTTCCCCTGCGGCCGGTCCCGGAGGCGACCCCAGAGAAGCGCACTCAGCTCACTGCCGATTCCAACATCAAATGGTTGCTGAGCGGCGCCGCGAACGGCTCCAAACTCGTGTACATGACCGCGACCAGGATGGAGAGCACCGTCGAGATCCGGGTGCGCGACAGCCGCAGCGGCCACGAGGAGGTAATCACGACCTCCGGGCGGCTCGTGGATACGCTTCCGCGACTGAGCGCCGATGGATCGCGGCTGGCGTGGCGCGACCAGGTAGATGGCAGGATCGTGTCGCTTCTTGCCGCGCCGGGCACGGGACCACCCACGCCGGCTTGCGAGGGCTGCACCGTGTTCGACTTCTTCCCAGGCGGCAAGGAAATCCTGGTCCTGCGAGGAAATGAGCTGGCGCGGATGAATCCGGTAACGGGAGAGCGCGGAGCGCTGGCGGATCTTACCGGCCTGGAGCCTGGGGATGCCGCGGTCTCGCAGGATGGCCATTGGCTGGCCTTCACGGCGGCCCGGCCCGACGGAATGGCGGTGATGTTTCTTGCTCCCGCCGGCCAGCATCCCACTGCGCGCGATTCCTGGGTCCAGATCGCGGATGACCGCCACTATCTCAGCCGGCCGATCTGGGCAGCGGACGGGAAGCTGATCTACTTCGGATCGACCCGCGATGACTTCTGGTGCATTTGGGCGCAGCGAATCACCGCAGGCCGGCCCGATGGCGCACCTTTCGCCGCTATGCACTTTCATCGGTTCCTGGAGTCCAACTTTTTTGGCGGAGTCTACTTCGCGGCCGGGCCCGAGAAGCTTTATGTGCTCCTGACCGAAGTGACGGGCAATGCCTGGATGGTAAAGGTGGACCGGTGACGGTTTCTGCCTGGTGCTTGGGTCGAGCGCTCGCGCTCTGGCGAGCGCCGTTCCGGCGAGACGCGCCACGCGAATCGACCCGGTGCGGGCGCTGCGCTGGATCCGCAACTTTCCGGTTGCATTTCCACCCAGGCCGTGCTAATCTGCAACCGATTGGTTGCTTATGAACACCGACCGCATCGAAAAGCAGATCCTGCTGCACGCGCCGCTCGCCCGCGTCTGGCGCGCGCTGTCCGATTCCACCGAGTTCGGCACCTGGTTCGGCATGAAGTTCGATCGTCCGTTCATACCGGGAGCGCGCCTGAACGTGGTCATCACACCCACCAAGGTCGATCCCGAGATCGCCCAGGCCCAGAAGCAGTATGAAGGCCTGGCCTACGAGATCACCATCGAGCGGATGGAAGCCGAGCAACTGTTTTCCTTCCGCTGGCATCCCTCAGCGATCGACCCCGGCGTGGACTACTCGCGCGAGCCGACCACGCTGGTCGAATTCAAGTTAGAGCAGACACCGGACGGCGTTCTGCTGACCGTGACCGAATCGGGCTTCGATCAGATCCCGCTGGAACGCCGGGCCAAGGCATTTTCCAATAACGAGCAGGGTTGGGGCACGGTGATCCGGCTCATCGCGGCGTTTCTGGCCCATGCGGAGTAGAAGCGCGCATTGGGAAACCCGGGTTCCCGCCCCGTTGTTCGCGGCATTGGGCGACGAAACGCGTCTGTACCTTCTCTCCCGCCTCTCGCAGCGCGGGCCAATGTCCATCGCCAGCCTGACCGCGGGCACGCGCGTGACGCGCCAGGCGATTACCAAGCACCTGCGCGTTCTGGAATCCGCGCGGCTGGTCCACGGCACGCGGAACGGGCGCGAGAGCATCTGGGAGCTCGAGCGGCGGCGCCTGGAGGACGCGCGCCGCTATCTCGACCAGATCTCGCGGCAGTGGGACGACGCGCTCGCCCGGCTGCGCAGCTTCGTCGAGAACCGATAGCGACTTTTTCCAATAATCAGGTCCAGTTAATTGATTCAGCTTGCGCCCGATGTTACCATTCGCCACAAAGGGTGATATTTCCGATGAGGTTTGGTCGCCGGGCTTCCCCGGCGGTTGGTTCGCGTTGAGGTTCGGGGCCGCCTCCAAGGAGTCAAGATGAAAAGTTTTCTCTCGTCTGCGGCGGTAGCCCTATGCGTCTGCTTCGCTGCGTTTCAACCGGATCTTTCCGCGCAGGAAACCCGTGCCACGCTCAGCGGCCGCGTGCTCGATGCGCAGGGCGCGGCGGTCCCGGGCGCCGATATCCTGGTGACCTCGGACGAAACCGGCGTCCACCAGGACACCAAGACCAACGAGCAGGGCAACTGGATCGTCAAGTTCCTCATCCCCGGCCACTACAGCATCCAGGTGACCGCTCAAGGATTCAAGCAAGTCGAGCGACACGGCATCCAGCTCCAGACGTCCGACAGCAAGCAGTTCGATACCACGCTCGAACTCGGCGCTACGAGCACGCAGGTCACGGTGACCGGCGAGGTTCCCCTCATCGATACTACGGCCGCCACCAGCGGCACCGTCATCGCCCAGGACCAGATCCTGGAAATGCCCTCCCAATCGCGCGTGCTGACTATTCTCGCCACGCTTTCTCCGGGCGTGCTCCAGCAGGACCAGAACAACAACACGGCTCACCTGTGGTCGCACGACGCCGCCTCCCAGCTCACCATCGATGGAGGCCGCAACAACACGCGGTCGAATAACTTCGAGCTCAACGGCATGCCCAACCTCAAGACCGGCGGCCAGGTCGGCTTCATGCCCGCGCCCGACGCCGTGCAGGAATTCCGCGTGGTCATGAATGCGTACGACTCCTCCATCGGGCGCCAGGCCGGCGGCACTATCCAGATGATCACCAAGAGCGGCACCGAGAGGGTCCACGGCAGCCTCTACGAGTTCAACCAGAACAACGTGCTCAACGCCAACACGTTTCAGAGCAACCTGGCCGGCTCTCCCAAGGCGCCCATCCACTTCAACGAATACGGCGGCACGGTCGGCGGTCCGGTGTGGATTCCGAAGGTCTACAACGGCAAGCAGAAGACCTTCTTCTTCTTCGCCTACGACGGCACGCGCAACCAGGACCCGCGCTTCAGCACGCGCTCCGTCCTCACCGCCGACGAACGCAAGGGCGACTTCTCGCAATCCTACACGTCCACGGTCACCAATGGCATCCGCACCCGCATTCCGCTCCAGATCTACGATCCTTACACCGTCGACGCCAAGGGCAACCGCACGCTGTACCCCGGCATGAAGATTCCGGCGAACCAGTTGAGCAAGGTCGCCCAGAACATCCTGACCTACGTCCCGCTGCCCAACGCGCCCAGCGACGGCACCAGCACGGATTCCAACAACTTCGTGCCGTCTTCCAGCCGCCAGAACAAGATGGCCGACATCAGCGGGCGCGGCGATCACACCTGGAACAACAGCCACAAGAGCTTCGTCGCCGTCGGCTGGTACCACGAGGACGAGCTTTCCGGCGACGACTTCCACAACCCGTCCACCGGCGCCTACCAGCACCGCATGGCGCGTACGCTGCAGGCGGACCACGTCTGGACCGCGGGTCCCACGACGATTCTCGACGTGCGCGCCAATCTCGCCCGTTACGAGGAGCCGAACAACGATAAGGGCATCAATTTCGACGCCGCCTCGCTGGGGTTCCCCACGAGCTTCACCAGCCAGATGGCCGTGCCCTCATTCCCGTATATCATCGGGCAGTTCGGCAACATCGGCGTCAGCCAGGCCGGAAGCGTGGTGAATACCTCCTACTACACGTATGCGGGCACGCTGACCAAGGTCCAGGGCAACATGACCTGGAAGATCGGCGCGGAACACTGGGTGCTCCAGCAGGCCAACAAGGGCATCGGCAACCAGGGCATTTTCACCTTCGACAACAGCAATTGGACCCGCCAGAACGCGCTTACCAGCGGCGGCACCGGCGTGGGATCGAGCAGCGCGGCCTTCCTGCTTGGCCTGCCCAACAGCGGCGCCTTCCCGCGCAACGCCGACGCGTTCTGGAGCCAGCACTTCGAGGCTTTCTACGTCCAGAACGACTGGCGCGTGACGCCTCGCCTCACCATCAACCTCGGCCTCCGCTATGACTGGGAAACGCCGGTCACGGAGCGCTTCGACCGCATGACCACGGTGTTCGATCCCACCGTGGTCAATCCGATGAGCGACGCCGCCCAGGCGAACTACACCGCCATCCTCAACGACCCGAAAAACGCCAGCAATCCCGGCATTCAGATTCTCAAGCAATACCTGCCCGCCAGCCAGTTCAAGCTGATGGGCGCGCAGTTGTTCGCCGGGGTTAGCGGGCAGCCGCGCGGCATCTATCATACTGATTGGACCCAGGTGCAGCCACGCATGGGCTTCGCCTACAAGATCGGGTCCAATACGGTGCTGCGCGGGGGCGGAGGCAAGTTCAGCCAGGCGTCATTCGACACCGGCGGCCAGAACGGCTTCAGCCGCACGACGTCGCTGAACCAGACATCAGACAACTACTTCACGCCGTACGATACGCTCGACAACCCGTTCCGTAACGGCATTCTCGCCCCCACCGGCTCCTCACTCGGGCCGCTCACCAACCTGGGCCAGGGGGTCACCTGGAATTACCAGGATCCTTGCCGTTTTTACTCTTGGGAGTACAGCCTCCATTTGCAGCACCAGCTCAAAGCCTGGCTGTTCGAGGTCGGCTACACCCACAATAAGACTTACAACATCACTACCGGCCTGAACGAGAACATGCCGCCGTTCGACCTCTGGCAGAAGTACCTCGGGGTGCAGAGCGTCTTCGATTCCACCGGCCGTCCACTGGATACGCTGTTGTGGAACACGCTGGTGCCCAATCCGTTCCAAGGTGTGCCGAACGTGACGGGCAATATCGCGACCAACTCCACGGTGGCCATGAACCAGTTGCTCAACCCGGTCAAGATTCTGGGCGGCATGACCATGAACCTCTACCCCTGGGGCAGCAACCAGTTCGACGCCATGGTGGCCAAGGTGGAGCACCGCTTCAGCAAGGGTTTCGCGATCATCAACTCGTTCACCTGGAGCAAGCTGTTCGAGGACACGTCCTGGATCGGGCCCGAGATCGCCGGCCGCAACATCGAACACAAACTCGGCGGCGAAGACCGGCCGTTCCACCTCTCGATCGCGCCCATCTGGCAGATCCCCATCGGCCGCGACAAGGCGCTCGGCAGATCCATGAACAAGGTGCTCGACGCTTTCGTCGGCGGCTGGCAGCTTTCCGGACAGTTCAATATCCAATCCGGTGTGCCGGTGGTCTTCAGCACCGACTCGTTTTTTTCCGGCCACGACTTCTCGCTCCCCCGCGATCAGCAGAGCCTCAACAAGTGGTTCGACACATCGCAGTTCCAGCGCTTCCCCGACAAGAACGCCGACATCACGACTTACCCCTGGTGGACCGGCGTAATGAGCCTGCCCGGCGCCAACTACAAGCCCGCGCCCAGCGACACCATCAAGAACGGCGTCTATCAGGATTTCGCCGCGTACATCCGCAACTACCCCACGCGCTGGGGCGATGTCCGCGCCAGCCGGACCAATAACCTGGATCTCGGCCTCTACAAGAACTTCAACATCATGGAGAAGGTGAGGTTGCAGGCGCGCTTCGAAACCTACAACACTTTCAACCATCCGCGTTTTGCGGCGCCCAACAGCGACCCGACCAGCTCCAGCTTCGGCCTAGTCGCGCCCTCGCAGCAGAACGCGCCGCGCACCGTGCAGATGGCCCTGAAGCTGAGCTTCTGATGTCTGGGGGCGGGCGTCAGCCTGTCCCCTTCAGGACCTCGCGCACCATGCCGATCAGCCGCTCCGCGGTGAAGGGCTTTTCGAGCAACTGGGCATTGTCGTCCAGATTCACACGGTCGGTGTAGCCCGACATGTAGATCACCCGTGTGTCGGGGCGCAGCGGCGCCAGCCGGGCGGCCAGTTCTTTGCCGTTCATGCCCGGCATGATGATGTCGGTCAGCATGAGCCGGATCGGGCCCGGGAAACGCCGCGCCACCGTCAACGCTTCATCCCCGTCGGCGGCCTCCAGCACGTCGAAGCCGCGTTCCCTGAGGATGGTGCAGGCCAGCCCGCGCACTTCCTCCTGGTCCTCCACCACCAGCAGGGTTCCGCCCTCGTGCTTCGCGCTGCGCTCGGCCGCCGCGGCGGGTTCGGCGGGCACCGCACCTGCCAGACGCGGAAAGTGCAGGTGGAAGGTGGTACCCCGCCCCGGCTCGCTGGACACCGAGATCTGCCCGCCCGCTTGAGTGACAATCCCGAACACCGTCGCCAGTCCGAGGCCGGTGCCCTTTCCCGCGCCTTTGGTGGTGAAGAACGGCTCGAAGGCGTGACGCCGTGTCTCGTCATCCATGCCGACACCGGTGTCGCGGATGCGCAGGCAGAGATGCTCGCCGGGCGGGTCGTCGAGGCGTATGTTCGAGGTCTCGATGGTCAGAACGCCTCCATCGGGCATGGCCTGGCGTCCGTTCACCACCAGGTTCATCAGCACCTGGTGCATCTGGCCGCGGTCGGCCTTGATGGTCCAGGGATCCGGATGCAGCTTGAACTCGAGCTCGATATCCTCGCCGATGAGGCGCTGCAGCATGCCCTGCGAATCGCGGATCAACGCGTTCACGTCCAGGGCGCGCGGCTGCGTCGCCTGCTTGCGGCTGAAGGCCAGGAGCTGCTGGGTCAGTTCGGCGCCGCGCTCGCCGGCCCGCCGGATTTCGTTCAGCCCGCGCCGCAAGGTATCGGGATTGGCCAGATTGTTCAGCAGAAGGTCGCTGTAGCCGCTGATGACCATGAGCAGGTTGTTGAAGTCGTGCGCGATGCCCCCTGCCAGGCGGCCCAGGCTCTCCAGCTTTTGCGATTGCAGAATCTGCTCTTCCAGACGCTTGCGGTCAGTGATGTCGAAGAAGGTCACCACCACGCGCGACCAGTCCTCGGGCGAGCCATCCGCTGACACGATCATGCTGACCGTGCGCTCTTCGCCGTTGAGAATAGGCGTCTCGAACTCCGCCTTATAAATCGGCTGCCGCACGAGCACGCCCAGCTCGTCGCAGAAGAGTTCGTACGAGCGCTCGTCGAAGAGGCGGTTCAGGTCGCCCAATAATTGATCCTTGCCAGTCGCGCCGTAGAACCGGAGCGCCGCCCGATTGACATCCAAAATGCGCACCCTGCGGACGCATTCTTCCAATGCGCTCCGGTTGGCCATCAGGTAGGCCCGCAGGTCGCTGACGCCGCGCGCCACAAGCTCGTCGACGAACTGCTTCACGCCGGAGCAATCTTCCTCCCACATCGGAAACGGCGAATCTTCGAAAAGGGACCGGTAGCGCTCTTCGCGCATGCGCAGCGCCTCTTCCGACATGTGCCGCTCGGTGACCTCGTGCTCGTGGCCCTGCACGCCCACCTGCCGCCCGGCATCGTCGTAGATGGGCCCCCAGGAGGCGGAGACCCACTTGATCCTGCCATCCTTGGTCACCAGGCGATATTCCTCTTCGTGGAACGATGCGCCTTCGAAAAGCGGCCCCCATTGGGCCAGCATGCGCTCGCGGTCGTCGGGATGGACCCAGCAGATGAAATGCGCACTCTCCAGTTCGCCGATCGTGTAGCCCGTCAGCGACTGCGCCGCCGCATTGACGAAGGTCAGGCGTCGATCCATGTCATACGTCATGACCATCTCGGTGAGGCCTTTCGCGATCAGGCGAAAGCGCGCCTCGCTGTGCCGCAGGGCGTCCTCCAGACGCTTGCGGACAAGGCGTTCCTGCGCGAGCTGGGCCTCCAGTTCTTCGTGCCGGTCCACGTTAGAAATATCGTAACTAATGTGGGCATCGGGCTTCAGCTTGAGGCCTCAGGCGTCGGCCATCCGGCTGCAGCCGAACCGGCACGGAATCGCGGCTGCGTCACCCAACGCGGGTGATTTCGAAGTCTACCCTCGTATGGAAGTTCCCAAGGTTCTCCCAGAACATCACCTGGAAGACGCCGGAACCGCCCGGCTGCAGGGAGCCGAGGTCGAATTGCTGGCCGGCGGGGGTCGGGTCGGAAATGACCGTTCCGCCACGCGGGGTCGGGTCGGTGATGATGCCCTCCACGGTGAGCGACGCATAATCGCCCGCCATTTTGAAATTGGCATCCAAAGCCTGAGTGCGTTGCATGAGACCGCACTGTCCGTTCAACGGAAACTGGTTTTGCGGGACGCCGTTCCGGTTCAATCCGCGGATCGTGAGGTTCCAGCTGGTGCCTTCCAGGTCGTTATCCGGCCCGCCATCCAGCCGCACGATCTGGAACGCCCGCACGTTGAACCGGGGCACCGCCGCCGCGGCAAGTTGATGGCTCTGCAGGTACGACATCAATATCTGAGCGAGTTGCATCCGTTTCACGTCGATGGCCGGGTCACCGGGGAAATACTCGGCCGTCAGCAAGGCCGTGTACGGCGCGAATACGACGGAGACGGGAATCATGTTGGTCTGCCAGTTCTGCTGCCAGTCCTGAAAGCTGGCGTCCACCGCATTGCCGCCGCCGGCTCTCAACTGTTGCTGCATCAGCCCGATGCCCTGGGCGTTGGCGCTGCTCTGCCCGGTTTCGAAACCGACGGAGCCGCCCAGCTTGATTCCCTCCACCACGCCTTCCACACCGGCCTTGAAGCCTACGTCATCCTGCGACGAATGCTCCCAGGAACTGGCACTGATCGTCAGATCGATGAAGTAATTGCCGCCATAGCTTACAGATTTGGCAAAATGCGTTCCGAAATTAGCAATCAGCTGCAGATAACTTTCCTCCGTCCCCAGATTCGCGACGGTTGCCTGGAAGGCCGGCGAGAGAAACTGAGGCCAGAAATTCGCACCGGGGAGCATCTGCATGGCCAGCGTGTATAACTGTTTTACGTGGCATTGGACGTAGTGGAAATTCTGCTGTGAGGACAGGTCGTTGGTCACCCTCTGATAGAAGGTGCTGGTGGTGAAACTCGCCGCATCCTCCACGCCGACCTCTCCCTCCACGGTGACCCGGAATTTCTGCTGGAGGCTGGAGGTGGACCAGACCATGGTCCCATCCGAATCGTCGAACTCGCTGCTGCCCGGCAGATAAACCATGCCCTGGGGGATCATGTGCTGGCCGTCCGGGAAGAACCCGCTTGGAGCAAGCACGAAAGCGCTGATGCGCTGGCTGGTCGAATCGCCATACGCGGTTGGATCGGTGAAAAGAAGGTCATATCCCGCTCCGACATACTGAACGTTCGGGAAAGCCTGTGAAAAGTCGAAACCCGGCGCGAAACTTGCCATGTCTGAAATCCCTTCCTGTGCTCGCGCGCATCCCCTACACCCGCGAGTGCAGATGGAAGATTATCACAGTTTTTCCCCAATGAGTCCGAAAATCGCATTCTACGATTCCGGTATCCACGGAGTGAGGCGTGGAATCCACCTCGGCACCGCGGCGCAGAATATCTTGTACTCGGAACCGAAAGTTACTCTGAGCGTCGGCTCCTCGTAACCCAGCACGAAGAGATGAAACAGCAGCCAGACCAATCCGCCGTATTCCAGCAGGCGCAAATTTCCAAGCATCAACCCCTGACCGAGAATCGCGCTCACCACCGATATGTACATCGGATTGCGGACGTAGCGGTAGAGGCCGGTGATTACCAGATGGCGGGTCGGGAAAACCGGTGCCGGTGTCCCGGCGCCCTGCAGGGCGAATCGGACAAACGAATCCAGCAGGCCGGCGAGGCCCAAAGCGATCAATAACCCGCCCACGACGCGGAATAGAGGCATCCCCAGGAAAGGAGGTTCGAGCCGCCAGGCGGAGATCCATCGAGGCACCAGCCCCGCTACGAAGCCGGGCGCAATCACCAGGAAGATCGCCGAACCGGGCAACGCCGCCGTCTTCCGGATCATGACCTGATGTAAGCAGCTTCTCCCACGGCACGCAAGGCGGCTCCGGCGCCTGAACGGCGGATTCCAGTCTTTTCGATTCTGAAATCTGGAATAATGTCTGGACGGAGGAAAGCGGCCGCACCAGTGGCCGAATCGGAATCATGGAATGCGACGATCCATTCACGGGCATATGGACGTTCGACCCGGAAAGGTCCCGTTTGAGTTCTCCCCCTCCGCGGGCCTGGACACAGCAGATTGCAGCCACTCCGGCCACCATCGAGGTGCGGGAGACCATCGTACGGGCGGACGGTTCTACGACCGAGCTATCGGTCAGCGCCCGATTCGACGGCGCGGCCTATGCAGTGGCGGGCTCGGCGGCCGTAGACAACATCGCTTATACGCGGCCCCAATCGAGCCGGATCCGGGGAACCGGCAAGAAGCGGGGCGGAGTAGCGTTGAGCGAGACTGCGACGGTCTCTGCCGACGGGCGCACGCTGCCACTGGACTATGTCGTCCAACTGGAGCCCGAAAAGACCGCGAGCGGGCATGCGGTGTTCGAGAAGCAGTTCCGGTGCGGCGCCTGATAGAATCTCCTTGCCGGTAGACGCGCCAGCATGGGAAATCAACGGTGCCAGGTTTTTCTTTCATACAACCGGGCGGATGAAACGGCCGTCGAGGCCATCGCATCGAAACTGCGTGCAGCGGGCGTCGAGCCGTGGCTCGACAAGTGGAATCTCATCCCCGGCAAGCCGTGGCAGGAGGAGATCGAAACCGCCCTTACTTCCTGCGGCAGTTGCGCCGTCTTTTTCGGTCCGGAAGGCACGGGCCCCTGGCAGAACGAGGAGATGCGCACCGCGCTCGACCACAGAGTGCGCGAGGATCACTACCGGGTGATCCCGGTTCTTCTGCCCGGCGGCGTGCGCGAGGAACGCGGGTCGCTGCCCGGCTTTCTGACGCGCGTCACGTGGGTCAAGTTCCGCGATCTCGACGATGCGGACGCATTTCGGCGCCTGCTGGCCGGTATCCGCGATGTCAAGCCGGAGCCATTGCCGGGCGCAGTCGGCCCCTGCCCGTATCGCGGACTGCGCTATTTCGACGTCGGCGACGCCGCCGCTTTCCACGGCAGGGACGCGCTGGTCGATCTCGTGCTCGACGAATTGCGCGGCCGGACGGGGCGCGAAGCCAATCGATTTCTCGGAGTCGTCGGCTGCTCGGGCAGCGGCAAATCGTCGTTCGCCCGCGCCGGCCTGCTGGCGTCCTTCGAGCGCGGCGCGATCGAGGGCAGCGCGCAATGGCCGGTAGCGATCTGCCGTCCGGGCGTCAATCCGCTGGAGAGCCTGGCGGTCGCGCTCGCGGCTTCGCTTGGCTTCGAAAAGAACCCCGGCCAGGTTCTGGACCTCGCCTCCCGCTTTGCCGCCGGGGAGACCGCTCTGCACGTCACCACGCGCCTGCGCCTTCAAAACGACCCGCAGGCCAGCCGATTGGTCGTGCTGGTCGACCAGTTCGAAGAGTGCTTCACTCTGTGCCGCGACAAGAACTTGCGCGACGGGCTTTTTTGCAACCTGGTCTACGCCGCCACCATCCCGCAGGGACAAACTATCGTCCTGCTCGCCATGCGCGCGGATTTCTACGGCGAGTGCGCCGCCTATCCGGAGCTGGCCGCCGCTCTGAGCGATCATCAGATCCTGATCGGCCCGATGAGGGAATCTGAGCTTCGTGAGGCCATCGAAGTGCCCGCCCGAGAGCAGGGCGTCGAGTTCGATCCGGGCCTGGTGGACCTGCTGCTGGACGAGGTGAAGGACCAGCCAGCCGCCCTGCCCTTGCTGCAATACACGCTCGAGGAGCTCTGGAAGGCCCGCGCGGGGAGCCGGCTGACCCACGAGGCCTACCGCACGCTGGGCACGGTCAGCGGCGTGCTGGGCCGCCGTGCGGACGAAATCCTCGGCCAGTTCAATCCGAGCGAGAAGGAGATGTGCCGCCACGTTCTGCTCCGGCTGGTTCAGCACGTAGAAGGCGAGATCTACACGCGACGGCGGGTTCCGCTGGCGGATCTGGCATCGGCCCGTTTCGATGCCGCCGCGTTGCGCCCGGTGGTTGACAAGCTCGCCGGGGAGAGCGCGCGGCTCATCGTTCTCGAGGCCGACAGTATCGATCCGAACACCCAGGTCGTAGAGCTTGCGCACGAAGCGCTCATCGCCGGTTGGCCGCAATTGCGCGCCTGGCTGAGCGAAGATCGCGATTTCCAGCGTTGGCGCAGCCGGCTCCGGGGCGCTCTCGAGAATTGGCGCGACATGAAGAGAGACCCTTCCGCGCTGCTGGTGGGCGCGGTGCTGGACGAGGCGCTCCGCTACGCCAGTCTCCGGGCCGACGCACTCGCTCCCGAGGAGCAGGGGTTCATTCATGCCGGCGCCGAGTGGCGCGCGCGCCAGGAGCGGGCGGCCCGTGTCCGCCGCCGTAACTTCCGGATCGCCGCCGTAGCAGGGCTGGTCTTGTTCGCCACCGGCGCGGTCTCTACGGTGTTCGCGCGGCGCGAAGCGCGCCTCGCCGAATCGCGGCGTCTTGCCGCTGCCGCGCGGAACAGCCTGGTGCGCACCGACCCTTCGCGCGCGCTCCCGCTGTTTCTGGCGCTGCACGCGTTCGACCTCGCCCAGACCCGCGAAGCCGAAGAGGCGCTGCACCAGGTGGTGCAGTTCGCCGGCGGCGCGGCGATCGAAGGGCCCAAGTCGGCAGTGCTCGACGTGGCGTACGCGCCGGGCGGCGCCCGGCTCGCCACGGCCGAGGACGACGGGCACATCCGCGTATGGGACGCGGCTTCCAGGAAGCAGCTTCACGAGCTGGCCAGCGCCCGCGAGCCGCGCGAGCCGGTGTACAGCATCGCGTTCAATCCGGATGGGACGCGCATCGCGGCGGGCGCCAGGGATACCGCGTCGGTGTGGGACATCGGCGCCGGGACCGAGATCGTGGCGCTCCCCCGCCAGCCGGACGCCATCATGAGCGTGACCTTCGCAGACGCAGGCAGGCACTTCGTCACCGGCGGCTGGGATGGCGCCATCACGGTGTGGGACGCCGCGACCGGCGCGACCGTTCGGACGTTCCCGAAGCAGGGCGCCGTCGAGCGCGTGGTGGTCAGCCCGGATGGGCGACGGCTGGCGACAGCCCACTCGGAGGGCACCGTCAAGCTGTGGGACCTGGCCCCGGGGACGGAGGTTCGCGCGTTTACCGGTCTCGCCAAAGCACCCAAATCGCTCGCGTTCAGCCCCGATGGCAGACGCCTCGCGGCCTCCGTATGGGATGGGAGCGTGGTGGTTTGGGACGCGGATTCCGGGAGCAATCTACGCTCCTTCGTCGCCGACCCCGATGGCCTGAACGCGCTGGCATTCAGTCCAGATGGTTCGCTGCTGGCGACCGCGGGCCTATCCGGCAACGGCGCCCTGTGGGACGCCCGCACGGGCGACGAGCTTCTCACGCTGGTGGGCGCCGCGGATGCACTTACCGCGGCGGCGTTTCAGCCATCGGGTGAGCGTCGCGTGGCGCTGGCCAGCCGCGACCGCTCGGTGCGGATCTACGAGCTCGATCTGGAGCGGCTCAAACAGCGGGCCCGCGATTTGATCCAGCGGTCGGCCACCCCGCTCACCGCGCAGAATTGCGCGGCCTATCCTACTTTGAAACCGTGCCCGTGACCTTGCAGGTCCGCAGCTTGTCGCGAAGGGCCTTGTTCGTGCCCGGGACGCCTTTGCGCGCGGTTTGCGCCGCGGCGAACTGGCGGCACGCCGCGGCATCGTCGTGCCGGGCGCTCTCGATATCTGCGAGGGCTTCCAGCAGCGCCGGGCTTGGATAGGATTGGCGCTGAATGCCCGATTCGAGGGCGGCGCGGGCGTCATCCAGGCGGCCTTGTCCCGCGAGGGCGCGCGCCAATCCCTCGACCGCTATTACATTGCCGGGCGACTGCCGGACCGCAACGCCATAGTTTTCCGCCGCCTCACGGAACTTCTGGCGGCGCAGGTATGCCCTGGCAAGCGCCAGGCGTGATGGCAGGAACTCGGGATCGCTCTTCAGATTGGCCTCCCACAACGCGATGGCGCCCTCCGGATTGGTCCCAGTGTTCTCGTAGAGGCTGGCCAGATTGTGGCGCGGGGGCACGAGATCGTCCTTCGCCGCGTTCTTCCCCTGAATCATTTCCAGGAGCGCCTTTTCGTAGAGCGCGGCGGCAGCCTGATAGTGCCTGTCCGTGTGCCGGATGGTGCCGAGCCCGTTAAAGGCCTCGGAGATATTCCGCTTCAGCAGATCCGCGCGCGCTTCGGCATCGGCCGCCTCCGCCGGATTGCCCGAGCTTTGCCACGCCTGGGCGCGCCGCCTCAGCTCGGCCTCCTGTGTGCGAAAGATCGCGAGAACGTTCTCGTACTCCCTGGCCGCGTCGCGCCTGCGGCCCACCTTCTGGAGCAGCACGGCGAGGTTGATGTACAGGTACGGATAGTAAGGAGTGGAGCGGATGGCCTCGCGGTATTCGCGCTCGGCCTCCAGATACTGTCCGCTTTCGATGTACGCCAGGGCCAGGTTGACCCGCGGATAGGCCCAACGCTTCGCCTGTTCGTGAGCCGCCTGGAAAGAGCCGATGGCGGCGGTGAAATCGCCGGACTGCAGGCGAAGGACGCCGAGCGCATTCTGTGCCTCGGGAAACTGAGGGTCCAGCCTGACGGCAGATTCCAAGTCGGCGCTGCCGGCGGTATTCCCGGACGGCCCGAGCATGGCTGCCCGGCCGCGGCAGAACAGCCGGCGGGCCTCCAGCGCCGGGTTGGGCCGCAGTTGATTGGCGGCGTCGAAGAAGCGCTCGCCCGTGGTGAATTCGGCGGCGGTCATCTGCATCCGGACCCAGCCGGGATCGTCCGGGAAGCGGTCGCCGACGCCGTACCGGCTGACGATCTGCGCCCCGCGGTCTTCCAGCGCGGCAGTCACTTTGTCGCGCTCGGTCTCCCAGGTACGTGCCTCGATCTGCGGCCGCAGGCGCTTGAGTAATTCGACCGCCCCGTCCGTTCCGAGTAAGTTCCCGTCTTTTAGCTGGCGAGTAAGTTGGTCGTACAATATTTCCGCCTGGGACTGGCCGGAGTAAATCAGCCACCCCGGGGCGTTGGGCCAATCTCTCCCGTTCCAGGCGAGCAGCGCGCTTCTGCGCAGGCGGGGCCGCTCGAAGGCAATCCCTTTCTTGGCGAGGTCGGAGAGCGCAAATCCGCGGCTGTTCTTGTCTCCGAAGTCCTGGGGATCCTGCCTATACCCTGACTTTAATTGCCGGCGAAGATAGTCCACGATCTCGGAGAAACTTACACGGCCATCGTGGTTCGCGTCCACTGTGTTGCCCTCGAAGCCGGCCCGCGCCTGGAGTCCGTTCACCAGGAAGAAGCTGAACACGCCGTGGCCGCCATCGAGCGCGGCAGCCTCTTTGGAAGGATTCTTCGCCTGGCTGGCGAGGAGCCCGTCGATCGGCTTCCGGATGTCCTGCAGCTTCTGCATCTTCAGGTTGATGCGGTTGTCCGTCACGCGTTCCGACTCGCGGCACACATCCGCAAACAGAACGATTCGCCCCGCGTGAGTCGCCTCCAGGTGCTTGCGAAGTTCGGAGACACGCAGCATGTATTGCGATGGCTTCTCGTCGGGCGAATCGAAGGTGCTGATGTAGCCTTCTTCCGAGTCCGCGCTCGCGAAGCCGCGGGCCGAGACGAAAATGTAGACCGTGTCGCGCGCGCCCGCGTTCTGCTGCAGGACCGTCTCCAGGGTGTCGTTGATCTTCGCTCGCGTGGCGTCCCGGTCGATGAACAGCTCCACGTTAGTCAGGCTGCCGCCCCGTTCGCTTTGCAGGTGGCCGGCGAAAGCGCGCGCATCGCGGTCCGCATAATTGAGCCACTCGATGCCCTGGTCGCGATACTTGCTGATCCCGACGAGTATGGCGAACGCCCTGCCATCCTGGGCCCGGCAGGGCTCAGCGGTGAGCAACAGGACGGCCAGCACACACAGGAATCGCACAGCGGGTATCCGGTTATTTTACGCGATTGGAATCGCGGATTCGATGTAAACTGATGCTACCGTGTGGATGCGTCTGCCTCGACGGGGGCCGGTCTGGATCGGTGTGATGGTGTGTCTGGCCGCGGCTCGCACGCAAACTACGCAGGGTGTGATCCAGGGACGTATTATCGACGAAGTGACCCGCGCACCGCTCCGCGGAGCTACAGTTACCTGCTTCCACCAGGAGACGAACACCTCAGTAAAGGTGCGTCCCGATACTTACGGCAATTATGCCGCTCCACTGCTACCGCCCGGCACTTACCGCGTTCGGGCGGAAAGCGCCGGTTATCAGCCGCAGGAAGTGCAGCAGCAGGAATTGCGTGTCGCATCGAGTCTCCGCGTGGATTTCGAAATGCGGTCCGCCGCCGACGTCTTCGGCTCGCAAGCCAATCGAATCTGGGTGCTTGACGGCGGCCTGATCCTGCACTTCTTCGGCCCCGACGTGCAATCGCGCGAAGTGAGCCAGCTCAGCCTCGTCGAAAACCGCCCGGCCGCGCTGCAATCCACGCTGTCCTACGTGGTCGAGCCGCGAGCCATCGACGAGCTGCCGCTGGCCGGCCGCGACGTCTACACGACCCTGGTGATCGAGCCCTTCGTCACCTCCGATGCCGGCACATCGAGAGGCCTTGGACTGTCGATTAACGGCCAGCGCCCCTCGGCTTCCAACTTCCTGCTGGATGGCGTCGAGTGGAACGACTATCTCGTCTCCGGGCCGCTTGGCGTCATCCCGCCTGAAGCAGTGCAGGAATATCGCGTTTCGACGAACAACTTCTCCGCAGAATACGGACGCACCAACGGCTACATCGCCAACGCGGTCACGCGCTCCGGGGGCGACCGGTGGCACGGCCTGGCGTACGAGTACCTGATGAACGACGCGCTCAACGCCAACGACTTCCAGCGCAACCTGGCCCTGCTGAACCGCGTGCCGCTCAAACAATCCGAGCCCGGCTTCGCGCTGGGCGGGCCCCTCGTCCGCGGAAGGCTCTTCGCGTCGCTCTCGGCCGACTACCTGCGCTTCCGCTCGTATAGCGAACCCGCGGACTACACGCTTCCCACGTCCGCGCTGCTCGGAAGCACGGCCCCGGATTCGCCCGCGCGGTACCTCTTCACGCACTTCACCATCCCGACCATCAGCTCTCCCAGCGGTGGCCTGACCGCGACGGCCTCGCTCGCGCCGCCTTCCTCGTTGAACCGCTTCACGGCGATGCCGCGCGCGGACTACGTCACCAAAGGCGGCATCCACCGCATCCTGGCGCGCGTCGCCGCCTCGCGCGTCGACCAGCCCGATTTCTCGTGGACACCCTACCCGGATTTCGTGACTCCGCTGCGGCAGAACGCGCTATCGGCAACCCTGGGAGCCACCAGCTTCCTTCGACCCAATCTGACCAACGAAGCCCGCACAGCGTGGAGTGCTTCCGACCTCCGTCTGGATCGCCGCTGGCCGGGCGTGCCGGTACTCGGGTCCAGCGACGGCACCACACTGCCGGGCAGCCTGCTGGCCTACAGCTTTCGCAACCGCAGCCACAGCCTGGAAATCGTGGACAACCTGGTCTGGACCCGGGGGCGCCACGTCGCGAAGTTCGGCGGCGACCTTCTGCTGCGCCGCCTGGACGGCTATCTCACCGAAGAACGCGATCCCTATTATCTGTTTCAGAACGTCCTGACGTTTGCCCTGAGCCTGCCGCAACAGGTCCAGATCGGAGTGCAGACCGCAAATCCCGCGGCATTTCTCGCACCCGATTTCAACCGCGCGTACCGCAACACCCAGTTCTTCCTCTTCGCCGAGGACTCCTTCCGTTTCACTCCGCGCCTCACCTTCAACTACGGCGTGCGCTACGAATCGCCGGGCGTTCCTAACAACGTGGGACCGTCCAAAGACGCCGTCGTGCAGCTCGGCACGGGAACCTCGCTTGCAGAGCGGATCGAGTCCGCGCGGCTCGTGTTTCCGTCCGGCGGTGACCAGCCGCTCTACGATGCAGACCACAATGACGTCGCCGTCCGGGCCGGCTTCGCCTACAGCCTCACCGCGTCGGGACGCACCGGCCTGCGCGGCGCTTACGGCATCTTCTACGACCGGCCGTTCGATAATCTCTGGCAGAATCTGCGCAACAACAGCGTCACGCTCAACACCGTCCAGTACGCCCCAGGCACGCAGGTCAACTTTCTGCAGCCGCAAAGCACCCTGCTCCCGAGCCTGGCCGGCCAGCCATACGCCCCTTACTCGGACCTCACCATGTACCAGCCGGGCATCCGCACCGGCTATACGCAGAGTTTCTTTCTGGGCGCGCAGCACCAGCTCAGCAACGAATTCAGCGTGGAACTCGATAGCGCGGGCGCTCTCGGCCGCAAACTGATCACCACCGACGTCGTGAACCGGTTGAACGCCGAGGGGTACAACGCGCTGCTGCCGCCGATCGCGTACCGCGGCAACCAGGGAATCTCCAATTACAAGGCTCTGGCCGTCGTGGCCCGCTACCATGGCCGCTCTCTCTATTTTCAAGCCGCCTACACTTTGAGCCACTCGGTGGACAATCAGAGCGATCCGCTGATTGGGCGCGCGTTCAACCTGGCCTTCACGCGCGTGGCGGGCACCGAGACCAATGGCATCGCGGCGTTCACGCACCAGTTCGACAGCAACGGCGACCGCGGCGATTCCGATTTCGACCAGACCCACAACCTGGTGTTCTACGCCATCTGGGAGCCGCCTGCCTGGCAAGGCCGCGGCTGGCTGGCGGCGCTTTCGCGGGGGTGGCGCGTGGCGACGCTGGGCGCGTTGCGTTCCGGCCTGCCTTACACGGTGTACGCGCCCATTCCAGCCGGGTCGGAGGCCATCGAAAACAATCGCGCGAACCTCATCAATCCTGCCCACGCGCTGGCCGACACGCCCGTCACCGGCGGAAAGCTGCTGCTCAACCCCGCGGCTTTCAGCCAGCCGGCGCCCGGCCAGGTGGGAAACACCACGCGCAACGCTTTCAGCGGGCCGGGACTGGCCAGCGCGGACCTTTCTCTCAGCCGCTCTTTCGCGCTCCCCTGGCCGGGAGAATCGGCGCACCTCACATTTCGCGCCGACGCCTACAACGCGCTGAACCACGCCAACCTGAATAACCCCGATTCCCTGATCGGCTCGCCGACGTTCGGCGTCGCGACCTACGGCAGGACGGGAGTCGACACCGGGTTTCCCGGCGTTTCACCCTTCCGCGAGACCGCACGCCAGATTCAACTGCTGCTGCGAGTGAGCTTCTGATGCGCGCCTCGATCATCACAAGATGGGGCCTGGCAATGGCCGTCGCAGCGCCGCTTTGCGCGCAGGGCATCATCTCCACCATCGCGGGCAATACCTGGATTCTGCCGGCCGGCATCACGCGTGCGCTCGCCATGCCGCTGGGCGGCGTGGAGGGCCTGGCCATAGACGCGAAAGGCAGCCTCTACGTGGCAGACCCGGACAGCTACATCGTCCTCAAAATCGCACCCGATGGCAGCGCGAGCGTGGTGGCAGGCAACGGGATCTCGGGATTCTCCGGCGATACCGGTCCGGCCATCAACGCATCCCTCAACCAGCCGATCGCGCTGGCCTTCGACAGCGCGGGCAACCTCTACATTGCCGATGCCAACGGCCAGCGTGTGCTCAAGGTGACGCCCGCCGGCACGATCACGACGGTCGCGGGAAACGGGACCTACGGGTTCTCCGGGGACGGGGGAAGCGCGGTCAACGCCAGCCTGGGGTACCCGGCAGGAGTCGCGGTGGATGCGTCGGGCACCCTTTACATCTCCGATTCCGCGAACAACCGCATCCGCAGGGTCAGCCCGTCCGGAACGATCACCACGTATGCAGGCACGGGCGTCGCCGGCACCACCGGAGATGGCGGTCCGGCAGCCAATGCGACATTCAATCAGCCGCGGCAGATCGCGTTCGACAGCACGGGCAATCTGTACATCACCGACGACCGGCGCCTCCGCAGGATCACGCCTCAGGGAACGGTTTCGACCGTAGCCGGCAACGATTCCTATGTCACAACCGGCGACGGAGGCCCGGCCGTGAGCGCCGGGCTGCCGCTGCCTTACGGCCTCGCTATCGATGCCGGCGGCAATATTTTCGTCTCCGATGCGGGCTCCAATGTGGTCCGCAAGATCGACACCAGCGGGATCATCCAGACCGTCGCCGGCAACCTGCAGCAGGCCTACTCCGGCGACGGCGGCCCGGCCACCTCCGCTTCGCTCAACGGGCCGCGTGGTGTGGCTGTGGATGCCTCCGGCACCGTCTACATCGCGGACACGCTGGTCAACCGTATCCGGAAAGTGAGCGGCGGCATCATCTCGACCATCGCCGGCAACGGCAATTTCAAATTCGGCGGGGACAATGGCCCGGCCGTTCTGGCCCTCCTCGATCAGCCCTCCGAAGTAGCCGTCGATGGCTCCGGCAATGTCTACATCGCCGACCAGGGCAACCACCGCGTCCGCAAGATCGCACCTTCGGGCGTGATCACCACCATCGCCGGAAATGGCATCCGTGGATTTTCAGGCGATGGCGGGCCGGCCGCCGCCGCATCGCTGAATCAGCCGTCGGGAGTTGCGCTCGATGCGCGCGGCAACCTCTACATCGCCGACCAGAACAACCATCGGATTCGAAGAATCACTCCCGACGGCGTCATCGCGACCTTCGCGGGCGGCGGCACCGCCGTGGAGGTGAACGGCGGCCAGGCCACCACGGCCAATCTCCAATATCCGTTCGCGGTGACAGTCTCCGGCGACGCCCTCTACATCTGCGACACGGGCACGTTTCGCGTTCGCCGGGTGAGCATCTCGACAGGCGTCATGAACACCTTTGCGGGAAACGGCACGGTTCAGACGACCTATCCCGGAGGGTCCCCCACCGGTACGTCCATCGGATATGTGTTCGGCGTCGCGGCCGATAGCCAGGGGAACGTCTACATCGCACAGACCTATGAGGGCTACGTCCTGCGCATCGCGACGGCAGGTCCGGCGCCGGTACTCACTGTCTTCGCGGGCGGCGGCACTTTGCTCGGAGACGGCGTCCCGGCGACCCAGGCAGCCCTGGTGTCGCCCACCGGGCTTGCCGTCGATACCGCAGGCAACGTCTACATCGCCGACCATGGGCGCGTCCGCGTGGTAAATTCGGCCGGCATCATCAACACGGTCGCCGGCAGCGGCATCGAAGGCTTCCAGGGCGATGGCGCCTCAGCTCTCGCGGCCAGCCTGAGTGACGCGCAGGGCGTGGCCATCGATTCCGCCGGCAACGTCTACATCGCCGACACGGGCAACGATCGTATCCGGCTGGTGTCTCACGTGCAGCCGAGCTTTCGGGCCGCCCCCGCCACCCTCGCGTTCTCGGGGACCAGCGGGGGCGCGCCCGCTGCCGGGCAAATCGTGCAGGTCACCACCACGCTTACCGGCGTGAACTTCACCGCCGCCGCCGATCAGAGCTGGGTGCAGATTTCGACTACCAGCGGCGTCATGCCCGCGCAGGTTCTGGTCAGCGCCGACCCCGGCGATCTTCCGCCCGGAACCTATGAAGCCACCCTCACCATTACCGCGCCGAACCTGAACCCTTCCCTGCGCACGGTGAGCATCACCTTTACTGTGGCGGGGGCACAGAGCCCGCTGTTGAGCGCGCAGCCCAGCAGCGAGGATTTTCTCTATGTGCAAGGCGCGGCCGCGGCGAGCCGTGATCTCCAGGTGCTGAACAACGGGTCGGGCACACTGCCGTTCCAGGTGACGATTCCGGCGGCCGACACGTGGCTGCATGTGGCACCGCTCAGCGGATCCGCCACCGCCACACAGCCGGCATCGCTGACCGTGACCGCCGATCCTTCCAACCTTGCGCTTGGCACTTACACCTCCACCATCACAATCACCGCCGGCGGCCAGGCGAAACTGATCCCGGCCACCATGACGATCGCCAGCGGCGCGCAGTCGATGGTGCTCTCGCAATCCGGCCTCACGTTCACCGGCATTGCAGGCGTGGGGAGCATCGCAACCCAGATCGTGAATGTGCTCAACGTTGGCCTCGGTAACATGCCGTGGACGGCGCAGGTGACGACCCTGCCGCCGGGCGGATCGTGGCTGAGCATCACGCCTTCCTCCGCCACCAGCGGGCCTCTCGCATCCGACGCGCCCCCCATTCAAGTGCTCGCCAATGCGGCGGGCCTGGCGCCGGGACTCTATAGCGGCCAGATCCAGGTCTCGTCGCCAGGCGTTTCGAATTCGCCGCAGTTCGTATCCGTCGTGTTCAACGTCCTGCCGGCGGGTAGCCCCCCGGTGCCGAACGTCGGCCCAACCGGACTGATTTTTGTCGGCGCCGCCGGAGGGCCCTCTCCCGGTTCGCAGGAGGTTCTGGTCTACAACCTCGGCGGAGGCTCGTTGAGCTACCAATCCGCGGCGTCCACGCAGGATCGCACGAACTGGATCGTCTACCAGCCGGCGCAGACTTCGGTTTCATCCGATCAGCCAACGCGCATGGTGATCTCGGCCAACAGCGCCGGCTTGTCCGCCGGTGTCCGCCGCGGCGCCGTGACGCTGCAATTCTCCGACGGCTCTACAGGCCTGATCGACATCCTCCTTGTGCTGACGCCGTCCTCGACATCGCCTTCGCCGCCCGCCGGCGGGCCGGAGTCCGCAGTCAAAGCGCCGAGTCCTGGCGCGGCATGCGTGCCGGCGAGTCTCAATATCGTCTTCACCATCCTGGGTCCCCAGTTCAACATCTCGGCCACCGTGCCTACTTCGCTCGGAGTCCGCGTGGTGGACGACTGCGGCAACTTCCTCAACAAGCCGCCCGGCCAGGTCATCGCGTCGTTCAGCAGCCGCGATGCGCCCGTACCGATGACATCGCTCGGGAGCGGCAATTGGAGCGGCACCTGGATCGCGAACGATACGTCGCAGCCGGCGGTCCAGATCACCGTTACCGCCGATACCGCGGATCATAGCTTGCATAGCACGGCGCAGATCACGGGAGGCGTCAATCGCACGCTCGCGATTCCGGCACTCACCTCCGATGGCATCGTGAACGCAGCCAGTTTCACCGCGCACCGGCCGTTCGCGCCCGGCAGCCTGATCTCGATCTTTGGCAGCGGCCTCGCGGACGGCCCGCTGACCTCGGCGCTGCCGCTCAAGTCCGGCCTCGGCAACGCCACGGTGTCCATCGGCGGGCTGGTCGCGCCGCTGCAATTCACCCAGGACAACCAGGTCAACGCGGTGATGCCGTACGCCGTCCCGGTGAACACGCAGCAACAACTCGTCATCGCGCACGGGACCAAGACGTCCACTCCCGTGATGCTTTCGATCGCGCCGGCCCAGCCGGGCATCTTCACCACGACAAAGGACGGCCAAGGCGCCATCACCGTCTTTCGCAGCGCCGACAATCAGCCCGTGGCGGACACATCCAATCCGGCGAGTGCGGGCGACACCATCACCATCTACTGCACGGGGCTCGGCGCCGTGATGCCGCCGATAGCCGAGGGCGCGATGACGCCGCTGAGCCCGCTGACGCAGGTCGTCAATCCGCCAACGGTGACGATCGGAGGCGTCACTGCCAGCGTCACCTTCGCCGGCATGACGCCGCAATTCGCGGCCCTCTACCAGATCAACGCGGTCGTCCCAAACGGGGTGACGCCGGGCGATGCGGTGCCCGTCACCGTGAGCGCCAGCGGGCAGACCAGTGTGCCGGTATCGATCGCCATCAAATGAAACTGAAGTTATCCGGAGGTCCAGCTATGATCCGATTTACCCTTTCCGTATGTCTTCTCGGCAGCGCACTCTGCGCGCAGGACCGCGGACCAGCCGAGCTGCTGAAATTGCCGGTGTCGCCCGGAGCGCGCCGGATCGCTTACGGAACCGACCCGCTGCAGTTCGGCGAGCTGCGAGTGCCGGCCGGGAGAGGTCCGCATCCCGTGGTGGCGATCGTGCACGGCGGCTGTTGGGTCGCGAAGTTGGGGAACCTCGACGCGCGTGCCGTGGCGCTGGATCTGTTGCGCCCCATGGCCGAGGAGTTGACCAAGAGCGGAATCGCCACGTGGAACCTGGAGTACAGGCGCGTAGGCAACGACGGAGGCGGCTGGCCGGGCACGTTTGACGACGTTGCGCGCGGAACGGATTACTTGCGGAAGATCGCGGACGAGAACCGGCTCGACCTCACCCGTGTCGTGGCCATGGGGCATTCGGCGGGCGGACACCTGGCGCTGTGGCTCGCAGCGCGGCCGAAGCTCCCCCCGGCGAGCGAGCTGTACGCGAAAGATCCGCTTCCCCTAAAGGGCGTGGTGGACCTCGATGGACCGGGCGACCTGAAGGCGACGCTGCCCATGCAGCAGCCGGTATGCGGAGCCCCGGTGATCACGCAGCTTTTGGGCGGCACGCCGGAAGAGCACGCGCAACGCTACCGGGAGGCGTCGCCCATCGAGATGCTGCCCCTGGGTGTCCCACAGGAGTTCTTCGCGGGCCGGATGTTTGCGCCGCAGGCACCCGCATATGAAGAAGCCGCGCGGCGCGCGGGAGACGCCGTGAACGCGGTGGTGTTGTCGCAGGCCGGGCACTTCGTGTTTATCGACCCCGGATCGGCCGTATGGCCCCAGGTGGTCCAGCGCACACGGGCACTCCTGGGCCTCTCACGCTGAGGGAACCTACCATGTCGGCCTGATGACACGCTAGTGGCGTTATCATCTGTGGCATGACCCGTCGCGATCTCGCCTGCTTCTCCGCCGCCGCCGCCCTGCTGGCCCGCCGCCAGGTCAAGGCCGCACCCGCCAAATACGCTAGCGCCCTCGATGGCCTGGAGAACAAAGTCGACATCTCCGCCTTCGACCCTATCGCCTACACGCTCAAGCTGCACGACGAGGCGCCCCTGCGGCTCACGTTCCGCGCCGCCGATCGCAAGCAGGCTCTGGCGTGGCAGAAGCAACTGCGGCCGAAAATCGTCGAGCTGATAGGCGGCTTCCCCGAGAAGCACACGCCGCTCGCCGCACAGACGATCGAGGTCAAAGAGTATCCCGGCTATCGCCGCGAGAAGTTCGTGTTTCAGAGCCGGCCCGGAGTCGGCGTCCTTGGATATCTGCTGACTCCGACGGCGGGCAAGCCGCCGTACGCGGCAGTGATCTGCATCCCCGGCCACGGCCGCGGCGTGGACGACCTGGTCGGCATCGACGAGAAGGGACAGGATCGCACGGTCAAAGTACCGTACCAATACGACTACGCGGTGCAGGTGGCCGAGCACGGGATGGCGGCGGTGGCCATCGAGCCCATGAGCTTCGGCTGCCGCCGCGATGCGAAGACCATCGCGCGGTCGCTCGACGCCAGCGTGTGCCAGCCCACCGCCGGCAGCGCGCTCCTGCTGGGGCAGACCATGATCGGCTGGCGCGTCTATGACGTGATGCGCACCATCGATTGGATCGAGACCCGCTCCGAGCTCGATGCCAAACGCGTCGGCTGCATGGGCTGCTCCGGCGGCGGGATGGCGACCCTGTTTGGC
>DATJYJ010000351.1:0-6486 GCA_035578025.1 Verrucomicrobiia bacterium
TGGCGCCTGGTTCCGGCAGGGTGAAATCCGTTCCGCCGATCGCCAATATGGCTGGGCCGTGCCGATTGCGGGCGGCATACCTCGCAAACTACCGGTCCCGCAGACGTGGGCGCAACCGCTGCCGAATGACGATCGTGTGATTTACATCGCCTGGGATTCGGCGGGCCACATCAATCAGGTGCGCCTCGCTGCCGCGGATCAGGCGGGCCGGACCCTTTTTCAATCCGATTCGCGCGTGTTCTTGACTCGCTCTTCTCGCCATCCGGACAGGTCCTGGTTGCTGTACATGCGGGGCGGGAACTTGGTGGCCCGCGGGTTCGACCACAAGGCCGGCCGCTTGACGTCCGAAGGTCCGGTGCCGGTTGCTTCGCACGTTCCATACTACCGCTCTACCGGTGGTGTGGAGGCATCGGTGGCGGGCGGGACACTGGTCTGGCTGGACCACCCCGACCGCTCACAGTTGGTGTGGATGGACCGGCAGGGCCGTGAGCTTTCCTCTGTCGGGCCTGTGCTGAGCAGTTTCAATTTCGTCCGGCTATCGAGGGACGGCCGCTGGGCTGTAATGCCCGTCGTCGATTGGTCCCGCGGCTTGCTTGATGCCTGGGTCGTCGAAATTGAAACCGGCCTCGCCCGCCGCGTCGCGGCTTTGGATGCCACCATGGATTCGCCGGTCTTCAGCCCCAACGCGGACCGAATCGTTTACGGCGAGGCTGCGGGCCAGCCTCCCGTATTGGCGATGCTCGGGTTGCGCGAGCGAGTTGTCTCGGAGAACCTGCCCGCGGGTGTTCCGGAAGGAAATTTCCAATTGCCGACGGATTGGTCGCCCGACGGCCGATTCATCGCCGAGACCAGCACTCCCATTAACCACTCTGGCTCCCGCCAGGACGCCGACGTTTACCTGGTCGACTTGGCTCGCAAGAATGAATTGGTACCGCTATCCGTGAGGACGCGGCAAGAGTCGGGGGCCGTCTTCTCTCCCGATGGACGCTCCATCGCGTTCCTTTCCGACGACTCAGGAGATCTGGAGGTCTACGTTCAGGAGTTCGACCCCGCGCACCGGCAACTGACAGGCGTCCGCCGGCAGATATCTCGCGGCGGCGCCTCGATAGTGCGTTGGCCAAAGCCAGGACGCGAGATCTTCTACCTCGGCCGCGACTACTGGATCCATGCGGCTACGTTGGCCGGAGAGCCGAAACGTCTGTTTCCAGTTCCGCAGGAGGCGATTTCCAGGCTCCACCCCCCGTTCGGCTTCGATGTTGCGGAAGGCGGAGACCGCTTCCTCGTCCCCGCTTACCGGGGAGATCGGCCTTCATCGCTAGCCGTCGTGCTGAATTGGGAGAATCTCGCGGACCATCGTTAGTACCGGCGCCACCCAAGGGAGGCCCCGTCGGTTGTTCAGCGCGCAAGATCGACGTTCAGTGTCTTCGCCCTCCCATTCATCTACACGCGTCGCGGAGCCTCTGCTTGCATCCGAGGTAGCGTTCCGTGGTCTGGATGGAGACGTGCCCAAGCAAGAATTGGGTCTGGTCTAGTAGGCTCGCCGCCGGCCAAGTGGCAGAGCCTCGCGCAAGTGCGTTGCAAATCGTTGGGGGGCGAGCTTCTCAATTCCGGCACGCGAGGCGCCCTCGCGGACGATCTCCCACAGGACCCTCGGAGTCATTCCTATGCCCCAGACTTTACCAGCCTTGTGGATCGATCGAAAGAGCGTGCCTTGGGTGATGCCACTGGCCTCCTTCCATGCGTCGACCGCCGCCTTGACCCACGCTGGAATGGGAATGGTACGGATGTGTCCAGCCTTGCCCAAGAGATCGGCGACGACCCAGTGCTCCTCTCGCAATTGGATCGCGTCGACGCGGAGCGCGAGCAACTCGCCGCGGCGAAGTCCACATCCGGTCAGCATGGCGAGGATCGAGATAGATCCGGTACCGGAGGACCACGGTGCGATTGAACGCGAGGCGCGGTTCTGAACAGTACCACTCTGCGAAATCGGTGATGGCGTGGTCATCGCTCGGCTGACCGCTCCTCGACCTGATGCTGTTCAAGACTGCCGTTTTCGACTGTTCGAGGTCGGGTAGCTCTCATACACCGTTCTGGTGCATAATGGTGTTATGAAGGTGGCTGAGAAGGCGGTTCGCCAGAGCGTCAGCCTGCCGCCCAGAGTGGCGAAGCAGGTGGGTAGCATGGCCAAGAGCCGAAAACTGAGCAAGAACCGCATGTTGCTGGAGCTAATCGAAAACGGAATCGACGCAGAGAAGCGAAAGCAGCAGCAGTTTTTTGCCCTGGCTGAGCGTTTCCGCAACGAGCAGGATCCGGAAGCGGCTAACCGCTTGGGCGATGAACTCGGCAGAATGGTCTTCGGCGGCTAATGCCGCAGCTCGAACGCTGGGACAGCCTGCCCGACGGGGTACGGCAACATCTGCTCGAGCGGATGCGTGATCGCGCGATCAGCATCTCGGATCTCAATCAACTTCGCCTGTGGGACCAGGAACGTTTTGGGGTAGGATCCGTTGCCGCAGATCTTGAAAGAGCCGAAATCCTTGTACCAGTCACCGTCGGGCACTTCAGGGCGCATCTCGACCCAGAGGGCAAGCTGCAAAAGGTGAAGCCCTCTGATCAGAGCGCTTCAGCGCATTTCTCGCGGGTAGTCGCGCAGCGTTTACCGATGTTCTTGGCTGGGCACCAACTTGACGTCTCTCACGCGCGTCTCGCCATCTGACGCAGCTCCGGGTGGGATCGGCCGGTCAAGATCAGCAATGGCGACGAAGCCAATTGGCCGGGCAAGCGTGGATCGCCGGACCGGCTGAGCATGATTCGGGACGCCGTTCCCAGATCCAGGGCAAAGCCAGCGAGCGTATTCGGGGCCGGCACCTGCCAGAGCGCTCGTGCCTGGTGGCCGTGAGCACAGGCAACGCTCAAAAATCGAAGCATAAGCCCTCGATTGCCAACTCCCCCTACCTGTGCGGTCCCGGCAGGGCGCTCCATCCAAGTCGGGGGATGCACCCGGCAGGCCGGCCAGAAACACAATGAGCCCTGCCGTGAGCGGTATTTGCGGACCTGCGGGTCAGTGTTGCAAGGAAATGCGATGGGCGACTCCTGAATCAACTGCCGCGCCAGCCGGCGCGCCAGGGGCCCCGCCGGCGAACATCATATGGACTTCCACTGCCGGAGGCATCCACGGCATAACATCCGGATTTATGACCACGACCTGGACCCGCGAGATTGGCCCAATTTTCAGGCCCTGCAACTCGTTGATCTGCATCGAAAAGCTCCCGGAAAGACTACAATCTGGCTTGATTGAATACTTCATGTCAGTGAGCTTGGCGGTCATCTGCGTCCCGGCCGCGACGAACGTGACCCAACCGGTTCCTCCGCCGACCCCATCATAGGTGTGGGCGCCCACCCAGGACATCGGAACGAATCCTGATGGCATAGGCGGCAGTCCCGGCACGCCCTGAAAAAACTTCGACAGATCCACGTAGCCGCTGCCTGACATCGTGTAGGTGCCGCGAAGATCGTAGTTGCTGATATTGCTGCAATCCTGTGCCTTGGCGACCGGCGAGACCGCCAGCAGGCAGGCGCCCAGCATGGTTACAAAGAGAATCCGCTGCATGACACTTTCTCCTTTCGCAGCTTCGACGTGCGAAGCATACGGACCGAGAATCGCGCCGGTCCACGTCACAGTTCGATGCAGGCGAT
Organism: Verrucomicrobiia bacterium; assembly: GCA_035578025.1. Lineage (GTDB taxonomy): Bacteria > Acidobacteriota > Terriglobia > Bryobacterales > Bryobacteraceae > Solibacter. The sequence continues at coordinate 3,697 of DATJYJ010000351.1, forward strand.
CTCAGACGGGGATCACACGGCAAGTTGCAGACTATTCAGATCTTTAATACTCTATCCTGACCCGGAAAGAGTGTTATGCTCGGCAGCAAGGGATTCGCATGCGGTTCAGCGGATTCGAATTCGATACCCGCGCCCGCAAGTTGCGGCGCCGCGGTATCCGGTTGCGGGTTCCCGACCAGTCCCTCGAGATTCTGGCCCTCCTGCTCCGCCAGCCGGGTGAGATCGTCACCCGTGACGAGATCCGCCGGTGCCTCTGGCCCAATGGCACGATCGTTGAATTCGAACACAGCGTGAACTCCGCGGTACAGCGGCTGCGCGAGGCGCTGTCGGATTCGGCGGCCAAGCCGCGCTTCATCGAAACCGTGGCGAAACGCGGGTACCGGTTCATAGGCGAGGTGGAGCCCGAAACGCCGGCAATCCCGCACTACCGCATCGTTGAAGAGATCGGCCGCGGCGCAATGGGAGTAGTCTACCGCGCCGAGGACTCGCGGCTCGGCCGCAACGTGGCTCTGAAGTTGCTGCCCGCCCACGCGACAGATGAACCCGAACTCCGGGAGCGGTTCGTGCGCGAAGCTCAGGCTGCCGCGGCCGTGCAGCATCCCAACATCGCCACAGTGTTCGAGTTTGACGAGCAGCGCGGGTTCCTGGCCATGGAACTGATTGACGGTCCATCCCTTCGGGACCGTATTCGCCAGCGCACTCTGCAACTCTCTGAAGTGATCCGTATCGCCAGCGAGGTTGGCGAAGGGCTGCGAAGTGCCCATGAGCGCGGCGTCGTTCACCGCGATATCAACAGTTCCAACATCCTGTTGACCTCCACCGGGCAGGTTAAGATTACTGACTTTGGATTGGCGATGCTGGCCGGACGGACACGCCTGACAAGGGCCGGTGAAGTCGTGGGAACACCCGCGTATATGTCGCCCGAGCAGGCGCGGGGCGAAATGGCGGACGCGCGAAGCGACATATGGTCGCTGGGTGTGGTGATGTACGAGATGATTACCGGCCAGCTGCCATTCGGGGGAGAGACAGCGGCATCGGTCATGTTCGCCATCCTGAACCGGGAGCCCGAGCCGGTGACCTCGGTGCGCAGCGGCGTGCCGCCCGATTTGGAGAGGGTCGTCGCCAAGGCGATGACGAAGGATCCCGCGGAACGCTACCAGCACATCGCCGACATGCTTGCGGACCTGCGCTCGGTCCAAACAAGGGCGGAATCATGCGCCACCGAGACGACTGCGCCGAAACCGGACACGAACGCAACCGAGCGAGCCGCCATGCAGGCGGAGCGCATCCGTTCGCTCGCCATCCTGCCGTTTTCCGATATGAGCCCGGCCAAGGATCAGCAGTACTTTTGCGACGGTTTGGCGGAAGAGCTGATCACCTCGTTAGCCAAGATTCGCGAACTTCATGTCGCTGCGAGGACGTCAACGTTCGCGTTCAAGGATACGGCGGCCGACATTCGTGAAATAGGGCGCAAGCTGAACGTGCAGGCCGTGGTCGAGGGGAGCGTGCGAAAGGAGGGGCAGAAGCTGCGGATCAGCGTGCAGTTGATCAGTGTGGCCGACGGCTACCCGATCTGGACCGAGCGCTACGACCGCGATGCGGTGGAGATCTTTGCCGTGCAGGATCAGGTTGTGGCGGCGATTATCGAACAACTCAGGCTCACGCTGCTTCCCGAGGAGCGCCGGGGAGTTTTCGCCAGGAGAACGAATAACCTGCAAGCGCACAGGGCGTACCTGAAGGGTCTGGACTATCTCTGGGTGTTTTCCCGCCCGGGCTTCCCCGAGGCAATCCCGTGTTTCGAAGAAGCCTTGCGGCTCGATCCGAACTATGCCCAGGCTTACTTTGGCCTCAGCGAGGCCTATCTCAAAGTCGCGTTCTGGGGCAACATTCCCCCGCGGCAGGCGTGCCAAAAGGTCAAGCTCTATGCGCAGCGGGCGTTAGCTCTGGATCCCACGCTCGGCGATGCTCACGGAGCGTTAAGCTACGTTCACCTGATCTACGATTGGGACTGCAAAGCGGCGGAGCGGGAGGCTCTGGAGGGGATAAGGTTGAGTCCGAACTCGTGGATGGTCCGTGCTTACTACTCATGGTTCCTTTTACACACGGGGCGAGGGATCGAGGCCATCAGAGAAGCGCTGAAGGCGCAGGCTCTCGACCCGGTTTCCAGTGTCGCCGCGTTTGCGGTTGGACTCGCTTTCAGCATGAGCGGCGACTTCCCACGCGGCATAGAAGAATACCGAGCCGGCCTTCAGGTGAATGCGAATTTCTACATTCTTCATGAGTTCCTGGGCATGACGTGCTTCGCGAATCGGGAGTATCCGGAATCGATCCTGGCCCACGAAAGGGCGACGAATCTGTCGGATCGCCTTCCCTGGTTTGTTGCGAATCTGGCGCAGACACTTACTCAATCAGGCCGGGAATCCGAGGCTGCCGCGCTCTGGAGGGAACTCGAAGATCGCGCCCAACAGGAATATGTCCGCCCTTGCTGCTTCCTGCTGATGCATGCCGGTCTTGGGAATTTCCGCCCGATGCTGCGGTGGTTGAAGAAGGCGGGCGAGGAACACGACAGCTATCTATCCTGGATGAGGCTATTGCCGGTCGAGTTCATCCAAGGCCGCAACGAATCACGGATCAAGGCCAGGTTAAAGAAAGCGTTTCTCAACGTCGCCATTCGGCGGACCCTGCAACGTAACAGGATTGTCTCCGCTACGTAGCGGCCGCGACTTCACCCTCGATGCGGCTTTAACCGAGCGCGTGGTATCTGGACCGAGAGCTACGATCATCTGGTGC
>DATJYJ010000352.1:0-26151 GCA_035578025.1 Verrucomicrobiia bacterium
TATCTCTACTCGGCCACTACCTCGCCTGCCGTCGCCAGGCGGACCGCCCTCCAGCAGTACGTGCAGACCTTCTTCGGCGGATCGCTCCGGGAGATGATGACGTCGCTCGTCAGTGAGGCCTCGTGGACCGACGAAGATCTCGACCGGCTTCGCATCGAGATCGACCGGGTTCGCAAGGAAAGGAGAACCAAATGATCCCCGCATTGGAAAGAGTCATTTTCGCGATCGTCCTTCCACTGGATGCGCCCAACTGGGATACCGGGGACCTGGATCGCGCCATGGTGCACGAGTTGGAGCACGTGATCTGGCGCGATTGGGCGATTCACTTCGTCGCGCGAAATCGCCCCTTCCAGCCATGGCGAACCGCGCCGACCTGGCATCGCGCGTGAACGCGGTGCTCGACGGCCGTCAACGGCGCGGCCGCGCTGGCGTCCGATGCGTGACCTTCGCGGCGGCGGCAGCAGCGGTGCTTGGCCTTATGGAGCCCGAATACCCCGACGAGGCCCGCAAGGCCAAATACCAGGGAACGGTGTTGTTCAACGTGGTCATCGACGAGACCGGGCAAGTGACCAACATCCAGGTAGCTCGCAGCCTCGCCCTGGGACTCGACGAAAAGGCCATCGACGCGGTCAAGCAGTGGCGGTTTAAGCCGGCCACGAAAGACGGCAGGCCGGTCAGCGCCCCGACGCAAGTAGAAGTGACCTTCCGCCTGCTCTAGAGACTTCACCGCTTCTGATCTGCGTTCATCTGCGTTCATCCGCGGCTATCCCGTTTTCCGCAAACTGCCCGATATGCCAAGCTGGATGCCATGCCCAGCCAATGCTTCGGACTCGTCGGCGGACTCGGCGTCGGAGCCGCGATCCATTACTACCGCGAACTCGCCAAAGTTCACGACGCATTACACGTCCCCATGGATCTCGTCATGGTTCACGCCGATATGCCGCGCATGGTCCGCTGGGCCGAGGCCGGCGACGCCACCTCGATGGCCCGGTACGTCGCCGGGCTGATCGCGCGATTGCAGGCCGCGGGCGCGGCATTCGCGGCTCTTCCCGCGGTAACGCCGCATCTCTGCATCTCCGAATTGCAGCCGATCTCCCCTCTGCCGCTGGTGAACCTCCTGGAGGCCGTCGATGATTCCGTTCGGTCCAGCGGCTTCCGCCGCGTAGCGCTGTTTGGAACCCGCTTTACCATCGAGTCCGCGATGTTTGGCGCCCTTTCCGGCGTGGAAGTGGTGCCGCCGCGGCCCGATGAAATCGACTATATCCATAAGACCTACTATCAACTTGCCTCGACGGGACTCGGCGGAACCCCCGAACGCGAGGGCCTCACCAGCCTCGCCCAAACCCTGATCCGGCGCGACGCCGTCGACGCCATCGTTCTGGCGGGCACGGACCTCGCGTTGATTTTCGACGAATCGAACATCTCCTTCCCCCACGTGGATTGTGCGCGCATCCATCTCGATCGAATCCTGGCCACGATGCTGGGATCTGATCCCGGCCGTGCTGCATAGCATCGCCGCCACCCCCGGAACAAAGTCCGCGCGATGCTCGGCGCTCTCAGGTCTTGACTTTGTTCTTGTTTTCTCCGCGTTCCTTCCTCTGCGTCTCTGCGTCCGCGGTGAATATGGCGCCGCTTACTCGTGCCGTACCGCCGTCATCGGATCGATTCGCGACGCCTTGCGTGCCGGCACGTACCCCGCCACAACCGCCGCGCCCAGCAGAATCGCCACCCGGCCCGTCGCCTCCCGCTCAAACCCTGAGTGCCATTTGATAACATTCCCCAAGCGGAGAAATCGCCTCCGAATTAAGGAGTATCGGCGTGTTCTCGATTTCAGGCCGCTACAAGTCAACAGGCGCGATCCTGATTGTCGCCGTGCTGGCCGGTGGTATGGCCGTCCTCTATTTTGCAAACCCCTTGCCTCCCATTCCCCAGGGCACGCTCCGCATCGGCTTTGAACAAAATCCGCCCCTCCAGTTTCATACCGCCGACGGTTTGGCGGGCCTCGGCGTGGAAGCAGTCAGTGAAGCCGCCAGGCGCGCCGGATTGCGCATCCAGTGGGTCGAGACCGGCGGAAGTTCGGAAGAGGCTTTCCGGAAAGGTCTCGTCGACCTCTGGCCGGTGATGGCCGACCGTCCGGAACGCCGGAAGTTTGTTCACTTCACCAGGCCGTGGCTCAATAGCAGTCACGCGCTTGTCATACGCTCGGGCTCACCCGTCCCCGGCCGGGAATTTGCCGGCCGCATCGGACTTTTCAGGTTGCCCCTGCACGTCCGCATGGCGCACAGCCGATTCCCCTCGGCTCAATTAGTCCAGTTTCCGGTAGCCACTGAGGTTCTGGGCGAGGTGTGCAAAGGCACGGTTGCCGCCGGCTTTCTGGAGTTCCGAACGGCACTCAACGCGTTGCAGGCAAAACCCGCCGAGTGCGCCGCCGTTTCGATCCGCACCCAGATCCTTCCCGACCTCACCAATCAGCTCGCCGTCGCTTCCACCTTTAGAGCCGCCGCGGCAGCCGACAAAATCCGTCGCGAAATAGGAAGCATGTTCGGCGACGGCACCATGGCGGTGATCATGGCCAAATACTCCTACTATGGCCTGGTCGACACGTGGGCTGCATACGATGCGCTGGAGGCCGCGCAGCGCGAGCGCTGGCTGGCCATCGGGATCAGCGCCCTCACCCTCCTGCTGGCTGTGATCGTCTGGCGCACCTTCTCGGCGCGGCAGCGCCAGCGCGCCGAGGCCGCTCTGCGCGAGAGCGAAGAGCGCTTCCGGAATATGGCGGACACCGCGCCGGTCATGATCTGGGTCACGGGCCCGGATAAATCGTTCACCTTCGTCAATAAGACCTGGCTCACGTTTACCGGCCGCAGCCTGCATCAGGAATTGGGCAACGGTTGGACCAAAGGTGTGCACCCCGACGACCTCGACAACGTCGGTCGGATCTTCAGCACCGCGTTTGAGGCCCGCCACAGCTTCCACCTGGAGTGCCGCCTGCGCCGGGCCGACGGAGAATACCGCTGGATCCTGTGCAGCGGCGTGCCGCGCTTCGCCGCCGGCGGAGACTTCGTCGGCTACATCGGCTCCAATATCGACATCACCGATCTGCAGAGCGAAGAGCGCTTCCGGCAGCTCGCTGAAAACATCGATCAGGTCTTCTGGATGGTCGATCTCGTCACCCAAAAGGTCGTATACGCCAGCCCCGCTTTCGAGAGGGTATGGGGCCACAGCGTCTCGGCCCTGTACCGGGATCGGGCATGGCTGATGGAGACCATCCATCCGGAAGATCGCGTTCTCTGCCAGGCGTTCCTGAAAACACTCGTGTCCAGCTCCGGCGAAGAAACCTATCGCATCGTCCGTCCCGACGGCACCGTGCGGTGGATCCATGACCGCGCCTTCGTCGTGCGGAATCGCGAGGGCGAGCCATACCGCATCGCGGGCATCGCGGAAGACATCACGGAACGGCGAGAGCTGGAAGAGCAGCTCAGCCAGGCCGGAAAAATGGAGGCCGTGGGCAGGCTGGCGGGCGGCGTCGCCCACGATTTCAACAATCTACTTACCGTCATCGGCGGCTACGCGCAGATGCTGCTGGAAACCACACCTGCCGCAGATCCCAAACGAGCCCGGCTGGAACAGATTCTCAATGCTTCCAATCGTGCCAGCGTACTCACCAGACAATTGCTCGCCTTCAGCCGCCGGCAAATCCTACAACCCAGGCTGGTCAATCTGAATCACCTGGTGACCAACCTGAAGGCCATGCTCGGACGAATCATCGGCGAACGGATTACCGTCGAAACCGCGCTCGATCCAGCCCTGGGCTTGATCAAAGCCGATCCTCACCAGCTCGAGCAGGCCGTCATGAATCTGGCGGTCAATGCGCGCGACGCCATGCCGAATGGAGGACTCTTCCGCATCCAAACCAGCATGGCGGGTCTGGGTCGTTCGTCCAACGGCGAAGGCCCGGACGAATCCGGGAAACGGGTCCGCCTGACCGTCAGCGATACCGGCTGCGGTATGGACGAACGTGTCCTCGAGCGCGCCTTTGAACCCTTCTTCACCACCAAAGACCTGGGGAAAGGGACCGGTCTGGGTCTGACCATGGTCTACGGCATCGTCCGTCAGAACGAAGGCACCATCCATGTCTCCAGCCGGCCGGGCCAAGGTACGCTTTTCGAACTCTGTTTTCCGTTGGTGACGGAAGATCGTCTCGAGGACGCGGGACCCGCCGAGCCGCGCTCGAAACCCGAGGCCGGCGAGACCATCCTCGTGGTCGAAGATGAAGCCGAAGTCCGCGGGTTGGTGCGCGAAACATTGCGCCACCTCGGCTACAACGTGCTCGAAGCCGGCGACGGGTATGAGGCCCTGAAGCTCGTCGAGCAGCATAAGTCCGAAATCCGTCTGCTGCTTACCGACGTGATCATGCCGCTGATGAACGGGCACGAGTTGGCCCTGCGTCTCAAAGCCGCCAGCCCCTCGACCAAGGTAGTCTATATGTCCGGCTACACCGACGACGTGCTGGCTTTCCACGGAATTGCCCCGGAAATCGACTTCATCCAGAAGCCGTTCACCAGCGCCGACCTTGCGGAGAAACTGGGCCGGGCGCTCTCCGTCTGAGTGGGGCAGGTTTCCGGCCTGCCCCGAGTTGAAGCAGTCTTGACAAAATTTCAGATTAGATATAATCTAATTTCTTCATGGAAGCCGGGGAAATCAGACGGTCCTTGGAGGCCAGCGGCTTGCGCTGTACCCCGCAGCGCTACGCGGTCATGGCCTACTTGATGCAACACACCGGGCATCCCACCGCCGCGGAAATCTTCGACGCTGTGAATCGCGTCGATCCGCGCTCCTCCAGGGCCACCACCTATAACAACCTGCGGGACCTGGTGCAGGCGGGCTTGGTGCGCGAAGTGGCCGCCGAAGGCCGCGCCGCGCGTTTCGACGCCAAAGGCATGCGCCATCACCACTTCATCTGCGACCGCTGCGGCGACGTAGAGGACCTGGACTGGTACGACGTCCCCAGGCCTCCCTCGGCCTCCCTCGGCAAGCGGATTCTTCGCGAATGCGAGCTCATTTTCCGGGGACTCTGCGCGAAGTGCGCTCCACGGCATGCTTCCCGTTAAGAGTCGCCGCACTTTGTTGGACTAATTCGAAGGAGGATGAACATGGAGCAAGAACTCACTACCGGTAATCAAACCTCGTCAACCGAAACCAAGTGCCCGGTAACGGGCGGCGCACGCAGGCTCGCGGCAGCCGGGCCGACCAATACCGACTGGTGGCCGAACCAGTTGAACCTGAAGGTCCTGCATCAGCACTCCCCCCTGTCCGATCCAATGGGCGAGGAGTTCAATTACGCCAAAGAATTCAAGAGTCTCGACCTCAACGCCGTCGTCAAAGACCTCCATGCCTTGATGACGGAGTCGCAGCCCTGGTGGCCGGCCGACTTCGGCCATTATGGGCCGCTTTTTATTCGTATGGCGTGGCACAGTGCCGGCACTTACCGCATCGCCGACGGCCGCGGCGGAGCCGGGTCCGGCGAACAGCGTTTTGCGCCCCTCAATAGCTGGCCCGACAACGTCAACCTCGATAAGGCGCGCCGCTTGCTCTGGCCCATCAAACAGAAGTACGGCCGCAAAATCTCCTGGGCCGACCTCCTGATCCTCGCCGGCAACGTCGCACTCGAGTCCATGGGCTTCAAGACCTTCGGTTTCGGCGGCGGACGCCCGGACGTCTGGGAGCCCAGCGAGGACGTGAACTGGGGACCGGAGGGCACATGGCTCGGGGACCAGCGCTACACCGGCGATCGTCAGCTCGATAATCCTCTCGCCGCCGTTCAGATGGGCCTGATTTACGTGAATCCGGAAGGCCCCAATGGAATGCCCGATCCCGTCGCCGCCGCGCGCGATATCCGCGAGACCTTCGCCCGCATGGCGATGAATGACGAGGAGACCGTGGCCCTGATTGCCGGCGGTCACACCTTCGGCAAGACCCACGGCGCCGCCGATCCCAGCAAATACGTCGGTCCCGAGCCCGAAGCCGCTCCCATCGAGGAGCAAGGCCTCGGCTGGAAGAACACCTATGGCAACGGCAACGGCGCCCACGCCATCGGCAGCGGGCTCGAGGTCACTTGGACCACGACCCCGGTGAAGTGGAGCAACAACTACCTGGAAAACCTGTTCGGCTATGAATGGGAACTCACCAAGAGCCCGGCTGGCGCGAATCAGTGGAAGCCGAAGGGCGACGCGGGCGCCGGCACTGTTCCCGATGCCCACGATCCCTCCAAACGGCACGCCCCAACCATGCTCACCACGGACCTCTCCCTGAGAATGGACCCGATCTATGCGCCGATCGCGAAGCGCTTTCTCGACCATCCGAAGGAGTTCGCCGATGCCTTCGCCAAGGCGTGGTTCAAGCTGACCCATCGCGACATGGGACCGATCTCGCGCTACCTCGGCCCGCTCGTTCCCAAGCAGCCTCAGTCGTGGCAGGACCCTGTTCCCCCGGTGGATCACAAACTAATCGGCCAGCAGGACATTGCGGCGCTAAAGGCTAAAATCCTCGCCTCCGGGCTCTCCATCTCCCAACTGGTCACCACTGCCTGGGCGTCGGCGGCTTCCTTCCGCGGCTCCGACAAGCGCGGTGGGGCCAACGGCGCGCGCATTCGCCTCGCCCCGCAAAAGGACTGGGAAGTGAACCAGCCGGCCGTTCTGGCGAAAACCCTGAAGAAGCTGGAGGCGATCCAAAAGGATTTCAACGCATCGCTCTCCGGCGGCAAGAAGGTCTCCCTCGCCGACGTGATCGTTCTCGGCGGCTGCGCGGCTGTCGAGGAAGCGGCGAAAAAGGCCGGGCACAAGGTGAAGGTCCCGTTCTCGCCGGGCCGCACGGACGCATCTCAGAAACAGACCGATGTCCACTCCTTCGCCGTACTCGAACCCACCGCCGACGGGTTCCGCAACTACCTCCGCAACGGACATCCGGGATCGCCGGAGGAGCGGTTGGTGGACCGGGCCCAGTTGCTGACGCTGACCGCCCCGGAGATGACCGTTCTCATCGGCGGCATGCGCGTCCTGAACGCCAATTACGGGCAGTCCAAACATGGCGTCTTCACCAGCCGCCCCGAGACCCTGACCAACGATTTCTTCGTCAACCTGCTCGACATGCGTACCAGGTGGCAGCCCTCCTCCAAAGCCGAAAGCGTGTACGAGGGTCTCGATCGCGCGACCGGCGAACTCAAGTGGACAGGCACCCGTGTCGACCTGCTCTTCGGTTCCAACTCCCAGCTCCGGGCAATCGCCGAGGCCTACGCATGTGACGACTCCAGGGAGACGTTCGTGAAGGACTTCGTGGCTGCATGGGCCAAGGTGATGAACCTCGATCGCTACGACCTCGCCTGAGCACCAGTGCGTCAGGCATCGGGCGTCAGCGGCTCTGGTGGTGTGAGCTGACGCCTCATGCCTGAAGCCTGAAGCCTCCTTCACATGCGGTTGAGGCGTAGCCCGATGCCGCTCCTGGCCGCCCATCATCCAGCAGAAAGGCAAAGCAGCTTCTGCTCCGTGCACACTCGCTCTGACCGCTACATGTGAGCCAACAGATCGGTGACCTGTTGCTTGGTCCGGTTGAATTCCTTCGCCAGGCGCTCGAACTCCCCGGCGGATCTTTGATAGGAGTCGAAGTCTTTCTTTTCGTAGAAAGAGATCATCTCGGACGCGCGGTCCAATAGCTTCTTATAAAGCTCGAAACACTTGCCGGATGCGGCGCGGAGGGCCGGAAACTGTCCTCGCCCCGACGCATCCAAAGGGATCAGCCCCTGCGAATTCGCGGCTGCGGCGCGCCCGGCGTCGGTAGCATGCCGCGCCGCCTCAAAGTCGCCTTTCTGGATGCTCGCCAGGGCATCGTTCAGATGATCGACGCCGGCCGCGAGCGTATTCACCATCTCCTTCGTGTCCCGCCGGACCGTCGCCTTCTCGCCTTCCGTCGGTTGCGCTGTCGCCGGAGGAGCCTGAACATCCGATGACTGCGAGCCGCGTCCGGCAGCGTCGCCCGTAGGCGCCGGCTGGCTGCTCCTCCCTCCAAGACCCGATGAGGGCTGCGGCTGTTCCTGACTCGTCGTCGCGTGTACTTCGCTTCGCAACAGCGGCTCGACCTCCTCGGGATGATCGGCGAACACCGCCCGGCCTCCGGCGATCTTCGCCAACTCGCTAAGGTTCCGCTGCTGTTCCGGACGCAGGCCAATACCGATGAACCGGAAGTCCAGGCGGATTTTGTAAGCGCCGCTGGCGTCGGCGGCCAGCTTATCGCGGATCGCCTCGCGCAGTTCGGGCTCCTGACAGGTGTCATCCGAGCCCGTGATCACCAGGATGCGCCTGTTTGCGCCCTCGAAGTGCTTCTGGTCCCCGAAGTCCCCGATCGCCTCGTTGATCGCGCGATTGAGAGGGGCTTTGCCGGCGGCGGTGAGGCTCGCCAGCCGGGTCTGGACCCGCTTCGCATTGTGCTGTGCGAAAGGGACCACCAGATCGGTGTTCGAATCCTGGCACGGACCTCCGAATTGCCGCAGCGCCAGATTCTCGCCCTCCGCGATGGTGGCGACAACGGCCTTCCCCGCGCTCTGGGCGGCATCGAGCCGCGTGGTTTTCTCCCAGGGCTCATGCATCGCTTGGGAGCGGTCGACGATCAGCTCCGTGTTGTCGTGAACCACTTCCGGGGCCTTCTTGGTCAGAAGGTTGTAGGCTCCGCCAATCAGGCCCGAGGCGGCTGCCACAAGAGCGAGCACGGCCATTACATTCTTATAGAGCGGCTTGTCTCTCCACGGTTCCGGGGCTTTGCGTTTGCGCGCCACGTTCCGAGATTATACTCCCCAGATCCCTGGAGGAGTCTTGTTTGGCTCCGATTCCTCCCGTAAGATAGTCGGGTATCGGAGATGCACCGATGACTGTGCGCACGATGATCGTAGCCGCCTTGGCCTCGCTGGCTTGGGCGCAGATTCCGGCCGTAAATTCCCCACCGCCCCCGCCGGCGTCCGCCGCCGGGATCCTGTTCGACGGTGCCTCCCTGCCGAAGGACTGGAAGTTTTTCAATCCCGTCGAGGATCACTGGACCATGCAGCCCAAGCGCAAGTCCTTGCTAATTGCCACGCAACGAGCGCCGTGCGTAAGCGCCGCCGCCGGAAAGAACTTCCTGGTTTACGACCGGCCGCTTCCGGCAGACGACTTCGAGGTGGTCGTGAGAGTCTCAGCGGAGATACAAGCCAGTGGTAACCAGGTTGCCGCGGCCCTCTGGAGCGACGACAAGAACTACTTCTGGATCGCGTTCGAGAGCTACATCTTTGGCGGTCTCCATCGCCGCTTGAATTTTCAAAAGGTGACGCAAGGGCAGGTGGCAGGCAGTTTTGACCGGGAAATCGGAGCTTCCAAAGAGATCTACCTGCGGATTCTGCGCGACGGCAATGAGTACTCTGGATTCTTCGCGGCAGTGGACCCGGCCAACCCGTTCGACCCCGCCAAGATCCCTTGGATGCAATTGGGCACGCTCCCGGGGATCCGCTTCACCGGTAAGCTGGCACTTTGCGCCGTCAACTATCAGGACGGCGCTCCCGAAGTCGGCGCGGAGTTTTATTCGGTGACGATCCGGCCCAGGTAGCGTTCGCCGTCGAGCGCGGCTTGGTTCCTACACCACCCGTCCCTCCCTCCGCTCCCCCACCTTCCCTGTCTCCTCCAACTTACTCACTCCCCAGCACGCCAGCGCCACCGCCAGCACTAAGTCGTCGTGCTCCCCGCCCCGGGCCCCGTATTTCTCCCTGCCCCCGCTCGTCATCTGCACCCGCATGTCCCCTAACTCCCGCGCCAGCGCCTCGCCCTCTCTTAGACCGGCCGCGATCTGCAACTCCCCCACCTGTAACCTCACCTGCAATCCGATAATCAAATCCCGCTTCGGCACCCGGTAAGTGCTCTTACTCAGTCCCTCGCTGACCCCGCCTGTGATCGTAACCGGCCAGATCCGGCACGGCAGATCTGCCCGTTCCAGTAAGTCCACTACCGGCAGCCCCACTCCCGTCGCGTCCACCACCAGGTGCCGCCTGCCCTTCGCCAGCGCCGCCGACCGCATCACCTTTCCCACCCGCGCCACCACCTCCGGGTAACTCGTCCCCAGCGGGACTCTCTCCATGTGCCGCAGCCGAACCGCGCTCTCCGTGGCGTATGCGAACGCCGCCGCATCCCACGCCCCGGCGATTTCCGCCCGCTCCACGACCGCCACCGCGGTGAAATCCTGGCTCTGCCCCAAATCCAACCCCACAAAAAAATCCGACCCCATACCTCTGCCCTTTCCCTGGCCTCCCCGGCCCCCGGCGCGAAGCGCCGCGTTCCCCCGACCCCCGACCCCGGCGCGAAGCGCCTATATCTCCAGTGGCTCCACGTCCTCCGTCACCGCCCGTTCCACGGCATCCCGGTCGAACACCCCGCTCACCGCGTCCACAAACTCGCACCCGTACTCCTGCCGGAACCACAGGTCCCCCATCGTCTTCCGCTCCTCCTCCAGAAATTCCTTCGGAATCCTCGGACAATCCACCGCCGGCACCCGCACCCGTTCCCAGCCCCGGCCCGCGTTCTGCCAGGTCTCCCAGAAGAACCCCGTCTTCCCGTGCGGCGTGCTCATCAGCCACAGCGTCCCGTTGCTCACGGCCAGCATCGGCCGCAGCGACAGGTACAGTTCGTCGCTCACCCGCGACGCCTCGTCCACCAGCAGCAGCGTCACCGCCGAAAACCCGCGCACCGTCGCCTCCCGTCCCGGCAGCCCCACGATCCGCGACCGGTTCGGCAGCAGCACCGAAATATCGTTGTCCCCGTCCCCCTTCGGCTTGATCCCCAGCCGCCGCGTAAACTCCTCCGCCTTCCGCAAAAACTCGCCGCTCTGCCGCGCGCTCGGACTCACCACCAGTGTCAGGCTCCCCGGAACCGTCCACGCCTGGTGGACCGCCTTAGCCGACGTCACCGTCGATTTGCCCCACTGCCGTGTGCAATTCAACAGCACCCGCGGGCTCGTCGAATTCAGCACCCGCCGCTGTGTCGCATCCGCTTCGAACCCCAATTCTCTTCGGACCCACTCCGCCGTGGTCCCCGTCTCGGCCGCCTCCCGACCCTCGCCCCGCTCATCCGCCTCCACCCGCTTTTCGATCTTGTACATCCTGCCCCCACCCTACCACGCGCCCAACTCGCCAGCCTGCGTTTTGGCCGCCAATATCCTCTAACCAGAGTCTATTATCCGTTTATAATCAGAAGTTTCCCCACATTCCACGCTTTGTCCCATTCTCCCGTGACTCCCCGTGAGGCGGTTTCCCCCCTCCCAGGCTTTAGCCGATCGCCCCCTCAATGCCGCTTGAAGAAACTGTACCTCAAGCTCGTGTTGTTGCGCCGCCTCGCCTGTCCGGAACGTTCCCAAATTCCGCCGCCGGCCGGTCTTGGGATCCGCTTTCCTGGAATACTACCTGTATTCGCCAGTCTTCTATTCGTGCGATTTGGGCGGATTCCCCAGGAGCCGATAGACGGAAGCCGTCTTGGTGGCATTCAGTGCGATGTACTCTTCCGCCGAATACTGAAGTGCGATGAAAAATGCCTCTGCGCGCTTCAAGGCTTCCTTGCCAAGCATGGCACGATCCTGAAACCGGAATTGAAACGCAAACTCGCCGATCAGCGGGCGGTGCTCGCCCCGGGTGCGCCAGATCGCGACGTTGGCCTTGCCGGTAATCCCTTGGCCGAAGTCGAGCACGCCGATATCCTGAAGCACCTCCTCGACAATGGTGTTGCTGACCAGCCTGATTTCCTCTTTCGGCGTCTTCTTTAATCGGCCAAGCACCGGAAGCAGATCGACCACAGCGTCCATGTCGCGCACGTTCTCGCGGCCCATGCCAATCGAAGAGCGCAGAAACTGGACGTTGTGAGAGTACAGCAGACGAATCCCGCCGAGTTGCTCTTTGAGCGGCAGAGCCTGGCACTTGAACTTGACTTGGTGGTCGCCCAAAATGTTCGGACGCACATCTGTTTCCGCGGCAACTTGCAGATCGGGATGCCGGAACTTGAAGACAATCTCCGGATCGCCGATGGGAAAGCCGTCTTTGTACGGGATCCTCCGGCGGAGAATAAAAGCGTTGTTGTACAGCCGGAAGTCCTCGGTATCGATGAACAGCACCTCCCGGATTTTCACCGGCTGGTCGTCAAAACCGCCGACCGAAAACACCACGCCGTTCTCTTTTGCGGGGGCGCGCAGCACCTTGCCGAAATCAAACAAGCTCTCACGGGAAACAAAGCGGTTGGGCCTCAGAATGAGCTTGCAGCAAAGATATTCGACCTGGTGGATGGGCATTCCGTCTGCATACCGGCCGGGCTTAAGCTGGGGAACTCGTCCCACCCAGCTTGGTGACAAGGGCTGCTTCTTCGGCTGTTCCTTGCCGGCTGTTGGCCGGGTCCGGGTAACTTCCTTCATCGTTGGCATAATCTCTCCTCGCTTGCCCTCCTTTCGACTCGTCCGCAAGCCCTCGAACTTGCATCGTCGCCAATTCAAGCCTGGTAGAATTCGATGGCGCCGATGATTGCGCCGGCCATGATCAGCAGCGCCGGATTGACCTTGTAGCGAAGCAGGACCAAGAGCGCGGATACCGAGATCGTCGCGGTCGTCAGATCGTGAACCGCCCCTTTCGCCAGCGTGAAGCAGCCCGCCAGCAAAAGTCCAATAGAAACCGGCGCCAGTCCCTGTTGAATGGAAGCCCTCCAGGGCCAGGCTTCCAGCCGCTTCCAAAGGCGCCCCGCGCACAGCGCCAAGAGAGCCGTAGGGCCGAAGAACGCCGCCACCACCACCAGCGCTCCAATAATTCCGCCCACCCATTCTCCAATCGAAACAATCATCATCATGTTGGGCCCGGGAGCCATCTGCCCGACGCTGTACAGGTGGACGAGTTGCTGATACGTGAGCCAGTGGTGAACGTCCACCGAAAGGATTTTGAGCTCCGGGAAAGCCGCCATTCCCCCTCCGATCGTCAGCAGCGAGAGGTAGGCGAACACGCGAATCAGTGCCGGAACCTCATTCATGATTGGCGAGTCCTTCCTTTCGAAGCCTGCCGGGGGAATACCACAGGATGGCGACAAGTCCGACACAGATCAGGACGGTCAGAACCGAAAAATGAAGGCGATTGACGCCGATCACCGTCGCGCCGGTAAAGATCAGGTCATAGCCGTGGGGCAGCGAGCGTTTTCCGAGTTGCACGGCGGTGGCGAGAATCAGCCCCACGGCGGCTGCAGCCACGCCTTTGAGCATGGCCGCAACCAGGGCACGCTCTCCGTGCTGCTGGTAAGTCATTCCGACCACGTACATCAGCGCACCGCCAGGCAGGCAAACGCCCACGATCGCCGCCAGAGCGCCCGGAATGCCTCGCAGTCGGTCACCCACCAGGATGCCCATGTTCGTGGCATTCAGGCCAGGCAGTGTTTGGCTGATGGACAGCAGCTCCAGGAATTCCTTGTCGGTAATCCACGCTCGCTTGGTGACCAGCGCGTTCCGCAGATATGCCACCACGCCGCCGCCGAAGCTCGTCGCTCCGATCAGGAGAAACTCGAGAAAAATCGCGCCGATCGTTGCACCTGCTGGCGCAGGGCTACCCTCCGTGGGGCGCCTGGCCGTCGGGCCGCTCATGATTACCTCATCTGAGTGAGAAGCAGAACTCTACCCCACATCGGGATGCGAGTGATACGGCAGAGATGTAGTATCTTTGACACGTGGGGATGCCTCCGGCGGCAACCTCGCGTCCCCCAATCCACACCTTCGCTCCCCTCCCCTGAGCCACCACTTGACAGCGGTTCTGTCACCGATCAAACTGAGCATCCGTAACCCTAAGACACTATATGGAGATAAATTTCTTGACGGGACACTATATATTGGGGCAAGATGACGAAGGCGTTTCTGACCGGTAGCGATCCCGCCAAGGAGAACCTTCATGGCAACCAGTGCGAAAATAGGCGTAGTGGACACCAAAACGACACCAAAACACAGACAGAAGACCGGCGTGGCCTTCCCCCGGTACTTCACCGGCAAACTGGAGCCTGGCAAGACTCCTTACGATGAAGTCCAATGGGAAACCCGCACGGCATCCATCGGAAACGACAAGGGTTCGGTAATCTTCGAGCAGCGCGATGTCGAAGTCCCCGTGGATTGGTCCCAGACCGCCACCAACATCGTCGCCAGCAAGTACTTCTACGGCAAGCTCGGCTCCCCCGAGCGCGAAACCAGCGTCGCCCAGCTCGTTCAGCGCGTCGTGGACACCATCGCCGGCTGGGGCATCAAGGACGGCTACTTCGCCACCGGGCAGGATGGCGAAAATTTCCGCAGCGACCTCGCCCACCTCATGCTCACCCAGAAATCCTGCTTCAATTCGCCGGTCTGGTTCAACGTCGGCGTCAAAGAAACCCGCGGCTACGGCTGGATCTACGATGAACAGCAGGATGCCGTCACCAAGCTCGAGAGCGGTGTCCTTCGCCCGCAGTGCTCCGCCTGCTTCATCGTCAGCGTCAAGGACTCCCTCGAGTCCATCCTCGACCTCGCCAAGACCGAGGGCATGCTCTTCAAGTGGGGCTCCGGCACCGGCTCCAATCTCTCCGCCCTGCGCGAGGAAGATGCCGTCCTCAGCGGCGGCGGACGCGCCTCGGGACCCCTCAGCTTCATGAAGGGCTTCGACGCCTTCGCCGGCGTCATCAAGAGCGGCGGCAAAACCCGCCGCGCCGCCAAGATGGTCATCCTCAACGCCGACCACCCCGACATCGAAAAGTTCATCTGGTGCAAGGCCAAGGAAGAAAAGAAGGCCTACACCCTGGTCGAGGCCGGCTACGATAGCTCACTCGATGGCGACGCCTACAGCTCCATCTTTTTCCAGAACGCCAACAACAGCGTCCGCGCCACCGACGACTTCATGGAAGCCGTCGTTCGCGACGACGACTGGTGGACCAAAGGCGTCGCCAGTGGACAGCCCGTCAACCGCCACAAGGCCCGCGACCTCATGCGTCAAATCGCCGAAGCCACCCACCAGTGCGGCGACCCCGGCATGCAGTTCGATACCACCGTCAACCGCTGGCACCCCTGCAAAAATACCGCGCGCATCAACGCCTCCAACCCCTGCTCCGAATACATGTTCCTCGATGATTCCGCCTGTAATCTCTCCTCTCTGAACCTGATGAAGTTCGTCGGACCCGACGGCCAGTTCGATGTCGAAGCCTTCCGCCACGCCGTCGATACGATGATCCTCGCCCAGGAAATCATCGTGGATAACGCCAGCTACCCTACTCAAAGAATCGGCGAAAACTCGCATAACTTTAGGCCCCTCGGTCTCGGCTTCGCCAACCTGGGCGCCCTGCTCATGTCCATGGGCATCCCCTACGATAGCGACCAGGGCCGCGACTACGCCGGCGCCATCACCGCCGTCATGTGCGGACAGGCCTATCTCACCAGCTCCCGCGTCGCCGCCGCCAACGGCGCCTTCCCCGGCTACCCGGTCAACGAGCAGCCCTTCCTGGAAGTCATCCGCATGCACCGCGATGCCGTGGGCCGCATCAACCGCCGCAACGTCACCGCCGCGCTCGCCGATGGCGCGCAGCAGTGCTGGGACGAAGCCTACGAATCCGGCCGCCGCCACGGCTACCGCAACGCCCAGGTCACCGTCATCGCCCCCACCGGCACCATCGGCTTCATGATGGATTGCGACACCACCGGCATCGAGCCCGATCTCGCCCTCATCAAGTACAAAAAGCTGGTCGGCGGCGGCGTCATCAAGATCGTCAACAACACCGTGCCCGCCGCGCTCATCAAGCTTGGCTATTCCTCGGCCCAGGTCGAGAAGATCGTCAGCCACATCGATTCCACCGGCACCATCGAGGGCGCGCCGGACCTCAAGCCCGAGCACCTCGCCGTCTTCGATTGCAGCTTCCGCCCGCAGAACGGCACCCGCTCCATCCACTACATGGGCCACGTCCGCATGATGGCCGCCGTCCAGCCCTTCATCTCGGGCGCCATCTCCAAGACCATCAACATGCCCGAAGAGAGCACCGTCGAAGACATCATGACCGCCTACACCGAAGCCTGGAAGCTCGGCCTCAAAGCGGTCGCCATCTACCGCGACAACTCCAAGCGCGTGCAGCCGCTCAGCTCCGGCTCCGGCAAGGGCGAAAAGAAGGCCGCCTCGGCCGCACCCGCTGCGGCTCCGGTCGAGAAGGTCGTCTACCGTCCCGTGCGCCGCAAACTCCCCGACGAGCGCCGCTCCATCACCCACAAGTTCTCCATCGGCGGCCACGAGGGCTACATCACCGTCGGCATGTACGACGATGGCGCCCCCGGCGAGATCTTCATCACCATGGCCAAAGAAGGCTCCACCATCTCCGGCCTCATGGACGCCTTCGCCACCGCCGTCAGCTTCAACCTCCAATACGGCGTGCCCCTCAAGTTCCTCGTGGACAAGTTCGCGCACGTCCGTTTCGAGCCCAGCGGCTGGACCGGGAACCAGACGATTCCCTACGCCAAGTCGATCATGGATTACATCTTCCGCTGGCTCGGCGCCAAGTTCCTGGGCAACGAATATGCGGTGACCGAGGCTGGCGAGACCATGACCCTGCGTCCCACCGAGCCCGACCCGCAGCAGGACTTGCCTTTCACACCCGTCGCCGCCGATGCGCCTCTGTGCTCCGAGTGCGGCAGCATCATGACCCGCAACGGTAGTTGCTACAAGTGCGGCAACTGCGGCGGCACCAGCGGCTGTAGCTAGTTTCTCAGTGGGAGAATCCCTGCGCTCCCGGACGGGATCGCGTCGCAGTACCCGTCCGGGAGCTTTTTTTTTGTGGGACCGGCTTCAGGTCCAAGCACGCGTAGCGCGCCCTACTTGTTCAGCGCCTTCTCCATCTTGTCCACCTGCCGCTCGGCCTTCTCCATCAGGTCTTTCGCCGTAACAGTGTCCCCCGCCGCCAGCGCGTCGTTGGAGCCCCTCAGGAACGAATCCATGAGGCTTACCGATTGCAGCCAGTCGCCCCTCATGCCGAGCCCGCTGGCCGCCTGGCTCCTGCGGACGTTGTCCAGGGTGCTGTGGATCGAGGCCGCGCGCGCCGATAGCGTGACCAGTTCCTCCCGCACCTTCTGCGCCTCCGCGCGCTGTGCCGAGAGGTCGGGCTGAGGCGGAGCCTGTGCCGCGGGAGCTTGCGGCGGAGCCTGTGGCGGAGCCTGCGAAGCTGCAGGCGGAGCCGGCTCTGAAGCCGGCGCCGAAGCTGGTGCCGGCGAAGCGTGCCTGGCCGTCTTGGGCTGCGCCGCCGGCGCCACCGGCGCGGGCGTGGCCGCCGCAGGCGCGGGAGCCGGAGCCTCCACCGCCGGCGCAGCCGGCGGGGCCGTTTCGGGATTCGCCGCCGGCGCGGGAGCCGGAGCCGTCGCAGCCGCAGGCGGAGCCGCCGGCTCCTGCGGCGTCCCCGCCGAAGTCTTCTTCCACGGCGCCAGCGTGATCGCCGCCACCAGGATGCCGACGCAGCACAGTGCCCCCACCGTGGCCCACAGCGCCCGATGCGACTTCGCAGCCGGCGCCGCAGGCGCAGCACGCGCAGCCTGCGGAGCAGCCGCAGCCGCCGCAGGCGCAGGCGCAGCCACCGGCGCAGCCGCCGCCAGCCCCGCCACGCTGTTGAGCGCGTTCCGAAACGCCTCCGCCGTCTGAAACCGCGTATTCGGATCGCGGTTCACCGAGAACAGGATCAGGTCGTTCAGCCCCTGCGGAAGCCGTGGATCCAGCGTGATCGGCGGCACCGGGTTCTGTTGCAGGTGCGCCGACATGATCGCGAACTGGCTGTCGCCGTCGAACGGATGCTTCCCCGTCACCAGCTCGTACAGCGACACGCCCACCGAATACAGGTCCGACCGCGCGTCCAGCGTCTGCGCCCCCTGGATCTGTTCCGGCGACATGTAGTACAGCGAGCCCATCGTCGTCCCGGTCATGGTCAGCTTGCGGTCGGTCGCGCTCTTGGCGATGCCGAAGTCCATCAGCTTGACCGTGCCGTCGCGCGTCAGCATCATGTTGGCCGGCTTGATGTCGCGATGAATCACTCCGCGGCCGTGAGCGTACGAGAGCGCCGCCAGCACCTGGCCGATGCACCGCGCCGCCTCCGGAAACGGTAACGGCCCCTGCTGCAGCCGGTGGTCGAGTGTCACACCCTCCACGTACTCCATCACCATCAGCAGCTGGTTCTCGAACCGCATCGCCGTCCGCAGCCCGGCGATGTTCGGGTGCTCGAGACTGGCCAGCACCTTGATCTCGCGCAGGAACCGGTCCGCCAGGTCCGGTTCGCCCGCCAGGTCGGGCAGCAGCACCTTCATGGCCTCGATCCGGTCCGAAATCGTGTTCCGGACCTTGAAGACCTTGCCCATTCCTCCGGCGCCCAGCGCCTCCACAATCTGGTAATCACCGACGATACTGCCAATCTCGAGGTTCATGGCGCTCCTTACTGGCTCTTCACCGTGTCGCCCACCTTGGGAGCCCCCGAGCCGCTGAACTTGCCCACCGCCGACCCGGAATCCACCTCGGTGATCTTGATCTGGCCCACCGTGTCCTCCATCTGCCGGATCACCTTGCCCGTCGCCGGATCCGTGATCTTGCGCGTCACGCGCTTGATCGCCAGCGTGTCGCCCACCTTCACTCCCGCCGTCGAGCCCACGTTGATCACCACCGTCCCGTCCGCCGACGCGTCCGCCACCAGCCCGTCGATCACCACTACCTTGGTCGGCAGGTTGCCCGCCTTGGACTCGAGCTGCTGGGCCATGTCGTTCACCGCCTTGTGCACCGCCTCGCCCAGGATCGTGTTGGCGAAGTTCGAGCCGTGCATGTCGAATGCCCCGCCGCCCGCATCGCCGCCGCCGCCGCCCGCGCCGATCAGGCTGGTGCCCGAACGCGTCGATTCGCCGGTTCCGGTGGCGCTGGCCAATATTTCCGCCGTGTCGGTATTGATCATGCGCGCCGTCACCGCCACCACCGCCTTCGACTCCTTCTTCGACACGCCGCCGATCCCGAAACGTCCGGTGATCCCGCCGACGCCCCCGCCGCCCACACTGGTCTTTTTATCGTCGCGGCCGAACTGCGTGATGCTGCCGATGATGATGGCTTCTACGCCCAGCACCTTGCCGATCTTCGCCGCCGAGTTCGGGTCGGCGCGATCGCTGTTCGAGAAATTCTGCTCGGCGAGGATCTTATCCAGAGCCTTCCGCTCGATCACGGAATAGGTGCCGTCGTTGACCAGCTTGTCGACCAGCAGGTCCGCGATACCCTTTCCGACGTCCTGGTTCGTGCCCCAGATCGCCGATACGCTGCTCTGGACCGTCGAATAATCGAAATTCATGACCGCCACCCGCTTCTTCTGCGCCGGCGCCACAACGGCGGCCAGCGTGAGAGCCGCCGCTACCGAGAGGACTCGCTTCATTCCCTTAACCTCCACCCTATATAATCTGACATAAATTGCGGAAAACAGTACTATTGGGGTCGGTTGTCCGAGGGCAACCTCGTACTATATAAAGTCGCCACAGTCCCATAACGCTTATCCTCTGGTGCAGCACCCGGACCGTCCGTTTCGCCGGATCCACCGAGCCTTGTGTCGTCCATACGCGACGGTGTACTGTGTATCATGGCCCGCTGGACAATGCTGACGCTCCTGGCCGCAACGCTCGCCACCCTCGCCTCGGCCCAGGATGCGGTCCCGTCGGTTCAGGTGACCGGAGCGGTCAAACAGCCCCTGACCCTCACTGCCGAGTCGCTGGCAAAGATGCCGCGCGCCACCGTCAAGACCACCAGCCGCGGCATCGAGACTGCCTACGAGGGCGTCTGGCTGACCGACATTTTGCGGCAGGCCGGCGTGCCGCAAGGCGAGCAATTGCGCGGCCGTGCCCTGGCCGGCTACGTCCTCGCCCAGGCGCAGGACGGATACCAGGTGGTCTTCTCGCTTGCCGAGCTTGACCCGTCCTTCGTCGATGGAGGGGTCCTGTTGGCCGACACCGCGAACGGCAAGCCCCTCTTCGGCGAGCAGGGCCGATTCCGGCTGATCGCACCCCACGACAAGCCGGGCGCGCGTTCCCTCCGGCTCCTGACCAGACTCGAAGTAGTCTCGTTGCGGAACTAGCCCCGTGCGCGCCGGCCTCCATTCCTCACGTTTCGCCGCCGGACTCTTTGCCGCCACCCTGCTCCTGGGTGCGGACTTCGATTGGGACCTCCCCCCCGGCTTTCCGCGGCCCGTCGTGCCGCCGGACAACCCCATGAGCGCCGCCAAGGTGGAGTTGGGCCGGTACCTGTTCTATGACAAGCGGATGTCGGTGAACGGCAAATCCTCGTGCGGCACCTGTCACCGGCAAGACCTGGCGTTCACTGACGGCAAACCACGCGCCGTCGGCACCACCGGGGAGACCCACCCCCGGCGCAGCATGAGCCTGATCAACGTGGCCTACGCGCCCTACCTGACCTGGGCCAATGGCACGCTCACGTCGCTGGAAGAACAGGCGCTCGTGCCCATGCTCGGAACCACGCCGGTCGAGCTCGGCCTGCTCGGGCACGAAAATGAATTCCTCGCCAGGGTGGCGGCCGACCCCCTGTACCGCCGCCTGTTCCCCCAGGCCTTCCCCGGAGAGCACGACCCTTACACGCTCCGGAACGTGACCAGGGCGATCGCGGCCTTCGAACGCAGCATCGTTTCCATGCGCTCGCCCTACGACCGCTACCGCTGGTACGGGGACACGCGGGCACTCTCCGAAGAGGCCAAACGTGGCGAGATCGTCTTCTCCTCCGGCGAGCTCGGCCGCTGCTTCCGCTGCCACGGCGGCTGGAATTTCGCTCCGGTCCGCTTCGCGCAGGCTGCCCCGCGCGAGCGCGCGGAATCCACCGGCGGCGACTTCTTCAATACCGGCGCGACGGTCTACCCCCCGCCGAACCGCGGCCTCTTTGAGCACACCGGACGGGACGCCGACATCGGCAAGTTCCGCGTTCCGTCCCTGCGGAACATCGCCGTCATCAAACCGTACATGCACGACGGCAGCATTCCGACCCTCGAGGCTGTCGTCGATCACTACGTCGCGGGCGGCAAGTACCCGCACCCGAACCAATCCGCCATCATCCGTCCCCTCACCCTCTCCGCGCGCGACAAGCAGGACCTCATTGCCTTCCTGCAATCGCTCACCGACCAGGAGGCGCTCACCGACCCGCGCTGGAGCGACCCCTGGTGGGGCAGGCTTTAGCCGCGTGCCGCACCATCATTCTCAGCTTCCCCACATCGGACGTGGTCAAAGAGGTGCTTGCCGGCATGGATCTGAAGCCGGGAACCACCATCGTCGATACCACCACCGGGCCGGTACACAGCCCGCTCTACGCCGCACTCGCAAAGGTTTTCGGTACAATTTTCAGCAGTCTGGAGTCAGCCCGCCAAGTCCGTCCTCGGAATCAGGCCGGCTTTTTGGTTCAGAAATTCGGGGTTGCCATCAGAGCCGCCCTGCTAGGGCTGCAAGCGTTTCTTCGAACTTGTTTCGGGACAGCGCTTCGGAGGCCTGGAGATTTCGGGCCTTGGGAATTTCGTCCCAAGACCTACCCGTTGTGTGACAGTGCCCCGCTGAGGGTCGTCAGCGCCGCGCTAGAATATATAGGTTTTACAGAGGAGGGGGCTTGCAACGCCGATCATTTCTCACTGGCGCCGCGACTGCGAATGTCGCGGCGGGAGCATTGCAATCGTTCGTCGCTCGCCTCTACGGCCAGGGACAAGCTGCCATCCCGCCAGTGGTCCACCCGGTTGGAGCGGGCCAGGACAGATTGGGGGAACCGCATCGAATGGGATTCAGTTCCCTGCTGTTCAAGGTGCTCCCCGGTGAGACCGGCGGCGGGCTATTCCTCATCGAACATACGCACCTCACTGCGGGCGGTCCGCCGCTGCACCTGCACCGTGAACAAGAGGAATGGTTCTATGTTATGGAAGGCCAAGTGGTGTTCCAGGTAGGCGACCGCAGAGTCGAGCTCCACCCTGGCGAATCAGTCCTGGCTCCGCGCCGAGTGCCTCACACGTTTTCCGCCGTCTCAGCGGAACCGGCCCGCATGCTAATCGGCTTTTGTCCGGCCGGGAAAATGGACCAGTATTTCCGCGATGTCTCGGCCCCCGGCTTTGCCCAGGCCCACCCTACTGCAATGCAGGACCCGGAGTTTTTCCGGCGCTACGAGATTGAACTTGTGGGACCCTCGCCGTTCTGGAAATAGGCCGCCAGGTCTTTCCAGATGCTGGGGCGTTTCGGGAGCCACTCGAGCGAACAGGGCGCTCTTACTCCGGCTCCATGCGCCTTGTCGAATCGCCCGCGTTGTCGTTGATTCTCGAGAAAGTATCTCGTGACTTCCAAAGCCTGAGTTCATTAAGGTTTGACTATTTTGTCCCAAGACCCACCCCTTTCGGCATCGCAAGTGCTTATGGCCGGACCAAGCGTACTCGGAACTCGAGAGGCGCAGTCATTTGGCCGCAAAACGCGCGAAGCTGATCAATGCCGCCCGCGAAATCGCCAATCAGCGGAACGACTATACGGCCAAGTGATTTCCGGTGACGTGCTGAGCCGCCACAGGTTTTAGCAGCTGAACCGCAACACAGTAGCCAAAAGTCGCCGCCCTTAAGCGTCCAGCGGCGGAAGTTCGAGGGGGAGGGAGACGTGGAAAACTGCGCCGCCTCCGGTTGCGTTTTCGGCCCAGATGCGGCCCCGGTGACGCTCGACGATGCGTCTGCAGATCGCAAGGCCCAGGCCGGTGCCTCGCTGGCTCGAAGCCTGTGCAAGTCTGTGGAAGGGCATGAAAATGGCTTCGAGCCCATCCCGCGGTATGCCAGGGCCGTTGTCCTGCACGTCTATGACAACCTCCGCCGCGCTTTGCCGAACAGTGATGTTCACTCTGGCGCCATCGGGGCAGAACTTGATGGCATTTCCCAAGAGGTTGAACAACACTTGGGACATCTGCCGCCGCTCCAAGTTCAGGGCAGGAAGGCCCTCCGCATACCGCGCCTCGATGCAGATGCCTTTGAGAGACGCCAAGTGCCGTACGAGCGAAATGCTGTCTGCCACAACAGGACGAATGTCCGTTCGTTCGGGTGTAAATTCCGGAGCTCCCGATTCGATCGCCGATATGTCCAAGAGATCGTCGAGGAGTTGCAGCAGGAATTGGCTCGAGGAGTTGATGTTCCGCAACGGCTCCAGAATTTCGGCGCTCGCGTCCGGCAGTCCCTGCCCGATGAGCTCAGAATTGGCCATAATGGCGCTCACCGGATTGCGTAGATCGTGAGCCGCCATTGCGATCCAACGTGTTTTTTCCTTGTGGAGGGTTGCCAGGCGTTCTTCGAGGAGCTTACGACCAGTGATATCGACATGGAGCAAGACGGCTCCTCGAAAAGGGGTGCTTAGCGATGTGGCCTGCAAGAGAAACCAGCGCCGCTGTGTCGGCGAATGGCAGGGGTATTCGAAACAGAACTGCTGGCTGTTACCGCTCAACACATCTTCCAAGCCTGCCAGCACCTCTTGGGCGCCTTCGGAACCACTGCCGGATGCCGAGCGACAGACGTCGAGATAATTGATACCGACACCCGAGATCAGCCCTCTGTTCGCCGCATTCTCTTTCGCAAAGCGAGACCAGGCGGCGTTGGCCAAGACAATAGTGCCCTTTCCGTCGATCACGGCTATTTCTGCAAGCAGAGCATCCAGAATTCCCAGTGCCACCGCAATATCGGGCTTTGGAACTCCAACTCTGTTGACATGAATTGCCGGGTTGTCCTCCATGTGGCGCTGCGACCTCCCGGAACCCATGACGATATTATGGAACAAGATATATAGCGAAAGCCGAAAACCCGCGTAGTGCGCAAGCTTCGCAGCCGGGCCGTGAATCTCAGATCGAGGCGGAACCAAGTCTCACAAATTCACTTCGTCGTTATACCGGCCGATACGGATACCGGCCACACCGAAGCACCTCGGTCCTGGCGCTCTGGCGCCGTTTTTAGCGTGCACAAGACATTCGAAAACTGCCACTTGGCCGTATGACGCGCGAACTACCGAAGTGCCAAGAGGGACAGCTCCGGACGAGTGGTCGCAAACCGGAAGTGAACCACGTGTCCGTGTAGTCGTTTTCCGTCAACTTGCCACGTCAGCGGGGCGCCCGTCAGCAGAAGCTGCCGCGAATCCTCTCACGGGGCCATCGCCTGCTCCGTGCCGGACCACCTGTCACCGTCGGAGCAGGTGCTATACACTAGCTCATAGGCTGAAGTAGCCGTTCGATTCGGCCACGAACCCCGAATTATGAGGCCTTTTCAGGATAGCGAGGGCGCCGCGGCCGTTACTGGCCCCGCCGATGGCGGCAGGTTGATCGTTTTGACGGCGCCGCTTACCGAAACGATCGATCACGCCGGGTACTTCATCCAGATGGCGCTGGCATCGATGCCGACGCGCATGGAAGCCGTTATCAATCAGAAGTATCCCAAGTGGCGCGAAGTACAGCGCGAGCCCGACGGGTCCGCCCGGTACATGCCTGCGGGTGTCAGACTGGTGGAGGCATCACTGCTGCGGGAATTCCCGGCTGAAGACATCGTCTGCTGTTACCCCGATGACATCTCCCGGTTCATCGGCCCGCGGACGCGCGTGGTCGGTGTCTCCACACACAATCCCCTGGGAGTGACATTCGCAGCCGGCGTCTACGCCTCGGTCTTTGGTTCCTCACGGGAGACGATTAATGCGCATTACGCGAAAGAGTTGTTCCGTGCGCTCCGAGAGAGCCCGTACCGCCCTTCGTTCCAGGTGATGGTTGGCGGCTCAGGCGGCTGGCAAGTCGCGCAAACCGATAGCTACCAGGATCTCGGAGTCGATTGCGTGGTGGACGGCCGCAGTGAATCGGCGCAAGTGCTCGAATTGTTTCGCCAGGCGATCCGCGGCGAGGCACTGCCCCGCTTCGTGGAAGTGAGGCATCCGGAATTCCGCGAAGGGCTGCTGACGCCCGCCCGGCGCACGACCTTCGGCGTGGTCGAAATGACGACCGGATGCGGGCGGCGTTGCCAGTTCTGCCTACCCGACCTCAACCCGCAGATCGATTTCCCAAAGGACAAGATCCTGGAAGCCGTGCGCGCCAACGTTCGTGAGGGAAATGGTTTGATCTCGCTCGCCACCGAGGACATGTTCATCTGGGGTCAGGTGCGTACCGGCACGCCGTTCTATTTTCCCAATCGCGAAGCTCTGGTCGATCTGTTCACGGATGTTGTAAACACCCCAGGTGTCAACCACCACCTGCTAAGCCACAGCACCATGGCACCGGCCGTGGTCGACCCGAAACTCATCGCGCAACTATCGACCGTGCTGCTCGGCAAGAGTCCCGTCAAGCTGCCGCGCGTGAGCACCCATCCGGAAGGGCGGATCCTCTCGCCGTTGGTTGGCCTGGAGACTGGCTCGGTTCGCATGGCAAAGCAGATCATGCCGGGCAAATCGGCGCCGTTTCCCATCGAGGAGTGGCCCAGCGTCGTCATTCAGGGCCTCACCGTTCTCAACCGCAACAACTGGTTCCCGGTGCTGACCCTGATGATCGGAAATCCGGGAGAGACCGACGCGGACTCGATGGCCACGCTCGATTTGATCTACGAAGTGGAGCGCCGAGGCCTGTTCGCCTTCTTCGTCCCGTCGATCTTCACACCGCTGCACGACACCCGACTGGCCACCCAAAAAGGGGTGATCGAAAGCCGCGAAATGTCCGCGTTGCAATGGCAGATCCTCCTAAAGTGCTGGAAGATGAGCATCAACGTGGCACTGCACAGCTGGTGGGGACCGCCGGCATGGCGCATCGGCGCGTTTCTTCTCTGGCTGTCGAAGCTGCGCAAGACCAATGGGCCGGCCTTCACCTGGCCGTTATTGATGTTCACCAACACCTTGCCGGAACGGCTGATGGAGAAGATGGGCAAGATCTATCGTGGCCGACCGATGGCCGTGAAAAGCCGGAAGGAGTTGCTGGCTACCATCAAACCGCAGCACTGGAAATACCTGCGCGAGGACAACGGCGACCTCCCCGGCGGCTGGGAGGCGCCGATGGCAGAGCCTTCACCGCTGCGGATCTTCCAATCCGAAGCCGGCTGCGATTGAAGAGAGAGC
>DATJYJ010000353.1:0-42373 GCA_035578025.1 Verrucomicrobiia bacterium
GCGAGAAGAAGGCAGGTGCACAGTGTCCCAACGTTCTTCATGGAACGAACCTCCAAGTGTGGCCTGGTTACCCGGGTTGAGGCAGATTCTATCACCTTCGGAAAGCGATATGATGTTTCGGTTGAAATTTTCTCGCAGGACAGCTCTCGGAAAAGCGGCCACGCTGGCGGCGTCGGTCGGCGCGCAGGCTTTGACCGCGCAGGAGGCGGGTAGTACCGACGAGGGACAACGGACATTCCTGCGGCTGCTCAAGAGCAGCGATGAGACCGTGTTGTCGCCGGCGCAGGGGCGGGGTCTCGGGCGCGGAGGCAACGTGGCCGCCATGGTGGCCGCCTACTGCTCCAAGGAGTCGGCCCATTACCGGTCGGAGCGCCTGATTCCTTTGATGGAAAACGCGTCGCGCGCGTTCGTCAACGCGCAGAATGCGGACGGGACGCTGGATGCGGGAAACCTGGCTTCGCCGCCCGACACCGGATTTGTGGTGGAGGGCCTGGCGGCTTCACTGGGCGTGCTTCGGGGGATGGACGAGCCGCGGCTTCAACAGACCAAAGATACGCTGACGAAGTTCCTGTTGGGCGCCGGCGAGGCGCTGGTCACGGGCGGAATCCACACACCCAATCATCGCTGGGTGGTGTGTTGCGCGCTCGCCCGCATCAATGCGTTGTTTCCGGCGCCGAAATACGTGAACCGGATCGACGACTGGCTGGGCGAAGGCATCTACCAGGACGGCGACGGGCAGTTCGAGGAACGCAGCACGGGAATCTACTCGCGCGTCACCGACAACGCTTTCCTGACGATCTCGCGCCTGCTGAAGCGTCCGGCGCTGCTCGAGCCCGTCCGCAAGAATCTGGAGATGAACCTGTACTACCTGCATCCCGACGGCGAGATGGAGACGGTGGCCTCGCGGCGCCAGGACCAGAACATGGCGGTTTCCGCCGCCAACTACTACCTTCAGTACCGGTATCTGGCGATCCGTGACAATAACTCCCGGTTTGCGGCGGTGACCAGGCTCATCCAGGAACGCTCCAACGTGGGGTTCGTCGAGGGCGCGAATCCTCTGATCTATTTCCTGGACGAACCTCTGCTGAAGAAGCCGCTGCCGGCAGGCGGCGCGATTCCTTCCGATTATGCCAAGGTATTCGCCAATAGCGGGGTTGCCCGAATCCGCCGGGGGGCGGTCAGTGCCACGGTCTACGGCGGCTCGGATTGGCCGCGCGGGGTGGCTTCCGGCCTGGCCGCCAACCCGACCTTCTTCACCCTGCGTAAGGGAAAGGCGGTGCTGGAATCGGTGCGCATGGGCGGCCAGTTCTTCAGCGAAGGCGTGTTTCGTAGCGAGGGGCTCGCTGCCGACGGCGGACGATACGCGTTGCACCAGCGCTTCGACGCTCCCTACTACCAGCCCTTGCCCAAGAACCTGCGAAACCCGCGCGGCGACTACGAATTGACGCCGGCGCGCGACGTCCGCTTCTGGAGCAAGCTCGATTTTCCCCACCGCCAGATGAGCAACGTCCAGGTGCTCGACCAGAAGGTTACCGTGGCGGAGAATCAAGGCTCGTTCGAGCTGCAATTCGATATCACAGGGCACAGCCGGGTTGCGTACGCGGTGGAACTGGCTTTCCGGCCGGGCGGGGAGTTCACCGGCGCGCTCGAGGAAGTCACCACGCGGGACGGTGCGAAGGTCTACTTCCTGAAAGCAGGCGTGGGGCGATACCGGGTGGGCGACGATGCGATCGAGTTCGGACCGGGGCAAGCCGAGCACCAGCAGATCAATTTCTCGGGCCCGTCGTACGCTGCTCACGGGGCCACGCTGCGAGCACGCGGGACGTGCGTTTACATCACCGGCTTCACGCCGTTCCAGAAGGTGGTCACGATCAAGCCGGTTTGACGTGCGGATGAATCTCGCGACGTCGCGCAGTAGGGCGGGGAATCAATGCCGCGAGGCGATCATGAGAGCGGTGGGTCCAGGCATGTGCACGAGGCGGATATCCTGGAACCCCGCGGCACCGAGCCATTCGCGGTACTCGACCTCGCTGTAGCTGCTGCCCGCGCGTGTCCCTACCAGCATATTCAGGGCGAACAGTGCTCCCCATCGGGGCGCGGTCTTATCCGGTTCGAGAATGAAATCCTGAATCACGATCCTGCCACCGGAAGCCAGCGCGGCATGGGACCGGCGCAGCAGGTCGCAATTCTCTTCCGGGCTGAGCATGTGGCAGATCGCGGAGATCAACACCAGGCCGTAGTCCCTGCCGAGAGCGTCGGAGCGCAGATCGCCAACGCGGACGGAGACACGATCGGCCACGCCCGCGCTCTGGATGTGTTTTCGTGCGATGGGAGCCACATCGGCCAGATCCAGAATCTCCACGGTCAGGGCGGGATCCGCTTTTGCGAACGCGATGGAGTAAGCGCCCGAGCCTCCGCCCACGTCCAGCATCCGGCCAACTCCCGCGGCGCCCACGGTGCGAACCACCAGCGGCGCGCGCTCGCGGGCATTGCGATCCATGGCGGCGATGAAGGCCTCGGTCCAATCTTCGCCGCGGCCGGCGATCTCTTCGTGAGTCACCGAAGTGCCGGCGCGCACGCAATCCGTCAGGGTTGACCAGCGGGTCCAAAGGTGGGCGATGTGCATCAATGCCGGGCGAGCGTTGTCCGGAGAGTCGGCGCGGAAGTAGCGCGAGGTTACGGCAGTGTTGCGGAAGACGCCTTCCTGTTTGTGGAGCAGGCCCATGGATGCCATGGCATTGAGCAGCATCTCCGTGGCGCGCGCGTCTGTGCCGATCCTGGCCGCTACCTGCCCGGCGGTTCCTCCATCTCCCACGGCGGTGAACAAGTCCAGTTCGAGAGCGCTCAGGATGGCGCGGCTCTCCTGAAAGGCGCGGATGCGCTCGTGCAGATCGTCGGGCAGCGCCCCGGCGGCCTCTTGGGACCGTTCCATGGATCCGTCTCCTTTTCGCCTTCAGGGTATCAGAGCGCTTGCAGCGGAACGCGAGGACGGAGCACAGCGACTACACTGGTTCTGTGCGAGTGGCAACTGTTGTCGTTCTTTTCGCCTTGGGACTTCGGGCGCAGGTGTATACGCTCTATAGCTGCATGGTGCAGTCGAAGGGATACGTGGTGGGAGCGAGGCTGCCGCCCAGCGGCCTTTTCCTGAAGCCGGCGAACGGCGAATGGAGGCACGCGGGTTTCAACCATCCATTTATCTCGGCGGTGGATTACGATCCGGCGGACCCTGGCACGGTGTATGTCGCGGCGGGCAACGGACTGCTGCGGGTGACGGACCGCGGCGAACGCTGGAAGATCCTCACCGGGAACGACGTCACGGAATTGCAGGACGTGACGGTGGACCGCAACGCTCCGGGCACGGTGTACTTCGCGCATACGGCCGGGATCCGGGTGAGCCGCGACCGCGGCGCCACCTGGCAGGACGCGAGCGGCGACCTGCACCGGAGGTATGTGGCGGCGCTGCGCGTGGATTCGCGGCAGAGCGGGCACCTGTTGGCGGGCAACGAAGAAGGCGTCTTCCGAAGCGTCGATGGCGGCAAATCGTGGCGCCTTGCGGGCGCGGCGGGACTTCACGTGCTGCACATCGAGCAATCGCCGCACGAGCGGTGCTTCTGGCTGGCCGGCACGGAAGGCGGCGGGTTGTTCGCATCCACCGACTGCGGCGCGAGCTTCGAGAGCGCGGGGAATCTCGGAGTGGGCCGCAATCTCTACGACATCGCTTTCGATCCGACTTCGGCGAACCGCATCGCGGTGGGGGGCTGGGGGGTGGGTGTCGCGGTGACGGAAGACCGCGGCAAGACGTGGGAGCTTCGCAATAGCGGGTTGCCGGCGCCGTCGGTATGGAGCGTGGTGTTCGACCCGGCGCATCCCGGGAGGCTCTACGCGGATGTGCACGAAGAAGCGCTTTACGTTTCTCCCGATGCCGGGCGCACGTGGACGAAGGACGGGCTGGAAGGGGCCGCGGTATATCGGATGCGGTTCGTGCCGGAGGCAGCGCGATGAGGGGCGCGGCGTGGCTGGTGCTTCTGTTCGCGCCGGTGGTAGCCGCGCGGACGCCGGAGTACGACGCGCGCGTGCGCAGCGTGATCGCGGCCTACGCGCATCCCAAGGCGGCGGGGCCGCTGGGTTACGCGAACATCGCGGCCAAACTCTGGCTGCACGAGGATGCCCCGCTGTGCTCGCAACGGCTGGAGGAGCTGCTGGCGGCGGGTCCTACGGGCGACATGTTCTGGATGTTCCCGGTGACCGCAATCGCGTATCTGGACCGCGGGCAACTCTCGAAAGAGGCGCGGGCGGCGCTGCGCCAATCGTTCAAGACCTACATGCCGTACCGCGGCGACACGGAGAACCACTGGCTGCTGTACTACACGTCGCTGTACCTGATGGCGCAGATGTGGCCGGATCAGGACGGCGGCCAGTGGTACACCGGGAAATCGTCGGCAGAGAACCAGAGGGAGGCGGCGGAGTGGATCGAGGGCTGGGTGCGGCTCACGACCAGACGCGGGCAAGGGGAATACGACAGCCCGCACTACATGGGGCTGTATTTTCTGTCCATGTCGTACCTGGCGGAGTGGGCCAAGGACCCGGCGATGAAGAAGCGCGCCACCATGATGCTCGACTACCTGATCGCGGATTACGCGGCGGAGAACCTGGACGGAGTTTTCGTGGGTGCGCATTCGCGGGTGTACGACAACCCGGTGGTGGAGAAGTGGAACAACGTGTCGAGCGATTTCGGATGGATGCTGTTCAACCTCGGGCGGCCGCTCGATCCGCCCGACAGCTACGTGATTTGTTACGCGCTGGCGAGCGCGTACGAGCCGCCGGAGATCCTGAAGCGGATTGCCACCGACCGGTCTCAGCCCTACACGCACTACGAACGCAAACGCACGCGCAATCGGTGGCGGTTCAACGACGAGCTGCACGGGCCGGTGTACAAAACCACTTATGTGCGGAAGGAATACGCGGTGGGCTCGGACCAGGGAGGAATTCTGCAGCCGATACAGGAGCACTCGTGGGACGTGACGTGGAGCGTGGCCGATCCGCGCGGGGTGCAGAATACGTTGTTCACGCTGCAACCGTATTCGTCGTTGTACGAGCTGGAAACGTACTTCACCTTCCCGCCCGACACGGGAATCTCGGGGGTGGTGAGCTCGAAAAAGAGCTACGACTCGCCGGACAAGCTGGTGGGCGGTTCGCCATACGAGAAGATTTTCCAGGATCAGGACACGGTGATCGCGCTCTACGACATTGCGCCCGGAACGCGGTTTCCGCATATCAACGGATTCTTTTCGAAGGACCTGGCGGAGGTGGTGGAAGACCAATCGGGCTGGATCTTTGCGCGAGGCGGCGAGGCGCTGATCGCGTTCCGGCCGCTGCAGCCGTATTCCTGGAAGCCGATCGAGGGCGGCGGGCGGCGATTGTTCAGTCCGTATCTCAGGAACGGAGTGGTGGTACAGGTCGCGGCGCGCGCGGAGTTCGGCGATTTGACCGCATTCCGCAAGGCGATTCTGGAGCTGCCATTGGAGTTTCATCTGGAGCCGGCGCCTTGGGTGCGGTTCCGCTCGCTGCGCGGGAAGACGTTGTCCTTCGCCTATGGCGAGAGGCCGCAGGTGGACGGCAAGCCTTTGGACTACGAGGGCTGGCCGCTGTTCGGCGGTCCGTTCGTGGAAGCCGGGGTGGATTCGGAGCAGCTCATTTTGAAGTACGGGACCATGCGGCGCACGCTGGACTTCCGGAAGCTCACGGTCACGGACGCGCCGTGATCAGAGCGTGACAAAGCGGGTCCGAAGGTTTTCGAAGTTCATCGTCCCGAGATGCCGGTCGCCGGCCAGCTTCAGATAAGCCAGCGTATGCCAGTCGAGGTCCCACCAGGCTTTGGCGGCATAGGCGTCCAGCGCCACCGGATCGGTGCCGGCGATCAGGGTTTTTTTCAGTGCCACGTCCGCGGGATTGCCGCCGCCCGGGCCGTTCCGCACGAGCACGCGGAAGGCGTCGATCACCGTGAGGGTGGGGCGCATAAAATCGGCCAGATCGACCAGGCTTTCGTGAATGCGCTGGTGCAGGCGCGGGCGCAGTCCGCCGAGGATGCCGTACCAGTTCTTCATTCCCAGGGTGGCTCCGGTCAGGCTGTGGTGCTTGGCAATCGGAATGTTGATCATCTTGTCGGCGTTGAGAAAAGGCTCCAGCACCGGCCAGGTGTTCAGCACGCCTCCGCGCAGATCGACCTCCCGGAACAGGCGCGTCTCCGGCAGGATCACCTCGGCTCCGGCGCCACGGGCGGCTTCGCCGATGCCGCTTCGGGCAAAGCAGCGCCTGGGTTCATTGATGGTGACGTCGGTGACGATTACCCGGCGCGCGCCCGCTTCCAGGCAAAGCCGGGCGACCTCGCCGACCACGAGGGGATTGGTGTTGGCCGCCTGTTCGGCGGTGCGGTCCCAGGAGACGTTGGGCTTGATCACCACCACGTCGCCGCGCGAGATGAAGCGGCGAATGCCTCCCAGCTCCTGGATCGCGCGGCGCGCCAGGCCGGCGGGATCGCCGCCCTGCACCACGGCCATTTCGGGAAGGACGGGATCCGCGGGAATCTGGAAGTTCGGCCGCGCGTTGGAAACCGGCGGTTCGGAGGGCCGGCGGCTCCGGCCATTCAGCCACACGCCGAGTCCCGCGGCCCCGGCGCCCAACCCGCCGAGCCGAAGCAGCCGGATCATCGCCTCCCGACGTCCTGCCGGACTCTGGTTGGGATCCATCTCGGGCCTCACCTTTGACTCAACCTCAGTTTACGTCTAATCCTGGAGTTGTGAAGCCCGGATACGGAGTTCGGCTGGTGATTGTCCTGATCGGCTTCACGGCGGCGATCGCGCAGATCGTGCTGCTGCGCGAGCTGATGGTGGTTTTCTACGGCAACGAGATCTCCATCGGCGTGACGCTGGCAAGCTGGCTCGCCTGGACGGGAGCCGGCAGCAGCCTGGCCGGCCGGATCGCCGCACGCGCGGGGAATCCCCGGCGGCTGATGGCCGCTATCCAGTTGCTGCTTGCCATCGCGCTGCCATGCACGGTCCTGGCGGTGCGCGCGGCGAAAGGCCTGCTGCAGACGGTGCCGGGCGAAGTGCTCGGCCCGAGTCCGATGCTGCTCACGTCGCTTGCCGTGCTCGCCCCGCTCTGCGCACTCTCCGGCGCTCTGTTCCCGGTGGGCAGCCGTCTCTATCCCGCCGGGTCGGTGTATCTGTGGGAGGCCGCCGGCTCCTCGGTCGGGGGGCTCGCCGCCGGGCTGGTGCTGGTGCGCCACCTCGGCTCGCTCGAAATCGCGTGCATTCTATCGGCGCTCAACCTGGCGGCGGCATCCGCGTTCGGTATCGCGCTCCGCCCGCTGCGCTACGCGGCGATGGCGGCGGCGTTGCTGGCCGCTTTCGCCGCACCTCGAAGGTGGGAGGCCCTCTCGCTGGAGCGCTTCTGGCGCGGCCAGCACCTGATCGCGGCGCGCAACTCCGCGTACGGAAGCCTGGCCATCGTGGGCGCGGAGGGAAGCCGCAGTATGTACGAGAACGGGGTGGTCCTGTTCAATGTGCCCGACCCCGCCGCCGCCGAGGAAGCGGTGCACTACGCATTGCTGGAGCACCCGTCGCCGCGAAGCCTCCTGCTGATCGGCGGAGGCATCAACGGCAGCATCGCCGAGGCGCTCGGGCACGGCTCGCTGGAACGCGTCGATTACGTCGAGCTCGACCCCGCGATTCTCGACCTGGCGCGGGACTATTTTCCCGTCCAGTGGCGCGCGATCGAAACCGACCGGCGGGTGCGCGTGCACGTCACCGATGGGAGGCTGTTCCTCAAGACCACGCACTCCACCTTCGATGTCGTGATCGTCAACCTGCCGGACCCGCAGAACGCGCAGCTCAACCGGTTCTACACGGTCGAGTTTTTCCGCGAGGCGGCGCGCAGGCTGACGCCATCGGGAGTTCTGTCCTTCCAGTTGAGGTCGTCGGAGAACTACATCAGCCCGGAGCTCGGGCAGTTTCTGCGCGCGATCCACAGGAGTCTGCGGGAGGTGTTTCCCGAAGTCACGGCCATCCCCGGCGAGACCGTCCATTTCTTTGCGGCGCAGCGCCCGGGCGTCCTGGTTGCCGGCGCCGATGAGCTTCTGGCGCGCCTCCGCGCGCGCAAACTGCAAACCCGTTATGTGAGCGAATATTTCATCCCGTTCCGCATGACGCCCGACCGCAAGGCAGACCTGGAGGTGCAGATCCGTCCGCTCGCCGCAACGCCCATCAACCGGGATCTCGCGCCCATCGCCTACTACTTCGACGTTGCGCTGTGGAGCAGCCAGTTCCATCAGGGCTATCGCCGGCTTTTTCAGACGCTGGCGGAAATCCGGTTTGTGCCGCTCGCGGTCGTCCTCGCGATCCTGTTGACCGCGTTTGTCGCCGTGGCGGGCAGGCGGCCGCAACTCGCGGCCGCGTCCTGCACGACCGCTACCGGGTTTACGATGCTCGGGCTCGAGATGCTCCTTCTGCTTGCATTTCAGGCGCTCCATGGCTACGTGTACCAGCAGCTCGCCGTGTTGATCGCGGCATTCATGGCGGGCATGGCATTGGGGAGTTGGCTGGCGATGCGCCCGCGCGCACCGGCGGGTCTGCGCGCGCTGGCGGTGACACAGGCGGTCATCGCCGCCGCGCCGCTCGCCCTGCTGGGTCTTATCGGAACGGCGGGCGCCCCGGCGTTTCCGGTGCTGGCTCTGCTTGCCGGCATGCTCGGCGGATTCGAGTTTCCGCTGGCCATCCGGATCTTCGCGCCGGCCCGCGCAGGTACGCTTTATGCGCTCGACCTGGCGGGCTCCTGCCTGGCGGCCGTTCTGTTCAGCCTCTGGCTGGTCCCGGTTTTCGGCTTCCTCAGAACAGCGCTACTGTCGGCTCTAGTGAGCCTTGCGCCGGCTGCCATAGCCGCACGCTCGGCTGCCGGCGCTCGCCGAAAACCAGAGCTGTGAAGCGGAAGAGATCCGATTCGGGGTCCTGCCACGCGCGCGGCGGAAGACCGGCCTTGTAGCAGACCTGTTCCAGGAAGGTCGCCCGGTCCCATTTCTCTTCGCTCGCCACCTGCGGCAGCAGGAGCCCCTCCCGTCCTCCGCCGTGAATGAGCAGGCCGTGCTGCCCCACGCGGATCTCCTGGACGTCCCGGACGTGGTGCAGCGGCGACAAGACCGAGATTTCGTAATGCAGGCCGGCGAGCTCGCTCGCGGTGACCGGGCGGAAGCGCGTGTCGTGGAGTGCGGCGAACATCGCAACGTCGCGCACCGTGACATGAAGCGGCTTGAGCGGCGAGACATAACCGATGCAGCCGCGAAGCTGGCCGTGCTCGGTCAGGGTGACGAATGCGCCGCGCTCCCGCTCGAGCGCGTCCAGCCCGCCGGAGGAACTTTCGTAGGGCTTGCCGTCGCGCACCGCGGTCTCCACCGATTTGCGCGCGATCTTGAGCAGCGCGTCCTGCTCGGCCGTGGTGAGAGAGAACGCCGCCTCGTGGTTTGCGGCGCCGCCGGCTGCCCTGGCCAGCGCAACCGCGCCGTAGCCGACGACGCGGCTGCGGTCGCCCGTGGTGTCGCCGCTGTTGGCATAGTGCAGCAGCTTTGCCTGCGTGGCGCCCAACCGCTCGGCGGCGATCATGGTGGCCACGATCGGCCCGCCGCCGCAGGCCTCCCAGACGCGCGACTCCAGGTTGCGGGACAGGTCGAAGTAATCGTACTCTTCGATCGCGTTCAGGGTCTTGTGATCGAGCTTCACGGCCATGTCATAAGGGTGATAGTGGGAGAGGTCGGAGCTGGCCACGATGAGTGTGTTGGTGCCCTGTACAAGTTTGGCGAGCGCGGCGCCGAGCGCGCGGCACGCATCGTAACTCTGGTCGCCCATCACGATGGGGACGAGCTGGAACTGCCCCAGCGTGCGCTGCAGGAAGGGTAGTTGGACCTCGAGGGCATGCTCCGGGTGTTCCGCCGACGGCGTGTGGCCCACGCCGGAAAGGCGAATCAGCGAGCTCATTTTGGCCAGCTTCGCCGCGAAGGCCTGGTCCACCGGGACCTGGCCGAACGGCGTCTGATAGGCTGCGCCGTCATACACCGACGCGAACCCGAAGGCTTCGTAATGCGAGGGCGCGATCACCACCACGCGGTCGTACTTGCGGCCCTTCAATAGCGCGTACGCATACGCGGCCACAGGCCCGGAATAGACGTAACCGGCGTGCGGCGCCACCAGGGCCACCAGGTTCTCGACCGGGGGCGGCGCAGCCTTGGCGAGAAACCCGTCGAGCATCCTGCCCAAGTCATTCGCGTCGGCCGGGTAGAACGACCCGGCCACCGCCGGCGGCCTCACTTTGGGCGCGCCGCCCGCGAACAGTGTCAACGCGAGCAAGCCAACAGTAAAGATCTTCATACGCGAAGCGCTCCATCCCAAACGCCCGGGACAGGCTGGTGGCAGAAGCGGCACTTGCCCCCGTCCAGGTGCATGGCCTGAACGGTGAAGCCGGCGCGTTCCACCACCACGCGGCGGCATTTCGGACACACGGTACTCTCGGCCGGATGGCCGGGAACATTGCCGATGTAGACGTAGTGCAAACCCTCCGCATCGCAGATCGCCTTGGCACGTTCCAGCGTCGCCAGGGGAGTGGGCGGGAGGTTCTTGAGCAGATATTCCGGATGGAAGCGCGAGAAGTGCACCGGCACGTCCACGCCGAGCTCGGTTTTCACCCACCGCGCGAGGCCGCGAAACTCCTCGTCGGAATCGTTCAAGGTGGGGACGACGAGATAGACGATCTCGCTCCACGTGCCCTGTTTGCGGATGGTCGCGAGCGCCTTCAGCACCGGCTTGAGCTCGCCGTTGACGACTTCCTTGTAGTACTTCTCCGAATACGCCTTCAGGTCGATCTTGATGGCGTCCACGCGGCGGCACAGTTCTTTGAGCGGCTCTTCCTGGATGTAACCGCCGCTGATGACCACGCTCTTCACGCCCGCGGCGCGGCCGGCTTCCGCGCAATCGAGCACGTATTCGCAGAAGACCACCGGCTCGCTGTAGGTGTAGGCAATCGAAGGGCACCGGTATTGGCGGGCCACCCCGGTGACATCCCGGGGCGGCAGGTAGTTGCTGGCTACCTGCTCCGGGCGGAACTGCGAGATATCCCAGTTCTGGCACATTTTGCAGTTGACGTTGCAGCCCGCGGTCGCCAGCGAGAACGCAACCGTGCCCGGGAGGAAATGGAACAGCGGCTTCTTCTCGATGGGGTCGACGTGCGCGGCGCAGACGCGCGAATGGACCAGCGAGTAGTACGTGCCGCCGCGGTTTTCGCGCACGCCGCAATAGCCGCGCTCGCGATCGTCGATGACGCACTCACGGGGGCACAGCTTGCACTTGATCTTTTTGTACGGCAGCTTTTCGTAGTAGCGGGCCTCGACGGTGTACCGGGCGTCGGGATCGGCGGCGCGCGCCGCCAGGCAGGGAAGCGCGAGCCCCTGGAGAAACGCTCTGCGATCCATGGCGTCAGACCTCCACCACGTCGATCAGGTTCGGATCGTTGGTCCCGAGGCGGTGCCGCGCGTCCGCGGCGGTGGCGATGTACACCGGCTCGCGGTTCAGCGCGCGCAAGGGCTTCATTCCCTTTTCCGCGCGTTTGCGCTCCAGGATCTGCCAGCCCGTCTGATCCAGCGCTACGGGATCGCGCGCCACGATCAGGCCGTTGTACGGCCACGACCACTGCGGCATGTAGGAAGGCCCGCCTTCGTACTGCGCGGTGATGCCGTCGCAGATGGTGAGCCGCACTTTGCGCCGGATTGCGGGGAACATGTTGACGTCGGCAACGTAGGGGTCGCCGGCGTTCGTGTGATACTTGTTCGGATTGTGGATGGCGCCGAAGAGGTTCTTGAGTGCGAGCGTGACGCCCACGATGCCGTGGTCTTTGAGCACGGGCAGGTTGATGACGGCGTCGCAGGTTTTGGCGAGCGTGTTGGATAGCAGGCTGCCGGCGCTTCCGTAAACGGCGAGGTCGGTGTCGTAGCCGGAGGCGTCGTTGCCCACGCACCGGACGCGATCCTTGCGGGAAGTCACGCGGAAGCCGGCGCTCTCCAGGTCGGAGTTCAGGCGGTCCCAGATGACGATGTCCTGCTGCCGGATGCCGGCCTGCTGGAGGCGCTCGCAGAGGGCGTCCACCAGCACCGTGCTGGTGGCGGCGCCACGGCCGGAGAGGCAGTTGACTTTGAGACCGACGACCTCGCCGGGTCGCGCGACTTTTTTCCAGGCGTCGAGGGGTGAATCGGAGGCGTAGAACGACTGCACGGCCCGATCGAGCAGTTTCAGCACGCGGCCGGAGTCGGCGGAGCCCCCGGCGCCGCGCAAGGAGGCATCGCGCGCGATCACGACTTTCGATTTCTCGGGGGCGGCTCGGGCCGCGAGGGGACCGGCCAATCCGGCCCGCAGGAGATCCCTGCGCGTGAAGCCGGGTTTTGGGCCGTTGCGCAGCAATTCGGGTAATCCGATTCCTTTATAGCACTACACTCATGACGCCGCGAGGGTCAGGCGCGCTTGGATGGCACGCCCCAGACTCACCAGCGCCGCCTCGGTCTGCGGCGAATCCTGATAGGCCGTCAACCTGACGAAGAACGGCCCGCGCCGGAACGTCACACTCTGACCGTAGCTGCGTCCCTCGTCGCCGAGCGCTATGGTGCGGCTTGCGGCGGACGGCTCGGATTCGAAGAACGCCGCCGCGGCCGCGGGCGATGCCATCAGGTGGACGTCGGCGACGGCCTCGATGCCGTCCCGATGGCGGTAGACCGCCGTGAGCGTGCGGCGGACACCGGCGCGCAGATAACGCTCGGCGTCTCCATCGACGTATTGCCAGAGGTCCGCCGCTTCAAAGGCGCGTGTCTCGCCGGTCTTCTTCCAGCCGGGCGCCTCATCGCTCTCCGGCAGCCAGGACGGCGGCCTGGCGGGGTGCGCGAGCAGGATCTGGTTGGTCTTCGAGCGGCTCTCGCCGACGCTGGTCACGTACACGGCCGGCCGGTCCTTCACGGGACAGGCGTACTCGCACGCGCCGCACCCGACGCACCGCTCGGGATCGAGGTACGGCTGGCGCACCTGCCGGCTATTGCCGGCGGCATCGGTCACTTCGGCAGGGCGCAGGTAGACAGCCTTCGGAGAGGTGGGGCACCATTCCTCGCACACGATGCAGTCGGTGGCCATCGCCCACGGCAGGCACCGGCCGCGATCGTAGAACGCCGTGCCGATACGAATCGGCCGGGCGTCCGGCGTGCCGGAGGGCGGCTCGCTCCAGGCCTTTTCTTTCGAGGTGAACTCCCAGATTGCGCCGGTGGGGCACACCTGGCCGCAGAGCGTGCAACTGGGCTCGCAGTATCCCACGCGCGGCACCACCACGGGAGTCCAAAGGCCTTCCCACCCGGCTTCGGTGACCGCGGGATGCAGGGCGTTGCTCGGGCACACGCGCATACACTCGCCGCAGCGGATGCAGCGCGAGAGGAACTGCTTCTCGTCCAGGGACGCTGGAGGGCGGATCAGCCGCTCGTGCGGCTCGGCGGACAGGCCGGTGTTGGCGCGAAGCATGGGGATGGCGGCAGCGCCGCCGGCCAGGCCGGCCAGCACTTTGCGTCGCTTGAGGTCGGCGCGTTCCACGGTGTCGCGCGGGCGGAGAAGAAAGCGAAATCGGATCCCGTTTTCCGGGCAGTCCGCGACGCAGTTCATGCACAGGTGGCATTCGGCCTTGCGCCAGGGCGCGCCGGGAATCGGATCGTCGCCGCCCTGGCAATGCAGGAGGCAGCGATTGCACTCGTCGCAGTGGCCGGCGTGCTTCTCCAGACCGAGGATCGACCACCGCGACGCCAGTCCCAGCAGCGCTCCCAGCGGGCACAGCGCACGGCACCAGAAGCGCGTGATCCGCAGATTGAGCGCCAGGATGACCACCAGAATCACACCCAGCGGAAAGGCCTGACGGAAATGCGCCGGCTTGACGCTGAGCGGCGCGCCCAGCGCGTGGTTGAGGGCGGGTAGAATCGCCAGTGCGAGCGAGCGCACGGCGAGCGCGATGGGGTCGAAGATGCCGGCCAGCGCACTGCGGCACAGGGCCGCCGCCAGCAGCGCGAACAGCAGGTAGTATTTGAATGCCTGCCAGGGCTGGTAGCGATTGGACTCGATA
This sequence comes from Verrucomicrobiia bacterium, assembly GCA_035578025.1. GTDB lineage: Bacteria > Acidobacteriota > Terriglobia > Bryobacterales > Bryobacteraceae > Solibacter. The sequence goes on from DATJYJ010000353.1 coordinate 14,176, forward strand.
CGCCGCCGGCCCGACTTGCTCTCCCAGCGGAGGTTGCTCACTAAGTGGTGCAGCGTTCCCAGCGGGCAGATCCATCCGCAGAAGAACCTGCCCAGGAAGAAGGTGGGGATGAGAATCGCCAGGCTCCAAAGCAGTCCGCGATAGAGTGCGTGGGTGGTGAGCGCGTTGGTGAGGGCAATCAGGGGGTCGATTTCCAGGAACGCGCGGGCGGTGGAATCGGCGAGGCAGAGAAGGACCGCGAACAGCCCGAAGGAAAGGATCTGCGACAGCCGGCGCAGCCTGGGCAGGGTCAACCAACTCGGAGCAATCGAGCGGCCGCTCGCGGGTTGTTCACGGCGACTCCCGCTAAACAAGCGTTCTAACTCGAGTATAAGGCGAAGCGACGCCTTGCCGACGGCATTTCTACCCGGCGACCTTGGCCAACAGAATGACGAAGGTCAGGCAGGCGAGCCCGAGCAGAACGGCGATCATGATCCACACCTCGATTTCGACTGCGTCCATATGACGGGCAGGTTCGGAGGGGTGCGAAGGCTTTGCAACGTTCATTGCAACGTCCTTTCTATAATAGGATATGCACGTCTGATTCCGGTTGTCACGGGCTTGGCTGGGAAGCACTTGCCGTTGTACCAGCCGGGTCCCGGCCTGCGCGCATTGGCGCAGTGCGTGTCATGACTCAGCGGGGAGGCTGACAATCGGATGTTTCGCGGCTGGAAATGGCGTCAGAATACACTCTGGGAGGAAATCCGATGAAACGCAGCGAGTTTATCGCCCGAGTCGCGGGGGGCGCGTTCGCAGTGTCCAGTGCCGGCGCCGCGACGGATGAAGGGCCGTTTGCCAGCACGGAAGTTCAGATCGAGCGCGCTCAGCAGGGGAGTCCGCATGCGGGCAAGGTGCTCGCTGCCATTCAACCGCACGCCGACGACATCCCGATTTTCGCGGCCGGGCTGGTGCTGAAGTTGATTCACGAGGGGTACACGGGCTACCTGATCCGCACGACCAACGATGACCATACCGGGCCGGGCAGCGTAGGCGAAGGCGTGCTCGCCAACGAGCGCGACAATCTCGCCGTGGCCAAGGCGCTGGGGTTGAAACGGTCATACGACCTGTACTACCGCAACCACATGCTGGACGGCGTGGCTCCGCTCGAACTGCGCCTGCGGCTGATCTTCCTGTTTCGCCTGCTGAAGGTGGACACGGTGGTCTGCTACGATCCGTGGGCGCATTACGAGGAGAATCCGGACCACTATGTGACGGCGCGCGCGGTGGAAGCGGCCTGCTGGATGGCCGGCATGGCCAAGGACTATCCGGAACACCTCGACGCCGGCCTGTCTCCGCACCCGGTGCTGGAGAAATATTACTTCGCGCGCGGCCCACAGTATGTGAACCGCGTGGTCGACACCAGCGGCTTCATCGAGCAGAAGATCACCGTCAATCTGTTGAACGCCGCCCAGGGACCGGCCGGCCAGAGCGGCGCGCAACTGCGGCGCCGCCTGGCGCAGCAGGGATTGCGGCTGGCGCTGCTGGGCAGCGATGACGAGACGGCAAACCGGGAGTACACGCGCCAGTTCGTGCTGGACCGGGATGCGGATATCGGCAAGAGGTACGGCCTGAGCTACGCGGAGGCCTACCACTACATCGGGCGGGAGCCGGCCAAAGTGGAAGACTACGTCCGGAAGAACGCTGTAAAGCTCTGAATTAGAGCGCAGGCGCATACAATGGATTCAGACGCAGGATTCCGCAATGCCGCACCAGGACGCTGCCCAATCCGCGGCGCGTGCACAGCAGCCGTCTTATCTGGAACTGGAGTCAAGAGGAGAGCTGGCCCGCCGGGCGCGGGCCCTCTACTCGGTGTACCGCGAGTGCCGCCTGTGTCCCCGCCAGTGCGGCGCGAACCGCCTGAAGGGCGAACTAGGAACCTGCGCATCCAGTTCGCGCGTACGGGTTTGCTCCGTCCATCCTCATTTTGGCGAGGAGAGGCCGCTGGTGGGCCGGCACGGTTCCGGCACCATCTTCTTCGCGGGCTGCAACCTGCTGTGCGAATACTGCCAGAACTGGGACACTAGCCACGGCCGCGCCGGAGAGCTTGTGAGCGACCAGAGACTGGGGCGCATGATGCTCCGCTTGCAGGCGATGGGCTGCCACAACATCAACCTCGTCACGCCGACTCACTTCGTGCCGAACATCGTACAGGCCCTGCGCCCAGCTATCGCCGGCGGATTGCGCGTGCCGCTGGTGTACAACACCAGCGGCTACGATTCGGTGGAGACGCTGCGCCTGCTTGAAGGAATCGTGGACATCTATCTGCCGGATTTCAAGTACATGGACAGGGCTGTCGCGGGAAGGTACTCGGCGGGCGCCGACGACTACCCGGAAGTTGCGGCCGCCGCCATCGTGGAGATGCACCGCCAGGTGGGCGACCTGATCACCGACGAGGACGGAATTGCGGTGCGCGGGTTGATGATCCGCCACCTGGTGCTGCCGCACAACCTGGCCGGAACCGATGCATTTGTGGAGTTCGTCGCCGCGCGGCTCGGGCGGTCCACCTATGTCAATATCATGCCGCAATACTACCCCGCGCACCACGCTCGACAATTCCCAGAGTTGTCCCGCAGAATTACGGACGGCGAGTTCCGGCGGGCGCTGGGGTGGACCCGCCAGGCTGGTCTTGGCCTGGAGGGAAAAGCATAGCCGAGGCCTGCTCCCAGCCTGCTAGCGGTATGCGCCCGAGAGCGGGACCGGGCTCAGCGAGTACCGGGATTGCAGATAGGCCACGATGTCGGTCAATTGCTGCACGGTCATGCGGCTGGTGTAATCCGGCATGCGCGGATGGCCACCCTGCATGGCATTGGGGGCGGCGTAGTGAGCCGCGTGATAAGCGGGGTTGATGATGGCGGTCACCAGATAGCCATCGCTGGGCTGTGCGACGACGGGCCCTCCCAGGACGACCGGTTGTGCCGGCGGATTGGGCAGATTGGCGCCCCGCACGTCATGACAGTTGGCGCATCCGAATTCCACGAATGCAGCCTTGCCCCGGTCCGTATCGCCGTTTTCGGCGAGGCGAAAGCCACGGGAAGGGTTGCGGGCCGTACTGCAGGCCACGCTGGCTGCTACCCAAGCCAGGAGCAGCCATCGGTTGGCGAAACGCGGCATATAATGCCTCCTTTCTCAAGCGGATTGGGTGAGACGAGTGCCGTCACAACCTTACTCCTTGCGGTGAACCAGGTCATCGAGCGCGCGGCGGCCAGGGAAAGCGGGATCTTCGGCGGCGTATCCGATGGGCAGAATCGCAATCGGGGTGGTACTGAGAGGCGCCCCAATGGCACTGCGGACGTCGTCGGTATCGAAGGCTCCGACCCATACGGTGGCCAGTCCGAGCGCGGTAGCAGCCAGCATCGCGAAAGCGCAGGCGATGGTGGCATCCTGAATCGTGTACAGTTCTTCGCCACGCTTGCCGTATCGCATGGCGCGCGCCGCGTGCGTGCAAAACACCAGCAGGACCGGTGCGCCGGCCAGGAACAACTGATCGTACGCGGCCCGCGCCAGAGCGGACCGCGTGCGGTCGTCCGCGATGACGAAGATTTCGTACGCCTGCAAATTGCCGGCGGACGGGGCGGTGTTGGCGGCCTCCAGAATCCGTTGCAGCATCTGCGGCGCAACCGCTGTCCGGCGAAACACGCGCACGGAACGCCGGTGTTTGACTACATCGAAGAAGTCCATACCAACTCCTGGAGCACGCGGTCCAAGATGGCCGGCATTCGACTTTCCATGAGGGGCGACAGCCACGGCTCGAAGCCGGCGGAAGAAGCGCCGATGCCGACCAGCGTCGCGCGCAGAGGCATGGTCATCTGGAGGAGTTGTATCGCCTGGCCGGCGGAAAGATGATGAGCGTGATCCTGGGTCGCGTCCAGTTGGGCGCCCGGGTCCTCGAACACCAGGATGCATCCAGGCTCGGCGCTCTCGTATACGGCGTCGAGAACCACCACGCGGCTCCGTCCTTCCATCTGCGCGGCGTACCGGAGCAGGTCACATCCGCCGGAAACGACTTCCACATCCTCGGGCAGTCTCGGGTCATTGGCTAACCGGCCGGCCACGGCGCACCCGACGCCGTCATCGCCCATCAGGGGATTTCCGAGACCGATCACGAGGAGTGGTTTCATCGTCTCCGAACCAGGTGCACGGAGCAGGAAATGCACGGGTCGTAGGCGCGGGCGATCATTTGCAGCCGCTTCGAGAGGACCGCGTCGTCACGCTCCGCGCATTGTTCCACCGCGCGCCGGAAATGCATTTCCATGCTGGCGGCGTTCAGGGCGGTCGGGGTGATTACATCGGCCGATGTGATCCTGCCCTCCGCGTCATAAGTGTAGCTGTGGATCAGCAGGCCGCGAGGCGCTTCGGTGATGGCGGTGCCGGTGCCGGCACGGGGATGCACTCCCACGGGCCGCTCGTCTTTCACGCCTTCCCTCAGCAGTTGCTCGATCGTCTCCAACGCCCGCTCCATGTCGCGGACCAGTTCGAGGGCCTGGGCCTTGTTGTTGTCCATCGGGTTGCCCGCCGGCGCCTGCAACTGAAGCCGCTCCCGCACCACAACCAGCCTTCCGGTGGGCCGCCGCGGCTTGACGGTGAGCCGGGCCAGCGAGCCGACCATGAACGGCTTGCCCCGGAAGGTGCTGTGCCGGGCATGCGAGTGCGGCACGGATTGCTCATTGGTCAGCTCGCGATATTCGGCGGCGCGTATGATGGACCGGTCCCCGTTGGAGGCGATCATGACTTCGTCGCCGGCATAATAGCTGTCCAGGTTGGGAGAAAGCAGCGCGGCGTACACCGTATTGCCGCGGCAGAATTCGGCTGCCGGAAGCGAGGCCATCAGATCGACTACGGTATCGGAGTCTTTCATGCCTTCGATCAGTGCGCTGCGCAATTCCAGCAACTGGTCCACGGCCGGCACTTTGCCGAAACCGCCTGGCACGACATTGACCGGATGGATGGCCCGCCCGCCGATGGTCTCCTGGATCCGGTTGCCGAGTTTCTTGAGGCGCAAGCCGAGGAGCACGATGTCCGGCTTGTCCGCCGCAAGGGCGGTGGCGCTCGGATAATTCAGGTAGTCCGGCAACGCCAGGAGAAAGAGATGCAGGGCGTGGCTTTCGATGCTCTCGCCGCGGTAGAGGAGCTCGCGGAGCAGCTCCGTTTGCGGGCTGATGCGGACCCCGAAGGCGTTCTCCGTGGCCTTGAGCGAGGTCAGCGTGTGTGCCGCGGAACAGATGGAACAGATGCGCGACAGGGCCGGCGCCACCTCGTCGTAGCGCTTCCCGCGGACCAGCGGCTCCAGCAAGCGGGCGCCTTCAAAGACGTCGAAGCGCACGTCGCTGACCGCGTCGCCTTCCAGTTCGACGGTGATGCCGCCGTGGCCTTCCACTCGTGCCAGGTGCTCGACGACGATGGTCTTCATTGGGCGACTCCTTCGGGGGCGAAAGTCCGCAGGCGGGTGGCGATGACGCGCGGGTCAATGCCCTTTTCCTCGAACATCCCCAGGAACGACGATGGATTGGCGTCGGCCGCGGGGCCGCGGCAGCCCACGCAGGGAACGCGCATCTCCGGACACCGGGCGTTGCACCCCGCCGCCGTGATCGGCCCGCAGCAGACCTCTCCGTGCTCGATCAGGAGGCAGTTGTTCTCCAGCATCCGGCACTCGGTGCACACGGGATAGGAAGGATAGACCGGGACGTCGCCGTTCAACAGATTGGCGATCGCGGTGAGAAACTGATCCTTTTCAATGGGGCAGCCGGTGATGTTCAAGTCCACTTTGACGATCTCGTGCAGCGCCTGGGCCGGCAGAGAGTCGTAGTTGAGCCCGGTCTCGCCATACACCTCTTCCAGCAGTTTTCGCCGGTCGGCGCCGCGGTCCATGGCCGCGACCCCGCCCCACACGGCGCAGGTGCCGAGCGCGACCAGGATCCTGGCCCGTTTGCGGATCGTGCGAAGCTTTTCGGCGTCCCGGTTGCTGAGGACCGCGCCTTCGACCAGCGCGACGTCGAGCGAACACTCGGCGTCGTTTTCGGAAGAGGCCATCAGGAAGTCGCGGATATCGACCAGCGAGACAAGGTCCAGGAGCCGGTCCTCACAGTTCAGGATCACGAGCTGGTCTCCCGCACAGCCCGTGAGTCCGAAGATTCCCACAGCAGGCTTGCCCATCAGATCATCTCCGGCAGGTTGATTGCATCCCAATAAGTAAAGATCGGACCTTGCAGACAGGTGTACTTGTATCCGATGCTGCAATGGCCGCACTTGCCCACGCCGCACTTCATGCGCCGCTCGAGCGACATGAGGATGCGGTTCTTCGGAAAGCCCAGCTCCAGCAGTTTCCGCAGGATGAACTTGTAGACCACGGGGGGGCCGCAGACGGCGGCATAGGTTCGGAGCGGGTCGATGCGCACGCTATCGAACAGCGTGGGCAGGAGTCCGACATGATTTTTCCAGGTTCCCGAGGGGTCCGCGTCGACCGTCAGGAGGCAGTTCATGTCGGCGCGGTCCACGAGCGCCAGCAGTTCCTCGCGAAAGAGCATATCCTCCGGCCGCTTGGTCCCGTACATCAAGGTGATGTTGCTGAACTTGTCGCGGTGATCCAGGGCGTACCAGAGGAGGGAGCGCAGGGGCGCCATTCCCAGGCCTCCGGCGGCGAGCAGCACGTCGTTGTTCTTCATCTCCTGTATGGGGTAGCCGTTGCCGTAGGGGCCGCGCACACCGACCAGGTCGTTGGTGTGCAGGCGGTAAAGCGCATTGGTGACACGCCCCACCCGCCGCACGCACAGCTCGAGAATCTCGGGGCGCGATGGGGACGACGAAATCGAGATGGGCATTTCGCCGGCCCCGGGCACGCTCAGCATGATGAACTGGCCCGGCTGGTGGCGGAAAGTATGGGCCAGGCGATCGTCCAGAAAGCGCAGCGTGAAGAGGTAGTTGTCCTCCACCATTTTGTAGATGCGCACGATCCGCGCCATCTGCGGCTGGTAGGGATTGTCGCTGAGGACGGGACGATGGGTTGTGACTTCATCGGCTAGCAACATCTTGAACCCTCCGGAGCCGGTCGATCACCTGGACGACGTCGATGTTCACCGGGCACGCGCTGATGCAACGCCCGCAGCCCACGCAGCTAGGCCGCCCGTATTCGGCGACAAAACCGCGCTGTTTGTGATAGAAGCGGAACTTGATCCGGCTGGCGCGCGGTCCGCGGAAGTTCTCGCCGCTGGCCACCAGCGCATGGTTGGCGAAGAGGCACGAGTCCCAGACGCGCATCCGGTTGCCGGCGCGCGATCCCAGCTCCACGTCGTCGGCGACATCGAAGCAGTAGCACGTGGGACAGACCATGCTGCAGCTTCCGCAGGAGAGGCACTTTTCGCCCAGCTCGTCCCAGATCTCGCTCTGGTACTCCATCTCGAAGATCTCGGGAAGGTCGCGGATTTCGAGATCGAGCTCGAAGGCGCGGCGCTTGTTCGAGGAGCGGCGCTTGTAGTCCTCGATGTCCGCGGAGTCCACGGCTTCGAAGACGCTTCCGGTGGCCAGCACCATGTCGTCGCCGAGCGCGGTGCCGACCAATACCTGGTAGTAGTCGCCGGTGTCGTAGAGGAACAGGTCAAAGCCGTGGTCGACGAAGTCGGCGCGCATGGAGCGGCAGAAGCAGTGCTTGTCGGGCGTGCAGTCGATGCCGACGATGGCGATGTTCTTCCGGCGCGTCTGATAGTAGGGATCGTTGTACCGCCCGGCGAAGACGCGATCCAGGATATTGAGCGCGTACACGTCGCAGGCATGCACGCCGAACAGGATGATGCGGCGATCCAACCCGTCCGTGCACGGCTCGAAACCTGCTTCGGGGCGATAGCGCAGGAGAGTCTCCCGCGGAGGCAGGAAATATTTCTTGGGCGGCAGGATGGTGCGGTCGTATTCCAGGCGCGCCTCCGACCAGCGGGTCAGCCGCCGGAAAACGTACCTTCCATCCTGTTCCACCGGCGCATGCAATTCGCCGAACTGCTGGACGACCGAGGCAAAAAGGTCCAGCTTCTCCTTGCGGAGCTTGAGGATCTTCAAGAGCGACCTCCTCTACGGCCGGATTCACTCCGCTAAGATTATAGGACTACAAAGTCTGAAATAGAAGGGGTATCTACCCGGCCGGGCGGGCGCGGGGAACGCGGGGAAAACGATTGCAACGGCGAGCCGGCGAGATTACCATTGTGGGTAGAGGGTATCGAGATGAGAATATCTGCATTATCGATTCCGCTCTTGGCTGCGCTCATTCTGCCCCCGGGTGTCCACGCTCAAGCCGACATGCCTGCAATGAGTTCCGTCACGCCGGCTTCGGGCAGGGTTGGCGATGTAATGGTCGTACAGGGGACCAATCTCGATCGGGACAACGTAGCTGCTCTGTACCTGACCGATGGGCAAACCGATGTCAAGGTTCCCATCATCGAGCAAACCGCTACTTCGATCAAGTTCAAAATACCGCCCGAGGCCAAGCCCGGGCGTCTCTCGCTGATGGTCCTTTCCAAGGGCACCGATCCGAAACTGATTCAAGAACCGGTGAAGATCACGGTTGAGTCCGACACAACGGATTCGTCGACCTGATCCCCGGCTCCGCAACCGAAAACCTGGTGAACCGTTCTCGCAACGTGAGGCTGGAATGCCATGTTTGACAGTTTGGAGGACAAAATCAAGCACGACAATACCGTCGAGATTTCCCGAAGCGAGCGAATCGCGAAGGGAGCGCTGATCGGAGTGCTCTCGATTGTGTTGTTTGGCGGGCTGTATTTCGCAATTCGGCTGCTGGAATGAATACCGGCGGCGATCAAGCTGCTGAGTCCGGGACGCCCGAGGCGCCAAGGGGAAGCATTATTCGTGCAAGGAGGCTTGCGGCCGAAGCTGCCCGATGAGGCTCCGAATGTCGATGAGTCCCCACCGCTCGGCGATTCTCCCGCCGGCAATGCGATAGATGCTGATCGCCGTCCAGGCAACGCGCTTCCCGGAAGGCGGGAAGCCCAGCAAGAGCTTGACGTGTGTGGCTTCGGCCCGCTCGCGCGTCACCACGCGGTCACCCTCCGCGATCACGTCTTCCGTAACCACCGTCATGTCCGCTAGCGCCTGGCTCACCTTCTGGTACGTAGCGATTACGCCCTGGGGTCCGCGCGGCTGATCCCGGGGGGCGCCGTGATCCACGTAATCCGCAGCGAGCAGATCATCCGCCGCGCTCGGGTCCTTTTGATTGATAAGGCGGTCCACGAAGCCGAGGACCAGAGCCTTGTTGCCCTCGGCCGCAACCGGCCTCCGGGCGGCAGCCGCCCCCGTTTGCCACTCGTCCGCCAGCACGGCGTAGAGGACGCTGTCCTTCCAGACTCCGTGGATCTTCAGATTTTCCCTCCGCAGTCCTTCGCGCCGCATCCCCACCTTCTCCAGCACCTTCGCGGACGCCGGGTTCTCGGGGAGACAACAGGCCCAGATGCGATGCAGGCAGAGCTCCCGAAACCCGAAGTCGATTAGTTGCCCCGCCGCCCTGGTGGCCAGGCCGCGGCCCCAGTGATCGGGTCTCACCAGATACCAGATCTCGCCTTCCTCGGAGCCGCGCAGGATCGCGATCCCGCACAGGCCAATCAAAACGGAGGACGAATCGGTGATGCCTCGCACGATTGAGCGCCACGCCGTGGTCTCCGGCTGTACGACGGCATCCAGAAGGAATTTCTCGGAGTCCTGCCTGGAGCACAGCGGGAAAAGCATGTGCCGGACGACACTCCAATCCGACAGGAGTTCATGAACACTTTCCAGGTCAGTCAGTTCCAGGGGACGGAGTTTGACCTCCGCCATTGCGGCATCCTTCATAAAGCCTCCCGCCTCAGCAGCATCCCATGCGGACTCCGCTGCTCGCCGATTCGGGCCGCCCGAACGCTTCGGGAGGCGGAGGTGCGCCCTTCCAGACGGCGATCCAGCGCCGGATGGCGCCGGAGATTACGAGAATCGCTCCCACGATGAACAGGGCCATCAGCGTCGAATCCAGATAGCCGGTGAAGCGCTGCCCGGGCTGCGCGGTCAGCGGCCAGAAGATATCCCTGATGGACAATAGGCCCGCCGCTACGGTGGCGACACCGACGAAGCACATGGGCACCGCCGTAATCCAGGCACACCTGGATTTGCCCATGTTGACGAGGAACGTGGTGCACACGGCCAGGGCGATGGTCGCCAGCAACTGGTTGCCCGTGCCGAACAGGGGCCAGATGGTCGAGATGCTCCCGGTGTAGATGAGATAGCCCCATCCCGCTACGACCGCGCCGGTCGTAACCAGGTTGCCCGGAAGCCAGGCGGTGTCGCCGAAGCTCTTGTTGACCTTGCCGAGAAGCTCCTGCAGCACGTAGCGGGCGACGCGCGTCCCGGTATCCACCGTGGTCAGGATGAAGAGCGCCTCGAACATGATCGCGTAGTGGTACCAATAGGTGACCAGCCGATCCATGCCGGGCAGAGCCTTGAAGATCTGCGCCATGCCCACGGCGAGGGAAACCGCACCACCGGTGCGCCCTGCCAGATTCTCGCCGATCTCCCGCGAAAGCACATCGAGATTCACCGTATGCAAGCCGAGGCGGCCGAATACCGCGGGCGCGCTGTTGATGGCGAAATAGTCGGCGGGATGCATGGAGGTGGCGGCGATGAGGGCCAGAATGCCCACCAGCGACTCGGCGGCCATCGCGCCGTAGCCGATGAACCGGCAGTCCGTTTCCTGGTCGACCATCTTCGGGGTGGTGCCGGAAGCCACCAGGGCGTGAAACCCGGAGATGGCCCCGCAGGCAATGGTCACGAAGAGAAATGGGAAGAGTTTTCCTTTGATGATCGGCCCGCCGCCGTGGATGAACTGGCTGAAGACCGGAAACTGGATGTCCGGGCGGACGATCAGGACTCCAACGACGAGAATGGCGATGGTGCCGAGCTTGACGTAGGTGGAAAGATAGCCGCGCGGCGTCAGAAGCAGCCACACCGGCAGCACCGACGCGACGAACCCGTAGCTCGCCATGAGCACCGTGATCTGGTGCGGCGTGAACGTGAGGACATGGGCGAAGCTGGACTGGGAGAACCAGTGCCCCCCGACCACCGCGCCGATCAGGAAGACCACGCCGAATGCGCTCGGGCCTCCGATGGCGACGTTCCCCTCGCGGCCTTTGAACATCCACAGACCCATCACGATCGCGATCGGTATGGTGCTGCCGATGGTGAACACGCCCCACGGACTGGCAGCCAGGGCATTCACCACGACGATGCCCAGGCCGGCCAGGGTCACGAGCAGGATGAACAGCACGGCGATCATGACCACGAGGCCGGTGAATCCGCTGATCTCCTTGCGGGCAATATCGGAAAGCGAACGCCCCTTGTGGCGGACCGAAGCCGTCAGCACCACGAAATCCTGGACGCAGCCGGCGAGCACGGCTCCGGTCAGCAGCCAGAGGAACCCGGGGGCAAAACCGAATTGTGCGGCGAGGGTTGGTCCGATCAGGGGTCCGGCCCCTGCGATCGCGGCGAAATGGTGGCCGAAAAGCACCCACCGGGGCGTCGGCACATAATTGTGCCCGTCCTTCAGCGTATGGGCCGGGGTAACGCGCGAATCGTTCAGAACCAGCGCCCTGGCGGCGATGAAGGCACTGTAGTAGCGGTAGCAGAGCGCGAACACGCAAAGAGCGCCGAGCAGGAAAGGAAAGGTGTTCATGGCTTCAGTCCGCTCTGCAGCCCGCGGGCCATTCGTGGCAGTTGCTCAGTCGCGGAAGATGTCTCCGCGCGAGAAATCGCTCAGCTTCAGAAGGGCATTCAGGCCGCGGAACAGATCGCGCAGCAGGCGGCGTGGACGGCTGGCGCGTCCCGCGCCGTTCGACAAATTCTCGCGGGCGCCTTCGGCGATGCGCTCGCTGGACGCGAGCCCGCGCCCCGTCTCCGGCGGAGTTGCGACACCCGGCATCTTCTCGTTACTCCGCTTTTAGTTTAGGATATCGTCATCTTGAATACAACGCTGAAAACAGGGCTTCACGCGACCTCGGCAGGGATACGAGCCCTCTCGCGGCTTGTTTCATCGATCCTCTCCCGCCGGCGCCGGCATTGGACCGCAACCGTCTCGAGCTGCCGGAGTTGACCTGTGGTCATACAGTCGCCGTCCGCCTCGATGACCGCGTATGGCGTGTCGGTGCGGAGGGAGAGCGCGTGAATCACCGCGGACGCGGTATTCGCCGGTGCGCAGTTAAAAGCGCCGATGTTGACGTAGCCGTCGAACGCCCCGGCGGCCATCAGGGTGGCATAGCGGCCGATCGTGATCGGGGCCTCGGTGTAGCCGTTCAGCGAGATGCGCTTATGGCCCTCCCGCTCGATATCCCCAAAGCGCACGTAAGGACTGAAAAGCAAGCCGGATTCGCTCCCGATCCGGCGCCACCTCTGATCCAGCATTTCGATGAATCCGATGCGCACGCGCGCGGCCAGAGCTCTCATGGCGGCGGCCCTGTCGGGGTCCCAGACCAGCTCCGAGAGCAGAACCGGGATCGAACCCTGATCTCCGGGCGCGAGGTGGCCGTGTGAGAAGCCCAGCCGCACGATGTCTTCCGCCTGGAGGAAACAGATGAATTCCGACATCTCCGTAGTCTTGGTCAGGATCCCGCGCTCTTCGAAAAAGTCCTTCACCGGGCCATCGACGAAAACCCGGTTGACGCCGCCGAAAAGCAGCACCCGGGCGCAGCGTTCCACCGGCGCATGCAGCGGCACGTCGGCCAGCAGCTTGACGGCACGCCGGAGTTCACGCTCGGCGGCCACCAGTCCGCCGCGGCTCGCCGCGATCAGCCTCTTCTCCAGCTCGCCGATCAGCGCCAGGGCGCCGTCGCGGTCCTTTGCCAGGCAGCGCAGAGCCGAGCGCATCTCGGTTACCACGTCGCTCAGAACATATGCGGCCACTTTCAAAGCACCCACCCGGTCGCCTTTGCCGAGATAGTTGTTCCTGGCCGTGGGCCAGGCCATCACCGCGTTGCTTTCACCCAGACGCTCGAAGAGAATCGGCGCCGCATCGTACCAGCCTCCGATCTGGCACGGGCCTTCCTGGTCCAAAAGCTGGAACACCGTCACCTCACCGGGCGGACGCGTCTCCAGATATCGCACGGCCTTGCCGACCATGGCCAGGAAAGGCAGGCATTCCCGGCCCGAACACACCTTCTTGGCATATTGCAGCGTCTCCGCGGTGGTGTTCGGCAGAAACACCGCTCGCCATCCGATCGAAGCGTAAAAGCTCGCCAGGATATCGGACACAAACTGAGGGCCGTCGGCCAGCGAAACGTGAACCACTCGCGGATCGTCCGGTTCCAGCCGCTCTCCGTTTCCCGTCACGATCCACGTGCGCGTGCCGTCCGGTTCCAGATGAGCCGGCGTGATGCGCCTTCCTGTCTCCGCCGTTGACGCGACGTGTCGGCGGCGATTGGCCTCGATGATATCCAGGAAAGCGCCGACGCGCGTTTCGATGCCGGCGTGCGCCGTGTGGGAGTCGATCTCGAGAAAACAGAAGGGCTGGCCTTCCAACTCACGGCGGAGCCGGTGCTGAATGATCGCGTCCGGGCCGCAGGAGAAGCAGGAGAGATTGCAGACATAGCGGTCGGGGTGCCGCCTGGCATATTCCGCGGCGGCGATTACATTCTGCGTGTAGTGCCAGACATTGCGTTCGTTCGGCCGCATTTCCGCCGGCAGAGCGTCGCCCGGAATCACCGTGAATCCGCGCGTGGCGATCTTGCGGGGAACGGAGAGATTCACCTCGCGCGCATACGCCACGTACGGACGGCCCGTGAGTATGACCGCGGGTTCTTCCAGCCCGGCCAAGGCGCCTTCGATGGCTTCGCGGTAGGACCGTTCGAAGGCGGCCTGGTGTGCCGCGGCTTGAGACCAGCTCTCGCTTGCATGGTCCGCGGACACCCCTAGCCGGGCGCCGAGGTTGGCGACCTCGCGCTCCGTGACCGCGGCAAGCTTCGGCGCCAGGCCCATCTCCGGCGTCAGAATCCTGGCGGAGGCCGGCTCGAAAAAGGCGGAGATCACGCCCGGCATGTCTTGCGTGATCGGGCACAGATAACCGTGCATGTCGTTCGCGGCGCATGGAAACTCCCGCATGTAGGGCAAAAAGACGAAATCCACTCCTTGGGCGAGCAGATCGTCCACGGCCGCGTGCAGCAGTTCGGCTGGGTAACACATCGGTGCGGACGTGCGGCGGGAACCGCAGCCCGGCCGCGAAAGCACGACCTCGTAGCCGAGTCCGTTCAGGAATCGGGCGTATAGGGGGTACAGCTCATAGGTGGTAAGCGCCAGGGGCAGACCGATGCGGCCTCGTATATGATCGGGCGCCTCCGGGGCAAAGGTTTTGAACATCAACTCATGCCGGAGGGATACCAGGTCACGGCCTTCCGGGCGGCGAAGGGTTTTCGGCCGGCGCGCCATCTCCCACTTCGAACACAGGCCGCCGAAGGCGAGGGTCCGGCCGGCGAGCGAGAATCTCTGGATTTCGCACCGGTTCTCGCAGGCGGCGCAGGCGAACGGCGTTTTCGTCTGCATCCGCAGTCCGGCGAAGGAGTCCAGGTCCCGGTCCCAGGCGGGAACCGCTCCGGTCGACAGCAGATCGAGCACCATCAGGGCCGCACCCTCGCAGCCCATCAGTTCCGGGTTTGGCGGGACGGTCACAGTGACGCCTGCAAGAGCCGCAATCGCGGGCGCGATCGCGGGATTGAGCGCCACGCCTCCCTGAACCACGACCGTTCGCCCGACCTGGCGCGCGCCCACAACGCGCGACAGGTAGTTTTCGACAATTGAATAGACCAAACCGGCAAGAACATCGGCGCGAGGAATCCCCTGCTGCAGCGCGGAGCGCACCTCGGAATTGATGAAAGCGGCGCAACGCTCACCGAAAGCCACCGGATTGGCGCTGCTCAGGGCCAGCGGACCGATTTCCCCGGCCGGGACGTGCATGTCCGAGCTCGCCGCCTCTTCGAGAAAGCTCCCGGTTCCGGCTGAACAGCCGTCGTTCATCGAATAGTCCACCGGGACGCCCGCCTGCAAACCCACGAACTTCGCATCCTGTCCGCCGATTTCGAAAAGCGTATCCACGTCGGGAACGGCCACGCGGGCGGCGCGGGCATGCGCCAGAATCTCGTTGAAGATCGCGCAGTTATCAAGGTAGACCGACACAATTTCACGGCCCGAACCGGTGACCGCTGCCTGCACCACCCGATGCGGGATTCCGCCCACCTGGCTCTGCAACGCGGCGATGCACTCGGCTGTGGCTTGTAGCGGGTTGCCGTGGGTTCGCAGATAACACCGCGCCGCGATGCGGCCGGATGCGCGATCCAACAGTATGGCTTTGGTGGTCGTGGAGCCTGCATCCACGCCCAGGATGCACTGCATTCCCGGCTGTGGCGGGATCAAGCCGCGATCCGGGACGCGGATCACACGATCGCCAAACTCGCTCAAGGGGCGCCGCGTCCTGAAGCGTGTGATATCCGCCGGCTTCAACCAGGCATCGGTGCCAGGAAGTTTCTGCCGGCCTTCTTCCCGTGCCGACACCGCGGCGCCGAGCGCTTCCAGATAGCCGCTCTCCGGCAGGGCTTCCAACCGCGTCCCCGGCAGAAGGCGTGCGATTTCATCGAGAAGCTGGGTGCTCTGCGCCAATCCACCCGCCAGCAGGACGTGATTGCGGCGCCAGCCTGCCGCCAGGATGAGCGCGCCGATTTTGGCCGCCAGGCCTGCAAGCAGAGAGCAGGCAATGTCCGCCGGGGTGCACTCCCCCTTGTTCAGCTTGTGCGTAGCGTCCGACTTGCAGTGGACCGAACACCTCGACGCCAGTTCCACGCGACGGCCCTGCCGTGCTGCCGCGATTCCCGTCTCCAGATCCAGGTTCATCCGGCCGAACTGCTGCACCAGGAATTCGCCGCTCCCCGCCGCGCATCGGCTGCTCGCGGTCATGCGCCGCACCGCGCCATTGGCGACGCTGTAGACGACAAACGTCTCGCCTCCCAGGGACACCACCAGGTCCGGACACGTCCCAAGCTGGCGCAGAGCGGCCTCAATGCAAATCGACTCCGGCAGGTAAGGCAGGGCGAGAAACGAAATGGCTTGCGACCCGGTCACTACCGCGCCGTCGGGCGGTACGCTGCCCTGGTTCAACAGCAGACGGACCGTGGCAGCAGGATCTCCGCCGTGTCTCCGGATGTCAGCCTCGACTGCGCCATCGGCGTGGAGGCGAACCCTTTTTACCGAAACGGCGCCGATATTCCAGCCCTCGAAGACCGAGGCGGATGAGGAATCGCCGCCGCTGGCGGTCCGGTCCATATTCGGACGTCCAGATCCGCCTTCAGAATACACCCGGCAGGCGAAAACCGTGCAACGAAGATCGCAGTTCCTGGGAGCGTCTGGGTGCGGCGGCAAGGCCGGCTTGCCGTGGCTGCCGGGTTTCTACTCCCCAGGCCGGTGCCTGTCGCGGAGAGCGTTCGTCCGTCCTGTTGCCGCCCGCGTGGCGGCGCCGCGCCGCACCCGCTTCGATTCTAACGCTGCCCGCGCCGACCCGGTTGTATTTCGGACATCGTTGACCTATATTTGCTACGGGTCGCGCTGAGGCCTTACGCGTCCGCGAACTCAGCGTCCCGGTGGAGGTAAGGCATGCCAATCAGTGTCAAACGAATCATCTTGTGGCGAACGGAAGTCGATAACAGGCCCGGTGCCCTCGCCAGCACGATGGAACCGCCTGCCAGGGCGGGCGCGGACCTGACGGTCGTCATGGGCTATCGACACCCCGGCGCTGAAGGGAAGGCGGTAATCGAAGTCTTCCCGATCACGGGGAAAAAGCTGGCCGCTGCCGCTGCGACGGCCGGTCTCGGCGCCGCAGCCATTCCGACTCTGCTCGTCGAGGGCGACAACAAGCCGGGATTGGGTTGGGCCGTGGCACAGACCGTCGGCGCCGCGGGGATCAACATCGCCTTCCTGGTCGCGCAGGTCATCGGACAGAGATTCTCCGCGGTCATCGGCTTTGAGACGGAGGACGACGCGAAAAAGGCTGCGCCCCTGATCAAGAAGGCCGCGAAGAACCCGAAGGCCTGACAAGCGCCGGTTCAAAAGCACGGCGGTGGAAAGCAGTGGCAGGGAACGCCGGTTCCGCATCGCTCACGGCTGGCAGGCGAGCGCCGCGGCCGAGGTTTCGCCGGCTTTGATCCGCGATTTCATTCGGCCCGCGGTACGCGCGATCCCGTCGGACATGGTCCGCCAGCTTGGGCCCTGCCGGGTATCGATTGTCAATGATCTCGGTAGCCCCTCGGTCGCATCACGCTGGACCTTGAGCGGCGCGCGAATCGAGATTTCACTCGCGACGGCAGGCCGGGACCATCACGACATCGCCCTGGAATTGCTTGTCTGCCTTGGGCAGGCGCTCTGGGAAAGGTTAAGCGACCTGCAACGGAAGGCTTATTGGGGGCTTCTCGATGATGAGACGCGGGCCGGCGTCCCCGGAGAAATCGACGAGGAGGCGCTCAAACAGAAGCGCCTCCTTTTTTCCAGCCGTCACAGCGCGGCGAGCCGCCGGCGGCTGGAGCGCTACGGATCCGCTTCTCTTGCCGGTACGGCAGCCGAATACATCCACAGCCTTTGGCACGATGTGCGCGTCCGAACGGGCGTCCGTTTTCTGCCGGCGGAGCAACTCCGCCGCCGTCTGGAACTGCTGGCGCAGTGGTACCCCCCTGGCCGCGGGTACCGGCTGTTTCCGCCCCCGTCTCCAAAGCGGTGAAGATACGCCGTCACGATCTTCCCCGGTAGAGCATATAAAGCAGCCAGAGGGCGAGCAGACAGAGGATGGCGAATACAATGCGAATGTTGGTGTCGCTCATCCACCGCTCCTGTTCCACCCTTGGATTGGGCCCTCAGGCCGCGTTCGCGAAATTCAAAAGCCTCAGCGGAACTCGATACAGGCGATCTGCAATGCGGATTTCGCACCAGAGCTCGTCGAAGCTGTCATCGGCTTTTCTGAGTTTTTGAATCGTGATGACAAATTCCGTCCCGGCAGGCAGGGTGGCCGGTGGACCGACGCCGACGCCTCGCGCGTCGACTGGTTGGGCACCAGGCAGGTCTCTCATCAATCGTGGCATACGAAGACTCCATCTGGCTCGAGGTGGCCCGAAGCCAATATAGGTTATCGGCATCCGAATTTCAACGGTGCGGCCTCCTCACCTCCTCACGCTGCGACCTTCTCCGGCACGGCCGGCGTGCCGGATCCCCGCGGTCCGGCAGCCAGATCCAGGACTCGCGACAGGGACGAAATGATGTCGACCGGCAGGGGGAACACGATGGTCGTGTTCTTCTCGGTTCCGATCTCAACCAGCGTCTGAAGATATCGCAACTGAACCGCCACCGGCTGCCTCTGCAGCACCGCCGCAGCCATGCTGAGCTTCTCCGCCGCGGTGTATTCGCCGTCCGCGTGGATGATCTTCGCCCGGCGCTCGCGCTCGGCTTCTGCCTGGCGCGCGATGGCCCGGATCATCTGCTCGGCGAGGTCCACCTGTTTCACTTCCACCAGGACCACCTTGACGCCCCAAGCCGCCGTGTGGCGGTCCAAAATCGTCTGCAGGCGTGAATTCAGGTGGTCTCGCTGGCTCAGCAACTCATCGAGATCCGCCTCTCCCAGCACGCTGCGCAGCGTGGTTTGTGCCAACTGCGATGTTGCGTACAAGAAACTGGATACCTCCAGGATCGCCAGCCGCGCATCGATCACCCGGAAGAAGATCACGGCGTTCACCTTCACCGTCACGTTGTCATGCGTCACGATGTCCTGGGGCGGCACCTCCAAGGTATCGATCCGCAGTGAAACACGAACCATGCGGTCAACCGGCGCGAACACCAGGATGATGCCGGGGCCTTTCGGATGCGGCAGCACGCGCCCCAGCCGGAAGATCACGCCGCGCTCGTATTCGCGCAGGATCTTGATGGACGAAAGAATGTAGATCACCAGGATGGCGACTACAACGGTTGTTACGTTGAACATCTTAACCTCCAGTGGCCTTCGGCATTGGCTGGACAACCAGCGTCAGCCGCTCAATGCCCGTCACTCGTACTGGCAGGCCATCCGGGACGGGCGTGTTGGAAATCGCATCCCAGTATTCGCCGTGCACGAACACCTTGCCCGCCGGGGAAAGCGGGCCGGCGGCAACCGCGACTTCTCCGATCATCCCTTCGCTGCCCGTCACGACGGGGTTCCGGCGGGCGCGCAAAACGAGCGTGAGCAGTATGGTGGTGATGAAGGCGAACGGCAGTGCGATCGCCAGCGCGGTCTCGAACCGAATCCGCATCTCGGGGACCGGGCTGTCGATCAGAGTCAGGGCGCCCAACACCATTGCGGCCGCGCCGCCCGCGCCCAGAATGCCGTGAGAAGTGATTTTCGCCTCCAGGACAAAGAGCACGAACGCGAGCACGATCAGGGCGGCGCCCAGCCAATTGATGGGCAGGACCGCGATGGCAGCCATTCCGAGCAGAACCAGGACGGCGCCTGCCACGCCGGGGAAAATCAGACCGGGTGAATGAAACTCCACATAGATCCCCAGGCCTCCCAGGACCAGCAGGACCAATGCCAGATTCGGGTCGGTCAGGGGGGAGAGCAAGGACTCGCGAACCGTCTTTTCATAGTTGATGACCACCGCTCCAGCAACATGAAGAACCTGCCTTTGCCCGTCGAAACGAACTACTTCGCGGCCATTGAGCTGCGCGAGCAATTCCCGCTCGCTTGCCGCCACCAGGTCGATCAGCTTGCTGTCCAAAGCCTCCTGATCAGTGAAAGACCTGCTCTTGAGGACCGTCTCTTCGGCCAACCCGGCGTTGCGGCCGCGCTTGCCCGCGATGGCGCGTAGCGTGGCCGCCGCATCGTTCTCGAGTTTTTCCCTCAACACGGGGTCCATGTTGGGAACGGTGAGCGGACCTGCTGTGCCTGCGTGCGTGCCCGGGGCCATGGCCGCTACGTCGCCCGCTTCCAGCAGCAGGAAACCCGCCGATGCCGCGCCGGCGGTGGTGGGTGTTACGTAGGTGATGACCGGCACCGGCGAAGCCGCCAGCTCCTGGACGATCTGCCGCGCGGCGTCCATCATGCCTCCCCGAGTGTTGAGGCGGATGAGAACCGCCGCGGCGTTGTGCTGCTTCGCCTGTTCCAATCCGTGGGTAATGATCTCGACCGTGATCGGGTGTACGACATTGGTCACGTCGATGGCGAGGATCCGCGGCTGCGCGGCGAGGCTCACGCCGCACCACAGCGCCAGGGCCCAGACCGGAAGGTGACGGGCTGTCGGAAACCCGCTGGTTCTTGTTTTCGGCTTCCCGGGAATCAGAGGAGCGAGGAAATCACCGCGACGATTCGATGAGGAGCCGTATGCCGAAACACTGGTTCTCATACTTTAAGCTCCGATTTCATGTTGCGCCGGTTTCCGCCCGGTGTCCAGGGTGTCGCACGGCCGTCAGGGCCCGTCAGCAAGGTTACTGGATCATCAGCGGGGAGCGGGGAAACGCGAACTTGCGCCCGACTTCATCGACAACGTTGATCTGGCAGATGTAGCGGCCCGGCGCGAGACCCTTCAGCGGCACCTGGAGCTGCACCGGCACGGTGTTGGGGCGGGTGGCGGCGAGCTCCGTGGCTTCCACGCGAGCGACCTCGAAGGCCTTGGCGCCCTTCTGGTTGAACAGGCTCATGCTGACGGCGACTTTGCGGGCTTTGGAATTGGCGGGATCGGGCGCGGCGTCGTAGACGTCGAAGGCGACATACATGTTCTGGCTGCGGCGGAAGACCTTGGTCACGGCCGGAACCACCTTCTCCTCGCCGACGATCAGCGGGTTGGCCATTGCGGCTTTGCGATTCATCTTCTCGGCCGCGCCCACCGCGGTCTTGATGGGTTCACGCTGGCTGCTCCAGACGACGCTGCTGGTCTTGAGCATCACGGAATCGGCGGCCAGGTCGGGCACCACGAAGCGCGCCTCGAAGGTGCCCATCCTGCCGGTGAGATTCTCGCGCACCAGGAACTTCATGCGATAGCGGCCGGGGTTCAGCGTGAAGCCGGCGTCGTAGTGGATGCTGCGGCGCGAGAGTTTCCCGGCTTGGGCCGAGTCCAGCTTGATTTTGATGAAGTCGCGGACGTTGCCCACCACGTTGCGCCGCTCGTCCTGAATCTGGGCAAGGAAATCGAACTGGGTCTCGCCGGCGCCGCCGTGTTTTTCGGCCAGTCCGATCACGGAGCCGGGAAGCTTCACCGATACGGGCACGTAGTAACTGGTCGGGCTGACGCGGAAGTAATCGACTTCGAGAGCCAACGGGAGGTCGGTCACCGGCTTGTTGGCGTTAAGCGCCTCCATCAGCTTCTGCTCTTTGTCCTGGGCGTTGAACTTGCCCCAGACCTTGTCGGCGTAGTAGCCGTCGCGGTGCTCCAGCCTGGCGGTCTTGTCGTTATTGAGGCGCACGGTGATGCGGCGGTACTTGCCGTCCTGCGCGGAGTTGGTGGTGTAATAACCGAGCACGTAATAGCTGCGGTAATCCTGCTGCGCCTGTACCAGCCCGAGGGAAAGATCGTTGCTGTCGAGGAAGACTTTGCCGCCGGTGTCGGCGGCAAGCGAGACCAGGGTGTCCTGCGAATCGTTGATGGCGGTGCGCTGCGTGTTGTGCACCGACCCGGAGTAGATGCCGGTGCCGCGCGATGCGGCCTTGCTGGCGCCGCCCCCGGGAGGATCCGCCATCAGGCCGCGCGCGTCGATGGGATACAGCACCACGTTGGCCTTGGTCGCCGTCAGGATGGTGGCTTCGAGCTGCGCGTGATTTTCGACGCCGGTCTTCTGGATTCCGCTCGAGAAGTAGATGAGCGCTTTCTTCTCGGGGAGCGCGGCCAGCTTCTTGGAGGCGTCTTCGATGGCTTGCAGCTTGCGGTCGGTATTGAAGATGTTGAACTCGGTCTCGTCGGCGACGAACGCGGCGCCCGTGTCTTCGTTGTCGTCGCTGGCGTCGTCGGCCATCCCCGCAAGCTCGGCCATTTCGCCGATGGGCAGGTTGTTGATGATGTCGCGGAGCTGGTCGCGGTTGCCGGTGAAGTCGGTGAGCACCTGGAGGCTGGCGGTGTACATCATGATCGCCACCATGTCGGCGGCGGTGATCTGGGTATCCAGGAATTTGAGCGCGGCGTCCTGGGCCCGGAGCTGTTCCGGGATGGCCATGGAGCCGAGGTCGAAGAACATGACCAGCAGGCGCTTGTCGTGGTACTGGATCTTGCCGGGCTCTTCGGTGGCGATCATCTTGCGCGGGGCCTCGGGGACGATGTCGGCGTCTTCCAGAGTGGGGGGCTTCTCGGCGGGCGCGGCTTCGGTAGCCAGTTTCTCGAATTCGAAGACGCTGATCTTTTGCGGCTTGCCGTCTTCCAGTACGGTGAAGTCGTTCTGCTGGAGGCCTTCGATGAGCTTGCCGGATTTGTCGCGGACGGTGACATCCACGACCACAAGGCTGGTGGTGGAGGAGAAAGTCGGGCGTGCAGCGGGAGCGGGCGCCTGCGGCGCCTGGGCAGGCCAGGAGGCCTGCCCCACTACCAGCGCGATGACGAGGAGTTTCCGCATATCAGAAGTTGAACCGCAGGGTCAGGTTGAGCGTGCGCGTCTGCGAAGCCGCCGTGGGCAGGCCGTAGGTGGACGAGTTCACGGTGGTCCCGATATTGGTGATGGTCACGTGATTGAACGCGTTGTTGGCGTTGATGCGCAACTGGAGCTGGCGGCGGCTGTCGGCGAAGCGGAAGGCGCGGCCGAAGCTGGCGTTGAGCGAGGTGCGGAACAGGCCGGGGATGGTGTTGCGGCCGGCGTTGCCGTATTGTCCGCCGGGCGGGAGGGTGAACGCCAGAAGGTTGAAGTACGGGTCGCCGTCGATCGGCAGTCCGCTGGCCTCGGCGCGGCCGGTGCCGAAGGCCGCGGTGCCGCCGGTGTTGGCCAGGTTGCCGGAGACGCGTGCGGTGAGCGGCGTCCCGCTGGTGGCGGTGAAGTTCCCGTTGAGCAGCCAGCCTTCGAGCAGCTTGCGGGTCCAGCCTTTGCCGCGGAGCATGCCGCGCGCGCCGCCCACCGGCGACATGGCGGTGAAGCCGGCGGTCAGATGATGGCGTTGGTCGAAGCTCGATAGCCCGCGCTCCAGTCGCAGGTTCTGATCGTTCTGCGCGACCACGCCTCCACCGCCGCCGAAGCTGGATGCGTTGTCGATGGATTTCTGGAAGGCGTACGTGGCGACGCCGGAGATGCCGCGCGTGAGACGCCGCGTGGCGCGAACCTGGCCCATGTGCATGATGGAACTGCCCTGCGAGGTCTCGTAGGTGAAGCCGGTGGCGTCGCCGATCTGCAGGCGGTCGGCCGCGGTGAGCGGCGAGCCGGGCGCGGCACGGTTCGGCTGGCGGAGAATATCCAGCGCCGTGCCCTTGGTACCGATGTATTCCAGCTCGATGATGGAATTGTGCGGCAGGCTCTCCTGCACGGCAAAGGTCCATGTTTGCGCGTAGCCGAGCCGGTAGTTGGGGTCGATGGCGTAGGTGTTGGTGATGCTGGAGCTGGGCGCCGCCGCGAATCCGTTCTGGATGGTGAGCGGATTGGTGAGGCTGCTGGTGAGCGATGCGGTCTGGATGAACGGCGGCTGCGACGCCATCTTGCTGGCGAAGCTGCCGTAGGCCGACCCGTTGAAGAAGATGCTGTAGCCGCCGCGAAACATAAGCGGCTTCTTGGGGGACGGCTTCCACGCAAAGCCCAAGCGCGGCGAGTAGTTGTTCTTGTCCGGCCGCACCAGGCTGGTGGGCAGGGAACCGGAGTACTGGCCTTGCTGGCCGGACGTGACTACCGAAGCAGCCGTGATGGTCGAGTTGAGGTCGAGATTCGCCATGCGTCCGTACAGTTCGGTGTAGGGCGCGAAATACTCGTACCGCAGGCCGACATTGAAACTGAGATTGGGCTTGACGCGCCAATCGTCCTGCACGAACCAGTTGATGCTCCAGCTTCGGAAATAATCGCTCTTGGCGCCGAGCTGGATGGAGCTGGATTGCGGGTAGCCGAGCAGGAAATCGGCAAAATCGAAGCCGGTGCCGGGCAGGGGATTGCCGGCGGCGTCAAAGCCGCTGCTCACCAGGCCGCTGAAGCTGTAAGAGCCGCGCGTATTGGAGTAGCTGAGCGGGTTCTGCTGCAGGCGGCGGTAGCCGAGGCCGGCAGTGATGTTGTGGGTCCGCTTGTAGACGTAGGTCAGGTTCTCGGTGATGTTGCTGGTCTGGTTGCGGCTGTCGGAAGCGGAGCCGTCGGAAAGGCCGCCGAAATTGGTGAAGGAGAGACTGGGCGGACCCCAACTGACCGGATCCTGGGTGGTGCCGGCGATGCCGAGCTCCGCGGCCACGTTCTGCGTGTAAGCGAAATACGGCAGGCTCTTGGCGATGCTGCGGCTGAAATTCCAGGTGAGGTTGCTGTTGAAGCGCGGCTTGAAACTGTGGCTCCATCCGGCGCTGCTGTTCAGGCCGGAGCCTTCGGAGCTGTCGCGGAAGCCGAACAGGGTGGGACTGTTGCCGCTGTTCCTCTGGTAGTTGACGTTGAAATTGAGACGGTCTTTGCGGTTCAACGGAACGTTCAGGCGGGTGCCGAAGTTATCGGCGCTGGTCTTGGAGTTGGTGACAATCTGGTAATTCTGCACCGTAAGCTGCGGATAGGTGGCGGTGGGGAAATATTTTAACAGGCCGGCCGCGGCGGAATCGAAGCGATTCGCGGGGATGATATTCCCGGGGAATGGGGCGAGCGCAAGGGGATCGTAAATCGAGACGGGCCGGTTCCCGACCACGGACTGCGAAAAATCGCCCGCCCGTTCCGCGTCGCTGGCGACTGTGGAAAGCGAGCTGTACGGACTGCGCGCGCGCGAACCGGAGTAGCTGAAGAAGAAGAACACGCGGTCTGAACTATAGATTTTGGGGATGCGCAGCGGACCGCCGAATTGCGCCGAGAGGTTGTCCTGAGCGTAGGAGGGTTTGGGCGCGTTCTGGCCGTTCAGCGAGTACGGTTTGGCATCGAAAACCGAATTGCGCGCGGTGAGCGCCACGGAACCGCTGTAGGTCGGACGGTCGCGGCGCCGGTTGCCGAAGCTGGTGAAGGCGCCGTTGGGGCCGCGTCCGCCGCGCCCGGCGCGGGCGTTCTGTCCGCCGCGTCCGCCGCCACCGCCACCACCGCGTCCGCCGCCACCACCGCCGCCGGGTCCGAATCCTCCTCCTCCTCCAGCCCCGCGTCCGCCGCCGGGCGCATTGAATCCGCCGCCGCCCGTACCGCCCATGCCATCGCCGAAACCGTTCTGCACGCCGGCTGCGCCGAAGCCGTTGAGACCCATCAGGTCGCCGCCCATGCCTCCGCCGGCGCTGAGCGCCGCCATTTCGGAGATACTGCCTCCGACGCCGCCGCGTCCGCCCGGACCGCCGGGGCCGCCGCGCATCGCCTGACGATCCCGCCGGGCCTGTTCGTCGGCAGCGGCCATGGCTCCGCCGCTATCGCTGCCGCGGACGACCACGTCGTCACCGCCGAGATCGGGCAGGACCGGCTCGGTGACTGCTTCGGCGAGCGCCTGTGCGCCCGCCTCGGTGGCTTGAACCTGCGTGTTCTGGAATCCGCGTCCGCCGCGTCCACCGGCTTGGGCGCCGGGGGCACCCGGTCCGCCGCGCCCGTAACGCCCGCCGCGGCCAGCGGACTGGCCCGCACGGGGCGCGGCTGCCGGGGTGGGAGCCGCAGCGGCAGGTGTCGCTTCCTTCTTAGGTTCTGGCGCTCCGGGTTCCGGCGCGGGAGCCGGCTGCGGCTTCTCGCCGTATCGGGGTAGCTCGAGCGTCCAATCGATCGAGGGGGCCGCGCTACCCACGTCCAGGGACTTTGTCTGGGACTTGAAGCCGAACATCTCCACCTGGAGCTCCCAGGCGCCCGGGGTCAGATCGAGAGTGTAGCGGCCGGATTCGTCGGTGTACGCGACCACTTTTGCGCCGCCCTGGCGCGCCGTGACTGCGGCGCCGGGGATGAACTGATCCGCGGCGCGGACGGTACCGCTATGCTGGATGGCGCCGCACCAACCGGCGGCAAGCAGGAAAAGGACGAGAAGCCGTGGCACAGAGACCCGTCAAGTATAGTTCTAAAGAGCCAGCAGAGAGTTCAGATAAAAGATGGTTTCGCGGGGCCGGAATGTTACACGCCGGGGCGGGCCGGGGCGGCCCGCCCCACCAAAACTTACAGACCTTTCTGGGCGAGGAAGGCGATCAGGTCCACGACACGGCAGGAGTATCCCCACTCGTTGTCGTACCAGGACACCACTTTGAGGAGATTGCCGTCGAGCACC
Source organism: Verrucomicrobiia bacterium (assembly GCA_035578025.1). Lineage (GTDB taxonomy): Bacteria > Acidobacteriota > Terriglobia > Bryobacterales > Bryobacteraceae > Solibacter. The sequence goes on from DATJYJ010000353.1 coordinate 40,562, forward strand.
TTCGTCATGGCCGCGTCCACGATGCTGCTGTTGGAGTTGTGCATCATGTCCGAGGAGACGACCGGATCTTCGGTGTAGCCCAGGATCCCCTTGAGTCCGTTATTGGCTGCTTCCTTGAGGGCCGCGTTGACTTCCTCGGTCGTGGTGGGCTTGGCCAGGACGGCGACCAGGTCGACCACGGAGACGTTGGGGGTGGGAACGCGCATGGCATAGCCGTCGAGTTTACCCTTCAGGGCCGGCATCACCAGGCCGATCGCCTTGGCGGCGCCGGTGGTGGTGGGGATCATGTTGAGTGCGGCGGCCCGGGCGCGGCGGAGGTCCTTATGGGGAAAATCGAGCACGTTCTGGTCGTTGGTGTAGCTGTGGATGGTGGTCATCGAACCTTTTTCGATGCCGAACTTCTCGTGCAGGACCTTGACTACGGGAGCCAGACAGTTGGTGGTGCAGCTGGCGTTGGAGATGATCTTGTGCTTGGCGGGATCGTAGGCGCTGTCGTTGACGCCGAGGACGATGGTGATGTCCTCGTTCTTCGCGGGGGCGGAGATGATGACCTTTTTCACCGGTCCGCGGAGGTGCTTGGCGGCATCCTTGGCGTCGGTGAAGCGGCCCGTGGATTCGATGACGATCTGGGCGCCGACGCTGGCCCAATCGAGCGCGGCGGGGTCCTTGGTGGCGAAGACTTTGATCTTCTTGCCGCCGACGGTGATCGAATCGGCGTCCGCGGTGACTTCCTCGTGCAGGGGGCCGAGCACGGAGTCGTATTTCAGCAGGTGAGCCAGAGTTTTGGTGTCGGTCAGATCGTTGACCGCCACGAATTCCACGTCATTTCGATGCAGACCCGCACGAACGACATTCCGGCCGATCCGGCCGAAGCCATTGATACCGACTTTGACTGCCATGAGTTCTCCTGTATTTTCTGATGATGAGGGATTGGGATCTAAGGTTCAGAATATCAGGATGCGGGCGGCGGGAGCAAACCGGGTGGAAAAGGTCTGAAATCGACTGGCCGAGGCGGTTTGCGGGCGAGTTGGGGAGAGGGTGGAAATGGTCACGGAAATTTGACCGTGGGCGGAGGGTACGGTAGGATAGATGTGCGGGGTGGAGCAGTCTGGTAGCTCGTTGGGCTCATAACCCAAAGGTCGGTGGTTCAAATCCACCCCCCGCAACCAATCCTTTCAACAAGTTGCGTGGATTCCTGAGCAGGACGCGAACTCCCATTAGCTCCCAATACCAGCAATCGGCTTCTCGTTGCCGTTGCCTCCCTCAGTTTTCTTGGACTTAAGACCATCTCCACGACCTTCCGGTGAGCCTGACGCTTCGTGTCGGTCATGGCCTTGCCGTAGATGTTCATCGTGGTCTGGATGCTGGCGTGGCGCATCAACTCCTTTTGGACGGTGAGAGGCGCCCCGGTCTCGTCCAGCCAGGACCGGTAGCTGTGCCGAAAAGTGTGCCAGCCGATAGCGCTTCCGATCTTGGCCGACTTGCTGGCTTTGCGGATATGACGTTTCTGGATTTCTTCCTGGTGGAACGGCTTCCCCGTACCGGGATTCGCGAACAGCCAGCCCTCCGGAGGGGAAAACCAGCGCTTTCGGTGCTGGTCAGGGCCTGGACCAGAGCCGGATCCAGCGGGACGCTATCGCGCGAGTACTCCGTCTTCACATCGCCGACATGGCCATGAACGATACTCCGTTGAACCAACAAAGTGAGGTCATCAAAGTCAAAATCGTCCCACTTCCACGCCACGATCTCGCTGACTCGGAGGCCAAGACAGCCAGCGACGAGCACCATGGTCCGGTAGGGCTCACGCAGGAA
>DATJYJ010000354.1:0-3789 GCA_035578025.1 Verrucomicrobiia bacterium
TACCCGACGATCTTCCTCTCGGCTCGTTCGCTGTGGCGGTGACGCTCGATAAAAAATACCCCGCGTGTCCCGTTCTCAAGGTGATGCCCCGTTTGGGAGGCGGCCAACTCAAACTGACCTCGCTGGACCCGCCGGGCACGCGCCGGGAGGGCGATTTCGTGAACTTTGCGCTGCGCGGCTCCGGATTCGACACGGGCAGACCCGACGACAACCAGATCCTCATCAACGGGAAGGCCCAGGAGGTCGACTGGACGCAGTGCAAAGACGACACGCCATCGGGCCGGGTGACCAGCGCGGACCGGATCGAGCTGTGCCACATACCAGTGGGCAGCGCCAACGAGCTGGCGCTGCGAATCAAGCAGGGAGACCAGGTTTCGGATCTTCAGAGGTTCGAGCTTTACAGCGTCTGGTCGTCCACGTGGGCCGTAGCAATCGTCTCCGCTTTGGTTTCGCATCTGATGGGCCTGTTCGTGCTCGCCCTGATCAAGCTGCTGCAACGCGCGCAGCAGGCCTCCGGCACGACGCACAGCGTCCTGGAAACTCTGTTCGTGGATCCGGAAACCGAAACGTACAGCCTCTCGAAATTCCAGTTCTATCTTTGGACCGCGGCCGCGGTGTTCGGCTACTGCTACCTGGTGATCAGCCGGATCCTGGTGCAGCGGCAGCAGTGGCCGGAGATTCCCGATGGCCTGCCCGCGATCATCGGCCTCGCCGCGGGAACATCGATCGGGGCGCAGTTTGTCACCAACGTCCGCGGCCCGAAGGGCGCGGGCGGCGAGCTGCCGAGCTTTGGCGACCTGGTGACCAGCGGCGGCGTGGCCGCGCCCGAGCGCGTGCAGTTCTTCGTCTGGACAATCATCGGCGTGGCGGTGTTTTGCGTGGCCGTGGTGCAGCATTCGCCGGACCTGATCAAGGGCATCGACCCGGTGCCGACCAGCATGATGACCATGATGGGCCTGAGCTCGCTGGGATACCTGGGCGGCAAGCTGGCGCGCAAGCCAGGTCCGATCGTCAACGAGATCTCGATCGTGCCATCGGAGTCGGATGACGATATGGCCAGCGCCGCGGCGACGCCTCAAGGCCCGCCGGATCTCTCGCAGGCAGCAGCGAAAGCCAAGGGCGTCCTGGACACGTTCACCGACGTTCCGCCGGGCAATGCCAAAACGGCGGTAGATGCGCTCAACGGCGCCGTCACCGCCGCCGGACAGGTCAAGACAGCGCGCGACGGCGTGGCCGTGACCGCGAAACTGGGCGAGCTGCAGAGCAAGGCAGAGGCGGCGGCGGCCGCGGCGGCCGCCGAATTCGCGACGCCGGGTGCGCAGCCGGCGGCCCGGCAGGCCGCGGAGATGGCACAGCGCGCGGTGTCGGCGCTGCAGGAGCTGACGGCGTCGGTCACGTCGCTGGTGGCGGCGAGTGTGGCGCCTCCGCTGCCGGGTGGGGCCGGCCCCGCGTTCACGCGGATGATCGAGATTCGCGGCCAGAACCTCTCGTCGGAGGGCCTGTTCGAGATCGACGGCCAGGAGCTGCCGTTCCGCATGCTGGTGGAGAAGGACGGCAAGCGCCTGCCCGAGGTGGTCATCCGGGAACAAGACGACCCGACCCTGGCGCGCGTGCTGCGGCTGTCGATCGATCCGGCGCAGTTGGAGGCCAGCGACTTCAGGACATACAAGAAGTGGTTTGGCTCTTCGGACCCGAAGACTCCGAAGACCTTCAGCGTTATCAACCCAGATGGACAAAAATCCGACATCACGTTTACCGTGCCGCCCGCGGCGGCGCAAAATCCGACCAAGACCGGCCAGCCGCCGGCCGGGGGCAAATAGGAGCTTCTCATGAACGACCTTCAGAAACGTACCGCCAAAGCGATCGTGAACATCTTCGAGACGGGCCGCGTCGCGGGCGACTACGGCGCCGTCACGCTGCTCAAGAACGACCCCGGCCATCTCACCTACGGCCGCAGCCAGACCACGCTGGGCAGCGGTAATCTCTTCCTGCTCATCAAGGCCTATTGCGAGCGCACGGACGCGCTGTTCGGCGCCGAGCTGCGGCCTTTCCTGCCGCAGCTCGCCAGGATCGACGTCAGCCTCGACGCGAACATGCAGTTCCGCGACACGCTGAAACAGGCCGGGCACGAAGATCCGGCCATGAAGGCCGAACAGGACCGGTTCTTCGACGACCACTATCTCAACCCGGCGTGCCGCGCGGCCGAGTCGCGCGGCATCGTTTCGGCGCTCGGCCAGACGGTGGTGTACGACAGCTTCATCCAGGGCGGGTTCGCCAAGGTGGTGGCGCGGGTGGGCACCGCGATCGGCGCGGGCGGAGTGGACGAGCACCAATGGATCCAGAGGTACGTGGACGCGCGCAAGGAGTGGCTGATCAGCCTGAAGCCTCCCCTTCCCGGGACGGCGTATCGCATGGACGCGTTCCGGAAACTCGTGGACGGCGGCGCGTGGGATCTCCCGCTCGACCTGACCGTCCGGGGCGCGGTGATCTCGCCGGCGACGCTGGACGACCCGGCGCCCGTGGTACGCGTGGCGGCAGTGGACCCGAACGATCCGCCGCCGGCGCCGGTTCTGCACCTGACCTCGCCTTACATGCGCGGCGAAGATGTGCGGCGCGTTCAGGAGGCGCTCAACGCCGGCGGATTCAACAATTCGCGGGACGGCGTGTTCGGTCCGTTCACCGAAGCGCTGGTGAGGGCGTTCCAGACCTCCAAAGGGCTGAAGGCAGACGGCGTGGTGGGACCGGCTACACGAATGGCGCTCGGGCTGTAGGAATCGGCTAGCGGCTCGAGGTGAACTCATACGTCCCCGACGCCAGTGTGTAGACTGCTTTGCCGTTCTCGTACTTGACCAAGCTCACGCCTTTGACCTGGCGGACTTCCTTTGCGCCTTCCTTCACGTTCTCGGGTGAGGCGGCCGGCAGATAGAGAGTCGCGCTGGTATTGGCGGGGACGGTAGCCCGGTAAGTCAGCTCTTTCCCGTCCACTTTCCAGGAGCTCGAGATTCTGCCGTACATCGAATCGTAGTAGCCTTCGGCCGATGTCATGACTCCGGTGGGATCGGGCTCGGGCTGGAGAATGAACTTCTGGAAGCCGGGCTCATCGCGCTGGATGCCGAGCGAGTAGGCCATCATCCACTGGCCCACCGCGCCGAAGGAATAATGATTGAACGAGTTCATGCTGTTGTTGCCGCCGAAGCCGTTCTCGACCGTGTATCCGTTGAGCCGCTCCCAGATGGTAGTGGCGCCCTGGTCGACCGCGTAGAGCCACGACGGATATAGTTCGCTTTGCAGCAGGCGATACGCCAGCTCGCCGAGTCCGTTGTCGGAGAGCGCCTTGCTGATCCAGGCGGTGCCGATGAATCCGGTCATCAGCGAATTCTTCGGGCGCATGATTCCGTCGTCGTCCTTGTTCTCCCGCGACACCGCCTCGGCGAGGTTCCGGGCCATGGCAGGAACCTTGTCGGCGGCGAAGAGGTTCATTCCGAGGCCGACGGCATAGGAGGTCTGCGTATCGGCCAACCGGAATTCCGGCGGCGCGGCCGCTGCTCCCCGGCCGCCGCCGAAGCCGCCGCGTCCGCCGCCGGTGGCGAGCGTCTTGTTTTCGGCGTTGACGAACGTGGCGTTGAAGAACGCCTTGCGCTTTTCGTACATGGCGCGATATTTGGCGGCGTCGGTGGGCTTGTCCAGAATTTCGGCCACTTTGGCCATGATGGCGAGATCGTAGGCGTGATACGCGGTGACCAGGAAGGCCGTGCCGAGCGCATTGTTCTGGGGTCCGAGCCAGTCGCC
>DATJYJ010000355.1:0-2573 GCA_035578025.1 Verrucomicrobiia bacterium
CGCTCTTCCAGGACGCGCGCACCTTCGCCGTCGGCCGCCAGATCGACTACCGCGGATGGAAACGCCAGATGGTCGCGGCGGCGCCGTTTCGCACCCTTCAGCCCGGAGAAGCGGCCCGCCTCCTGGCTCCGGTCTCGCGGGCGCTGCTCGTCGATCGCCATAAACTGCTCGCCTTGGGAATTCCCAGGTGCAGCCTGGCGGGCGCGGCGTGGATGATTCTCTTCTGGAAAGCAGCGGCGGCCGGATGGCACTCGTATTCCGCCGGGCAGCACGGCACGCTGCGTCCCCAGCCGGACCGTCCCATGGAAGAAGCATCCTTCCTGCTCCACGTGCTCTGCAACGGGTCGCTGCGGCGTCTGGGTCCGCCGGAGGCCGCGCTTTCCGGGGGCAACATCGCCTTCCAGTCGCGTCGCGCAAAGCCGGAGGCGGATCGCCTCAAAGTGCTCGTGGTTTCGCCGTTCCTGCCGTTTCCGCTCTCGCACGGGGGCGCGGTGCGCATCTGGAACCTCTGCCGGAGCCTGCTGGACCGCGTCGATTTCGCCCTCGCCGCGGTGCGCGAGAAGGACGAGCGCGTCGATTACGCGCGCCTTCACGAAGTATTCCGCGAAGTGCGCGTCGTAGATCTGGACGAACGCATTTCTCCCGACAGCAGTCTGCCGCGGCAGGTGCGAGGCCACCGCTCGCAATCCTTGCGTGCGCTGATCGCGGAGATGGCGCGGGAGTGGCGGCCCGGCGTGCTGCAAGTGGAGTACACCCACATGGCGTGGTTCGGCGATTGCGCGCCGGGCGTGCCCGCCATCCTGGTGGAGCACGATCTCACCATGAGCCTGTACCGCCAGCTCGCCGCCAGCCGGCGGACTCCGGAGGCCCGCCGGGAGTACGAGCGCTGGAGGGCATACGAGGGTGAATGGCTCCGCAAATTCGACGGGGTATGGACGGTGTCCGACGACGACCGTTCTCTGGCGATCGCCGAAAGCGGACGCGCGGCCGAAGCGACCTTCACGGTGCCCAACGGTGTGGACACGTCGCGCTTCGTGCCTCAAGCCCAGCCTGACGCCGATCCCGAAATTCTCTACGTGGGCAGCTTCCGCCACGTGCCGAACCTGATGGGCTTCCAGGTGCTTCGCGAAGAGGTGATGCCGCGGGTCTGGAAGCGGCACCCGAACGTGCGCTTGCGCGTGGTCGCCGGACCGAAGCACGAAGATTTCTGGAAAGGCACCGCCGATCCGCGGATTGCGCTGCACGGCTTCGTAGAGGATCTGCGGCCGCTGTATGCGCAGGCGTGGGCAGTAGCGGTTCCCCTCGCGGTGTCGGCGGGGACCAATATCAAGGTGCTGGAAGCCATGGCTTGCGGACGTGCCATCGTGAGTACGGTGCCAGGCTGCGCCGGTCTGGGATTGAACGACGGCGGCGAGCTGCTGGTGCGCGACGACTGGCCGCGCTTCGCCGATGCGCTCTGCGAGGTGCTGGACGATGCCGGCCTGAGGAGCCGGCTGGGAAGCTGCGCGCGAAGCACCGCGGAACAGCGGTTCAGTTGGCATGCGATCGCGGAGAGCGCCTGGCGAAGCTACCTGCGCGTATCTTGCTATACTGGTCCTTCCGTAAGGTCCAGTCCACATCTGAAGGAATTACATGATTTCAGCGACACAATTGCGCCCCGGCATGGTGATCAAGTACAACAATGACCTGTACTCCGTATTCAGCGTGACCCATCGGACCCCAGGCAATCTGAGGGGATTCGTGCAGGCCAAGATGCGCAACCTCAAAAGCGGCACCATGACCGAGAACCGCTTCTCTTCCGAAGATCGCGTCGAGAAGGCGATCATGGAAGAGCATGAGATGGAGTACCTGTACGACGACGGCGAGTACTACTATTTCATGAACACCGAGAACTACGAGCAGATGCACTTAATGAAGGAGTTGCTCGGCGATGCCACCCAGTATCTGATTCCGAATCTCAAGGTCACCGTCGAGTTTTACGAAGGCAAGCCGATCAGCGTCGAGCTGCCCGCCACCGTGGACATGACCGTGGTCGAGACCGAGCCCGGCCTCAAGGGTGCGACCGTGTCCAACGTGACCAAGCCTGCCAAGCTGGAAACCGGCCTCGTGGTGCAGGTGCCGCCGTTCATCACCGAGGGCGAGAAGATCCGCGTCAACACCGCCGAAGGCACGTATCAAGAGCGCGCCTGAGTTCCGCCTCTTCCCCGGCGAAGACGGTCCGCAGGTCGAGAATCAACCTGCCCTCCTCGATGCGCGCGATCACCGGCGGATCGAACAGCCGTAATTGGCGCTCGCTTTCCACCACGTCGGCGCACTCAATCGCGATCACGTAGGTCGGGATCGATTGTTCCGGCGTGGCGCCGCCGCCGATCACGGATTGGCCGGAGCGGACTTCGGCGCCGGGCAGATCCTTCGCCAGCCCCTCGGCGCGAACCCGGATCTCTTCGGCGGATTGGCGGATCATCGCCAGCGCCGGCACGTGCTCCCAACGCTCCAGCACCAGGTTGCGCAGCGTGGCTTCCAGGGCCTGGTAGATCATCTTGTCCAGCCGCAGCGCCCGGAACAGCGGATTG
>DATJYJ010000356.1:0-11033 GCA_035578025.1 Verrucomicrobiia bacterium
ACGCATCCCCCGTGCCCAGGAAATCCTGAGCACCGATCGCGTGGTTCATACCGCGGAGCACCTGGCGTCCGCCATCTTTCACCTCGGCGCGCCACGCTGCAAGATCCCGCGCGCCAAGCTGCCGCCGTACCCCGACGGACCGCCGTCCTACGTCAAGGAAGACATCGCGATCGTGCATCCCACGGCAACTGCATCCGGCAAGACGTGGCCGGCGGCCAACTTCGCCGCGGTCGCGGGGCAGGTTCAGCAACGCGGCCTGGAACCGGTCTTCATCGGCGCCGCCGGCGACGATCTCTCGGGGTTTCGCGCGTGGCGTACCATCCAGGGCGCGCCCCTGCGTGAGATTCAGAAGCTGATCGCTGCCGCCGCGCTCTTCGTGGGCAACGATTCCGGACCGGCGCACGTCGCCGCGGCGTTCGGCGTGCCGGTGGTGGTGATCTTCGGAGCGAGCGACCCCGCGATCTGGGGACCCTGGCACACCACCGGCGAAACGCTCTCGTCGCCGGACGGCATCGCCGGGGTGCAGGTCGCGCAGGTGGTCGAAGCCATCGAGCGGCTACGGGTGAATGCATGAACCGCGTGCTGCGCCTCACCAGCTACGGCCGCCAATACTGGCCCCACATCGTGCTGGCCGTCATCCTGATGGCGCTGGCAGGCGCTGCGACGGGGGCCATGCCGCTGCTGATCCAGCCCGTCTTTGACCGCGTGCTCATTCCTAACGCGCCCGAAGGGCCAGTGCCGCTGCTTCCCCGCCCCCTGTTCGGACACCAGATCTATCTCGAAGACATTCTGCCCCTGCACGGCAAGAGCGTTTGGACCCTGGTCGCCATCGCGCTTCTGCTCTCGTTCTTCATCAAGGGCATCTGCGACTACACCGGCAATTACCTGGTCAGCTACGCCGGGTTTGCCAGCGTCACCAGGCTGCGGAATGCCGTCTTCGACAAGGTCCTCAAGCAGGGCGCCGAGTTTTTCGAGGCGCATTCCACCGGGCAACTGATGTCGTCCATCATGAACGACGTGGACAAGGTCCAGGTGGCCACCTCGCAGATTCTGGCCGACCTGTTGCGCCAGCTTTTCTCCGCCGCGTTTCTCCTCTTCGTGCTCTTCAGCCGCGATTGGCGCCTGTCGCTGGCCTGTTTGATCGTGCTGCCCACGGTCATGCTGCCCACGATGCGTATGGGCAAGCGCATCCGCCGCACCAGCCGCGGCACCCAGGACCGGCAGGCCGAGTTGAACCAGATCTTGCAGGAAACCATCAGCGGCCACATGGTGGTGAAGGCCTTCGGCGCCGAGAAATACGAATCGCGGCGATTCCACGAGGCCGGACGGCGACTGCTCGGCACCAACGTGCGCTACGTGTTGCAGCAGGGGCTCTCGGCGCCGGTGATCGATTTCTGCGCGGCGCTGACCATCGTCGGATTGCTGACCTACGCGCGTCTCCAGATCAAGGTCGGCGCGCTCACCGCGGGCGATTTCACCAGCTTCATCATCGCGCTCCTCATGCTACTCGAGCCGCTGAAGCGCCTGGTGGGCATCTACAACATCTTCCAGCAGGCCATGGGGGCGTCGCAGAAGGTGTTCGAATATCTCGATCACCAGGAGACCGTGGCCGACGCGCCGAATGCGGCAGCGCTAGAGTCGTTCACGCAGTCAATCGCGTTCGAGAACGTCGCGTTCCACTATCCCGGGTCACCCGGCGGATTCCGCTTTTCCGGCCTCGACCTCGAGGTCAAAGCCGGCGAAGTGGTGGCGCTGGTGGGCCCGAGCGGCGCGGGCAAGACGACCGTTGCCAATCTCGTCCCCCGCTTCTACGATCCCACCGCCGGCAGCGTGCGCATCGACGGCCGCGACATCCGTGCCGTGACGCTGGCCAGCCTGCGCAAGCAGATCGGCATCGTCGCCCAGGACACCTTCCTGTTCAACGACACCCTTTCCAACAACATCGCCTACGGGCGCAGCGGCGTGGCGGCGGAAGCGATCCGCGCCGCGGCGGAGACGGCCCTGGCCCACGATTTCATCACGCGGCTGCCGCAAGGCTACGATACCGTGATCGGCGACCGCGGCTTGAAGCTCTCCGGCGGGCAGCGCCAGCGGATCGCCATCGCGCGCGCTTTGCTGAAAAACGCGCCCATCCTGATTCTGGACGAAGCCACCAGCCACCTCGACACCGAGAGTGAAATCCTGGTACAAAAGGCGCTGGCCAACCTGATGGAGCACCGCACCGTCATCGTGATCGCGCACCGCCTCTCGACCATCCGGCGCGCCGACAAGATCGTGGTGCTGGAGAAGGGATGCATCCGCGAGGTCGGCACGCACGAAGAACTGGTTTCGCGCGGCGGCATTTATCAGCGGCTCCACGACCTGCAATTCGTGGACGCCGGAACGGCGGTGGACCTGTGAGCGTACGCAGTATGACGGGCTTTGCCCGTGTCCGGAAAGTCATTCCGCAGGGCGAGGTCGTGTTCAGCCTGAAGAGCGTGAACCACCGTGGGCTGGACCTGCACTTCCACCTGCCGCACGAGCTCGATCCCATCGAGAACGATATTCGCAACGTGATTCGCGGCGGAGTCGTGCGCGGCCATTTGCAGATTAACGTCACCTTCCTGCGCGCTGCGTCGGAGGGGCCTGCGCCGCTGAACCGCGCCCTGCTCGCGGCGTACATGACCGCCTTTCGCGAAGCCGCCGCGCTCTATGGGGTGGGCGGAGCCGTTCCCGACCTCAACAGCGCTTTGCGCCTGCCCGGCATGCTCGGCGCCGACGGCGAAGAAGAGCTCGACGAAGAGGTCGCCAAGACCGTTCTGGAGGCCGCGTCGGAGGCTGTGGCCGTGCTCAACTGCGTTAGGGAACGCGAAGGCGCGGCCACCGCGCAGGAGCTGCGCCAGCGGTGCCAGACCATCCGCGGCCTGGTGGGACGCATGGACGAGATTCGCGACGGCGCCGTACCGGCATTTCAGAAGCGCCTCCGCGAAAAGCTCGCCGACCTGCTGAACGGTAGCGCGGTCGATGCCCAGCGGATTGCACAGGAGGCTGCTCTGCTCGCCGACCGCAGCGATATCGCCGAGGAGCTGATGCGCCTGCGCACCCACGCGGGGCAGCTCGAGGCCATGCTGGACGGCTCCGGGGAAGTCGGCAAGCGCCTCGACTTTTTGCTCCAGGAGATGAACCGCGAGAGCAACACGGTGCTCTCCAAGACGGGCGGCCTGGGCGACCTCGGCCTGACCATCACGGACCTGGCGCTGGCCGCCAAGAGCGAGATTGACAAGATTCGGGAGCAGAGCCTCAACCTGGAATGACCAACGTCTTCATCATCTCCGCCCCCTCCGGATCGGGGAAGTCCACGCTGGTCAAGCACCTGCTGGCCGACGTCCCGAACCTCATGTTCAGCGTTTCGCACACCACGCGCGCGCCGCGCGGCGCTGAAGTCGACGGGCAGAACTACCATTTCGTGACCCGCGAGCACTTTGAGGCCATGCTGGCAGGCGACGAGTTTCTCGAATGGGCTCAAGTATTTGGCAACTATTACGGGACCCATCGGAGCATCCTGGAGCAGACCTGCGCCCATGGCAAAGACCTGGTACTCGACATCGACGTGCAAGGTGCGAGACAATTGAAGAAGAAGATCCCGGAAGCTGTAACGGTTTTCATCCTCGCCCCTTCGCGACAGGAACTGGAATATCGTCTCCGCACGCGCAGCGAGGATCCGGATGAGGTGATCACCCGCAGGTTGAAGGACGCGGCCGAGGAGATTCGAAACTACAAAGATTACGATTATGTTTTGATCAACCGGGACCTGGCGGAAGCCGAGGCGACTTTGAGCGCGATCGTTCGCGCCGAGCGCGTGCGGCGCACGCGGATCGAAGATCAGATCCGGCCAATCCTGGACACATTTGAGACTTGAGGTAACTGAACGAATGGCTGACAAGGCACCCCGCAACAACGCGCACTGCACGCTGCCCGACGATCCGGAGCAGAGCACGTACCGCTTCATCATCGTGGCCGCCAAGCGCGCCCGCCAATTGCAGGGCGGCGCACGGCCGGTGCTGCCCACATCCTCCAAGAAACCGACCGTGATCGCCATGGAAGAAGTGCGCCGCGGCCTGGTGAAGTACGATCTGCTGGGCAACGCCCCGCCGCCAACCGAACCCGCGCCCGAAGCGGTCCTCTAAGGACGCATGAAGATCCTGCTCGGCGTCGGCGGCGGTATCGCGGCGTACAAGGCCGCGGAGCTTGCGCGCCTGCTGATGCAGCAGGATCACCAGGTGCAGGCCGCCATGACCCGCGCGGCGTGCAAGTTCGTCCAGCCGCTGACCTTCGCCGCGCTCACCGGCCGCAAGGTGCTCACCGACCTGTTCGCCATCGAGAGCGCCATCGAGCACATCTCCGTGGCACAGGAGCATGAGGTGCTGGTGGTCGCGCCGGCCACGGCGGACCTGATGGCCAAGTTCGCCCACGGCCTCGCCGACGACTTCCTCACCACTACCTACCTGGCGTTCACCGGACTGGTGGTGATCGCCCCGGCGATGAACGTGAATATGTGGCAGCATCCGGCCACACAGGCGAACCTGGAGACGCTGGTGCGCCGGGGCCATGCGATCGTCGAACCCGGAAGCGGCTACCTGGCTTGCGGGATGACCGGACCGGGTCGAATGGCCGAGCCCGAGATCATCGCGGAGACCATCCTTCATCTTTCAGCCCGCCGCCACGACCTCGAGGGCGAGACGGTTCTCATCACCGCCGGACCGACGCAGGAGCCGCTGGATCCCGTCCGCTACATCACCAACCGGTCGAGCGGCAAGATGGGGTACGCGCTCGCCGAAGCCGCCGCCGCCCGCGGAGCGCGCGCGATCGTGGTCAGCGGGCCGGTTCACCTGGCGCCGCCGCGCGGAGTGGAAGTGATCCCGGTGCGGACGGCGAGCGAGATGCGCGAGAAGGTCATGGAGAACCTGCCCGCGGCGGGCATCGTGATCAAGGCGGCCGCGGTGGCGGACTTCCACTTGAGCAAAGTCCCGGATCAAAAGGTGAAGAAGACCGCGGCGCGGGTTTCGCTCGAGCTTGATCCCACGCCGGATATCCTGGCCGAACTCGGCCGCAAGAAGCACGATTACCTGCTGATCGGATTCGCCGCCGAGACGCAGAACGTGCAACAGGAGGCACGCCGCAAGCTGGAAACCAAGAACTGCGACATGGTGGTGGGCAACCTGGTGGGCGGCGCCGAGACCGGATTCGAGAGCGACGACAACGAGGTGGTGCTGGCGCTGCGCGGCGGCGAGACCATTGCCCTGCCCCGAGCGTCCAAGCGCGTCATTGCCGACCGCATTTTCGACGAAGCCCTGAAACTCCGCCTGGTCCTGCACGCCGCCCGATGAGCCCCGAGACCCTCCGCCGCTACCTCGAGTTCTACCAGGACCTCGGCATCAAGACGATCTATCGGCACAACACAGACATTCCGCCTATCCAGCCCGCCGAGCAGGCCGCTCCACCCGAACCGATGCAACTCCCTTCTCTCGCGCCGGAAGGCGACACAATGCTGAAGATCATCGAGGATATCGGCGATTGCCGCCGCTGCCGTCTGCACGAGGGCCGCAGCAAGATCGTCTTTGGCGTCGGCAACGAACAATCCCCGCTGGTCTTCGTCGGTGAAGGACCGGGAGCGGATGAAGACGCGCAGGGTATCCCTTTCGTGGGGCGCGCCGGCCAGTTGCTGACGCAGATGATCGAAGGCACGGCGAAAAAGGAAGGCATTCCGCTGCTGCGCGAGCAGATCTACATCTGCAACGTGGTGAAGTGCCGGCCGCCGGGCAACCGCACTCCCGAGCCGGACGAAATGGAGACCTGCGGCCAGTTCCTTTACCGGCAGCTCTCCGTCATCAAGCCCAAGGCGATCTGCGCTCTCGGCGGCACCGCGGCCCGCGCGCTCACCGGCCACAAAGAGGGCGTCACTAAGATGCGCGGACGGTGGTTCAAGTGGCGCGATATCCCGGTGATGGTGACTTACCACCCGTCGTATCTGCTGCGCCCGTACAACCAGAGCGCGAAACGAGAGGCGTGGGAAGACCTGAAGAAGGTGCTGCACTTCGTGTACGACTGAGCGGGGCAAATCGGAAACAGGCCCCGCATGATAAACTAGGCTCTTCACGCGACAGAATGCTGCTTGCCAGAGAGTTCGTAAACTACATCTCCAGACAACTGGTCAAAAACCTCACTCCCGGCATGGTCGAGACGCCGCAGCCGGATCTGGTGGCGGAGAAAATCGCCGAGGTGATCCACGAGGAGCTGGCCGTCGAGGACCGCCTCAACGACGAGGTTCGGGACCTGCTCAGCCAGTACGGCGAATACATGCGCCGCGAAGGCGTCAGCTACCAGGAGATGTTCCGCAAGATCAAGAACACGCTGATCTCGCAGCGCAAAGTGGTGCGCGCATCGGGCCGCGATACAGGCGACGCCATGAAGCTCTCGCGCGATAAGGTCACGGACATCTCGCACAAGATCGTCGAGATGCTGCGAAAGAACCGCGACCTCCGGCTGAAGAACCGGGACAGCAACGCGGTGCGCCTCGAGATCGTGCGCCTCATGACCGAAGTGCTCCTTAACGAGGACAAGGTAGACCGCGCGGCTCGTCAGAAGATCCGCTCGCAGAAGCGCGAGATCCCGGAAGGCACCGAGGAGTGGGACCTGCTTCACCGGCGCTACTACTCCGAAGAGCTCAAGAAGCTGGGCATCGACCTAGCCAAATAGCGGCAAGTTTACCTGAGCCGGCCTGCCGTTCCGGTTACAGTAAAGCATGCACTCCGAGTTCACCGCCCGCCGCACGGCATTCCGCAAGCTCCACGAGAGCGGCTGTTTCGTCATTCCGAATCCCTGGGACGCCGGCTCGGCGCGTTATCTGTGCCACCTGGGGTTCTCCGCCCTGGCAACCACCAGCTCGGGTTTTGCTTTTTCGCGCGGACTGCCCGACCTGGAATCCGCAGTCGGCCGCGACGCGATGCTTGCCCATATCGCCGACATCGCCGCAGCGACCGACCTGCCGGTCAACGCCGACTTTCAATCCGGCTACGGAGCGACCGGCGAAGAAGTGGCCGAGAGCGTGCGGCTCTGCGTCGAGACGGGCGTCGCGGGACTCTCCGTCGAGGATTCCACCAAGGATCCCGAGCAGCCGCTGCACGAGCTGCCGGCCGCCATCGAGCGCGTCAAAGCCGCCCGGGCCGCGATCGACGCGTCGGGCGCCGGAGTGCTGCTCACGGCGCGCGCCGAATGCTTCCTCACCGGCCATCCCGACCCGCTGCGCGAGGCCATCCGCCGGCTCACGGCCTACGCCGAAGCCGGCGCCGACGTGCTGTATGCGCCCGGACCGCGCACGCGCGAGGACATGCGCGCGATCATCGCCGCGGCCGCGCCCAAGCCGGTGAATATCCTGATGCACGCGAGTCTCGGCATCACCGTGCGCGAGGTGGCAGACATGGGCGCCCGGCGCATCAGCGTGGGCTCCGCCCTGGCGCGGGCTGCGTGGAGCGGCTTTATGCGAGCCGCCAAAGCGATCGCGGAGGACGGCAGCTTCGCCGGATTCGAAGGGCTCGTTCCCGGGACCGAACTCAATGACCTATTCAGGAATGCCCACCCGGCAACTTGACGGTAAATCTGAAAGTAGCTACACATGAACTCATGTCCTGGCGCAATCTTCGACTTACTACCGGCGCGCTGCTTGCGTTTTCTCTTGTAACTTCCGCCGCGCCACCGGACCGCATCCGGGGTTCGGTGGACGCCCGTCGCGCACGGCAGCTCGCCGGCACTCTCCACACCATGTCCCAGTCCCGATACGATCAGGGCCCCGCCGATCGGGCTCTGCGACTGGATGACATGATGCTGGCGATCAAACCCTCCGCGGCCCAGCAGGCCGAGCTCGACCAATTGCTCCGAGACCAGCAGAATCCCTCTTCCCCGCAGTTTCATAAGTGGCTTACTCCCGAAGAATTCGGCAGCCGCTTCGGCCTGAGCGCGAGCGATCATTCGAAGATCGTGGCGTGGCTGACATCCGAAGGTTTCACCGTGAAGGAAAGCGCGCGCGCCCGGAACTGGATCGCGTTCGGCGGAACCGCGGCGCAGGTTTCGAAGTCGTTGCATGCGCCCATCCATCGCCTGCGCGTCAACGGCAAAGACCATTTCGCCAGCCTCACGCGGCCGTCGGTACCGGAGGCACTTGCCGAGGTGATCGGGGAGGTGCTGGGGCTCGACGATTTCCAGCCCACCTCCAGCGCCCACGTGGCCGACCCTGCGTACAACTCAGGGAATTCCCATTACCTGGCTCCGGAGGATTTCGGCACCATCTACAATGTCGCGCCGCTCTATCAAGCCGGCATCGATGGCACCGGCCAGAGCATCGCCATCATCGGTCAATCGAACATCCTGCTCAGCGATATCCGCACCTTCCGCACGCGCTACAATCTTCCCGCGAACGACCCCAAGGTCATGCTTTACAGCGGCACCGACCCGGGCTTCAGCAGCGGTGCGCAGGTGGAGGCCAACCTCGACGTGGAGTGGGCCGGCGCGGTGGCGCCCAAGGCGACCATCTATTACATCTACGGGACCAGCGCATTCGGCGCGATGCTGACGGCCATCAACCTGAACCTGGCGCAGGTCATCAGCAGCAGTTGGGGCACCTGCGAATTCAACGCGTCCCCGCAAGCGTACCGCGCGTATGCGCAGCAGGCCAACGCGCAGGGCATGACCATCGTGTCCGCGACAGGCGACGCCGGCGCGGCGGGCTGCGACATTCAGGGCTCCGAGATTTACGCCGCCCGCGGGCAGGCGCTCGATTTCCCTTCGGTGATGCCCGAAGTCACCGCGGTCGGCGGGACGCAGTTCGTGGAGGGTGCGGGGACTTACTGGGCGTCCACCAACTCGCCGAATCTCGGATCGGCTCTCTCCTATATTCCCGAGGCTGCGTGGAACGAGAACGGGCCGGGCGGGCTGGACGCCACGGGAGGTGGCGCCAGCGTGCTCTACGCGCGACCTTCCTGGCAGCAAGGACCGATGGTGCCCGACGGCACCACGCGCCTCACGCCCGACGTTTCGTTCAACTCGGCCGGCCACACCGCGTACATGGTGACCTACCTGGGCGGCAATCTGGCGGTCTACGGAACGTCCGCGTCGGCGCCGTCGTTCGCCGGAATCCTGGCTCTGGTCAATCACTACCAGGTGAAGAACGGCTTCCTGAAACAGCCGGGACTGGGCAACATCAACCCGCAGCTCTACCGACTCGCGCAGAGCGTGCCGGGCGCGTTCCACGACGTTACGGCCGGGGACAATGTCGTCTCGTGCGTGATCGGCAGTCCGGATTGCCTGAGCGGCTCGTTCGGGTACCGCGCGGGCCCCGGCTACGACATGGCCACGGGCCTGGGATCGGTGGAGGCCAACACGTTCGTGACCAAGTGGAACACAGCCACCAACGGGGTTTCGGTGAAGCTCTCGGTGAGCGCCCCGCGCGTGACCTTGAACGACACGGTCACTCTGACGGCGTCGGTCGCACCGGTCAACGGCAGCGGAACGCCCACCGGGAACATCGACTTCAGCGCCATCGGACTTCCGCTCGGCTCGGTGCCGCTCAGCGGTACATCCGGCAGCCTGAGCTTCCCGGCGTACCTGCTGAGCACGGGGACGTACATCCTGACCGCGTCGTACTCCGGCGACGCGGCATTCAGCGGCGGCGGCGCCACGGTGCAGGTGCAGGTCACGCTGCCGACCAAAGTGGCGGGGATCATCCCGTCGGCGCCCACCGTGGTGTGGCCGACGCTGCCGGATGCGCAGGGTCTGAGCTGGACCGCCACCATCAGCCTGCGCGAGGCGGCGGGCGTGCCGGCGCTGATCACCGGTTTCACGATGGATGGAGTGGACCAACAGCTGGCGCAGTACTTCCCTGCCCCGCAGATCCCGCCCAGCAGCACGGTGCGCACGACGGTGACGCTGCGCGGAGTGACGGCTCCGATCGCGCACACGTTCGGCTTCACGGGGACGGACGCGACAGGGCAGAGCTGGTCGCGGCAGATCACGGTCAACTACCTGCCGCTGCCGACTTACAACTTCTTCGAGCTGGCCGCGACACCGCTGACGGTCACGCAGAACACCAGCGCCGATCCCTCGTGCCAGTGGGCCGCGCAGCTCAACCTCTCGGATATCGGCGGCTATCTGAACCTGATCACCAACGTCTACACGGGCAACGGCAGCATCAGCCTGGCCTCGCAGATACCGGCGATCTTCGGCACCACGCGGATAGACGCGTGGGGCGGCGTGCAGGGCACGCTGTGCTTCAGCGGCATCACGCCGCCGGCGACCAACTACGTCGAGGTCGACCTGACCAACGGGGCGCAGCAGATCGCGATCAACTTCGCGGGCCCTCCGCAAAACCCGGGCAAGATCACGGCCAGCCCGGGGAGCGTGAGCCTGGCGACTACGGACGGCGCACCATCGACGACGGGCACGCTCGCGGTGAACCTCACCGACAAGAGCCAGCCGTGGACCGCGTCGGTGTTCCCGAACAACCGCACGACGGCGTGGCTGAGCCTTTCGCAGCGCTCGGGCGTGGGACCCGCGCAGATCGCGCTGACGGCGAACGCAGCCGGATTCGCGCCGGGCGCCTATCGCGCCGTGATCGTGCTGCAATCGCCCAACGCGATCCCGCAGACGGTGAACGTGCCGGTGATGTTCGTGCTGAACGCCAGCACGTCGGGCACGGCGATCACGCGCATCGCCAACCCGGCGACGGATAAGCCGGATGCCAGCCCGGGAATGTATCTGATCGTGTACGGCACGCAGCTCGCGAACACCTCGCAGATCGCGACGCCGACGCCGCCCTCGTTCTCGCTGGCCGGCGTCACGGCGACGGTCAACGGCCTGCCGGCGCCGGTGCTGCTGGTGGACCCGAACCAGGTCAGGATCCAGATCCCGTACGAAGCGGGCGCGGGGCCGGCGGTGCTGGGCATCAACAAGAACGGCGAGATCGCGGGCCACCAGTTCACACTCGGGCCGGCGTCGCCGGGCGT
>DATJYJ010000357.1:0-2119 GCA_035578025.1 Verrucomicrobiia bacterium
GAAGGCGGCTGGGGCCGAGGCACATCGCGGTTCGCTGGAAGATCTGGAGAGCTTGCGAAGTGGAACTCGTGGGGCAGACGCCGTGATTCACCTGGCGTTTATCCACGATTTTTCGAAGTTCAAAGAGAACTGCGAGATCGATCGGCGCGCCATCGAGGCTCTCGGCGATGCACTCGCCGGTTCCGGTCGGCAGTTGATTATCACCTCAGGGACCGGGATGGCGAACACGGTGCCGGGGCAGCCGGCGGCGGAAGAGAACCCGGTGGTTAGCTCCACAGTGATCCCCCGCGCGGCCTCGGAAGAGGCTGCCGCATCCGCCGCGAAGCGAGGTGTGAACGTGGGCGTGGTGCGCCTCCCGCAAGTTCATGACACGGTCAAGCAGGGCCTGGTGACTTATGCCGTTGCGGTGGCTCGGGAGAAGGGTGTCTCGGCATACATCGGCGATGGAAAGAATCGCTGGCCAGCGGCGCACGTCCGCGACACCGCGCGGCTCTACCGTCTGGCGCTGGAAAAGGGGGAGGCGGGCGCGAAGTATCACGCGGTCGCGGAGGAAGGCGTGGCCATGCGGGACATCGCGGAAGCGCTGGCGCGCGGTTTAAGAGTGCCGGCTGTTTCGTTGACTCCGGAAGAGGCCGCCGGGCATTTCGGGTGGCTGGCCGAATTCGCCCGGCGAGATCTTCCGGCTACCAGCGCGCGGACGCGCAAGGAACTGGGATGGAACCCGGCAGGGCCGGGGCTGCTCGCCGATCTTGAGCAGATGCGTTACTTCACGGCCTGAGCCGTTTGCTCACAAAGTACAAAGGAGAAAAATCGCATGCAGCACAAGAAGAACATCGCATTGATCACGGGCGCGAACAAGGGTCTCGGATTCGAAACGGCCCCGGAATTGGGTAAAGCCGGCTGGACGGTGCTGCTGGGCGCGCGAAACGCGGAACTCGGGCGCGCGGCAGAATCGAAGCTCCGCGCGGAGAAAGTGGATGCGCGATTTGTCGAACTCGATGTGACGGAACACAAGACCATCACGTCGGCCGCGGATACGATCAGGGCCGAACTCGGGCGCCTGGACGCACTGATCAACAATGCCGGGATTATAGACAAGCAAGATGGGCCGCCAAGCGGCGCCAGCCCTGAGGTTATTGAGCGGATTCTGCGGACGAACTTTACCGGGACAATTAAGGTGACGCAAACCATGCTGCCACTGCTGAAGAAGTCCGGGAAAGGGAGAATCGTGAATGTTTCGGGCGGACTGGGATCAATCACGCTGCATGGCGACCCGAACTGGGAATACGCCCCGTTCAAGTTGATTGGCTACTGCGCGTCGAAGGCGGCGCTCAACATGTTCACGGTACAACTGGCGTTTGAGTTGAAGGCGCACGGGATTGCGGTGAACTCGGTCAATCCTGGCTACACGGCGACGGACCTGAATGCAAACCAGGGACACCAGACGGTGGCCGAAGGCGCTGCCGAGATCGTGCGTGTGGCACTGCAGGAAACCAGCGAGACCGGGAGGTTCTACGAGACCGGGGGCGCGCTGCCCTGGCAGGGAAAGATCTGACCGAATGGAGTCTCCCGGTATCCAAGAGGGCGAAGACGCAAATGAGACCGAACCAAGGTGGCAGCGGGTTGCCGGGGTGGAGAAAAGCGGAAATCGGGCAGGTAAGCAAAGAAAAGGAGCAGGAAAAATGGTAGAAGTTTTTGGAGCTACGACAACGACCGAAGAAGTTTTGTCCGGCGTGAGATTGCACGGAAAGCGGATCCTGGTCACGGGAGTATCGGCGGGACTGGGCGTGGAGACGGCGCGTGCGCTGGCGGCGCACGGAGCGCAAGTGGTAGGCGCGGCGCGGGATCTGGCCAAGGCCGAAGCTGCGACTGCTCAAGTGCGCAAGGACGCTGCGGCGGGCGGCGGAAGTTTTGAGCTGGTTGCGCTCGACCTCGGAAATCTGAAGAGCGTGCGAGCGTGCGCCGACGCGCTGGTGGGGAAGGGTGAGCCATTCGATGTGGTAATAGCGAATGCCGGCGTGATGGCCACGCCGTTCTGCAATACGGTGGACGGGTTCGAGATGCAGTTTGGCACCAACCATTTGGGACATTTCGTTCTGGTGAATCGAATCGCACCGCT
>DATJYJ010000358.1:0-3177 GCA_035578025.1 Verrucomicrobiia bacterium
CGGCATCGCGCAGCGCTTCCATCTCACGCCGACGGTCATCGACGGCCAGGTGCGGGTCGAAATCGCCAACGGCCACCGTTTCATCACCGAGGTGGTGGAGGCGTTCCCCGGCGCGGTCGATTCCGTCGGCCTCCACAAGCCCACGCTCGAAGACGTCTTCGTGCGCGAAACGGGAGCTGGGATCGATGAATAGCTTCGTGCTCCCCGCCGCTACCCTGTGGCAACGCGAGTTGGTCCGCTTCTGGCGCCAGAAGAGCCGCGTACTCGGGGTGGTCGCGTCGCCGCTCGTCTTCTGGCTCCTGATCGGCTATGGCTCCAACGATCTCGCCCGCTTCTACTCCGGCGCGCTGGTGCTGACCGTCATGTTCTCGGCCATTTTCAGCACCATCTCCATCATCGAAGACCGCCGCGAAGGCTTCCTGCTCTCCATGTTGGTCAGCCCCGCGCCGCGCACCAGCATGGTGCTCGGCAAGATTCTCGGCGCAGCCACGCTGGCCTGGATCCAAGGCCTGATCTTCCTGTGTTTCGCTCCGCTCGCGGGAGTCTCCATCAGTCCCATCGAGCTCATTCCAGTCGCCGCCGCGATTTTCCTGATCAGCTTCACCCTCACCGGCCTCGGCTTCGTCATCGCCTGGCGGATGGATTCGACCGCGGGGTTCCACGCCATCATGAACCTGCTGCTGGTCCCGATGTGGATGGTCTCCGGCTCGCTTTTCCCCATGGCCACCGCGCACGGCTGGGTCAAGGCGATCATGTGGGTCAATCCGCTGACCTATTCGATCGCGCTCCTCAATCACACCTTGCGCCTGCCCAACGCCGCCCCCGGCATGGCCGTAAGCCTGGCTGTCACCGCCGTCTTCGGCCTCGTCCTGCTGCTGGCCTCCGGCGCCATGGCCGCCCAAAAATCCACCCGAAGTGCCGCATGAAACGCGTTCTGATTGCCGCGGTTCTCCTGGCTTCCTGTACGCGGATCCAACCGCTGCCCATCCTCGGCCGGATTCCGCAGTTCGACCTCATCTCCTCTACCGGCCAGCCCTTCGACAGCCGCACGCTCGACGGCCACATCTGGGTGGCCGACTTCATCTACACCACCTGTGACGGCCCTTGCCCCATGATGAGCCACCAGATGCGCGGCATTCAGAGCTCCACCGAGTCCACACCTGCGGTCAAGCTGGTCAGCTTCACGGTCGACCCGAAGCGCGACACGCCCGAAGTCCTGGCCCGCTATGCCAGGTTCTTCAAAGCCGACGACTCGCGCTGGTACTTCCTTACCGGCGATATGGCGCGCCTCAACGATCTCGGCCTCAATGCGTTCAAGCTGAACGGCGTCAACGGCGACCTCAGCCATTCGACTCGCTTCGTGCTCGTCGATGGCCGCCGCCAGATGCGAGGCTTTTACCTCTCCTCCGACGACGACTTTCCCAAGCGCCTGCTCCACGATATCCGGCAGCTCCAGTCGGAAAAGTCATGACGCAATACCTGCCCACCGTGAACGCCACGCTGAACGCGATTTCAGCGGTGTTGCTGGTCTGGGCGTTTACGCTGATTCGCCGGAAACAGGTCGCTCAGCACCGCCGCGTGATGCTAGCCGCCTTCACCACGTCTTGTCTCTTCCTGGTCTGCTACCTCATCTATCACGCGCAGGTCGGCTCGGTTCGCTTCCAACACCCGGGCGCGATCCGCACGGTCTACCTCAGCATCCTCGCGACGCACACCGTGCTGGCCGCGGCGGTCCCGGTGCTGGCGATCATTACGCTCCGGCGCGGGCTGTCGGCACGTTACGACAAGCACCGCCGCATCGCGCGCTGGACGCTGCCCATCTGGCTGTACGTCAGTATTACGGGTGTGGTGGTGTACGTGATGCTGTACCACCTGTAAATCCGCGTTTGACATAGCCGTCCGAAAGCGATATATAGGAATCCTATGCCTGAGATTCCTATGCCTAAAGGCGCCCTGGCGATGCTGGTGCTGCGCGTGCTCGAAAGCGGACCGCTCCACGGCTATGCCATCGCCCAGCGCATCCGCCAGTTGTCCGGCGAGGTTCTGGAGGCGGAGGAAGGCTCGCTGTATCCGGCCTTGCAGCGCATCCTGATGGAAGGATGGGCTTCCGCGCAGTGGGGCAAATCCGAAACCGGGCGCCGTGTGCGCTTCTACCGGCTGACGCCCGCCGGCCGGAAGCAGCTCCAGCGCGAGCGCAGCGAGTACGAGCAGGCCACCGTGGCCATCCAGGCGATTCTACGGCTGGCGTGAGGCCATTATGCGAAAGTTCTTTCGGCGGATCGATTTCCTGTTGCACCGGCGGCGCTTCGAGCGGGAACTGGCCGAGGAGATGGCGGCCCACCGCGACATGATGCCGGCCGAACGGCGCCCGAAGTTCGGAAACGCCGCGCGGCTTGCCGAGGACGTGAGAGAGGCCTGGTCGTGGCCATGGCTCGAACAGTTGTGGCAGGACCTGTGCTACGGGGCGCGGGTGCTGTCGCGCGCGCCGGGGTTCACGCTGGGCGCGATGGCCGTGCTGGCGCTGGGCGTGGGCGTGAACCTGGCGGAGTTTCAGATCTTCGACGCCCTCCTGCACAGGTTCCATTTCCGGGACGCGGATTCGCTGCTGCAGATTACCAGCACCGCCCGTGAGGGACGGCGCCTTGGCTTTCCGCATGCCGCGGTCGAGTTCTACCAGGCTCAAAACCGGTCCTTCGCCTGGCTGGTGGCGGAAGACACCACTTTCGACGTAGTCGCGGAGGGCGACCCTGCGGTGCACGCCAATCTGGTTTCCGCGAACTACTTCGCCAGCCTCGGCATCGTGCCCGCGTGGGGCCGGCTGCTCGATGCGCACGATTCCCAGCCGGGCGCGACGCCTGTAGCCGTTTTGGAATATGACTACTGGAGCACCCGCTGGGGCGCCGCCCCGAACGTAATCGGCCGCACGGTGCACTTCAACAACCAGCCGGTGCAGGTTGTCGGTGTCTCACCATACACCTTCGAATGGGGTTTATCGGGCCGCCGGACCGACGTGTGGTTTCCGGTTTCCCTCCGCCCGCTCCTGATGGCGGGAATTCTGCCGCTCGAACAAGATTTTTCGCGACCCAGCGAAGTGCTGTTCGGCAAGCTGAAACCGGGCGTGTCGCTTGCGGCCGCCGATGAGGAACTGACTTCGCTCACGGGCGAACTAGCTCGCCG
>DATJYJ010000359.1:0-6595 GCA_035578025.1 Verrucomicrobiia bacterium
ACGGTCGATTGGATCATCGCGTTCGTTTCCATCGCGATCTGCTTCGTGCCGGCGCTGTTCTTCGGAAAGCGCTCGGGCAAGAACACGGCGGAGTTCTTCGCCTCGGGGCGCAGCGTGCCATGGTGGCTGGCCGGCATCTCCATGGTGGCCACCACGTTTTCCAGCGATACGCCGAACCTGGTCGCCAATATCGTGCGCACCCAGGGCGTGGCCGGCAACTGGCAGTGGTGGAGCTTCACCCTCACCGGCGTCGCTACAGTCTTCTTCTTCGCGCGTTTGTGGCGGCGGTCCGGGGTGCTGACGGACCTCGAGTTCTATGAGCTGCGCTATTCGGGCAAGGCGGCCAGCGCGGTGCGCGGTTTTCGTGCCGTGTACCTGGGGCTGTTCTTCAACTGCATCATCATGGCGACGGTGAACCTGGCCGCCTGCAAGATCGCGGCAATCCTGTTCGGCCTGGACCGCTGGCAGACGCTGCTGGCCGTGGGGCTGCTCAACGTGATCTTCGCCACACACTCCGGGCTGTGGGGCGTGCTCGTGATCGACATGGTGCAGTTCTTCATCAAGATGAGCGCGGTCATCGCGGCGGCCTATTTCGCGATCAAGCTGCCCCAGATCGGCGGTCTCGGCGGGCTGGTGGACAAACTCTCCCACCTCCACGGCCCGGGCGGGCTGAACTACCTCGGCATGCTGCCGGACTTCACCAACAACTGGGACATCGCCCTGGCGGTATTCATCATGCCGATCACGCTGCTCTGGTGGAGCGTCTGGTATCCGGGCGCAGAGCCGGGCGGCGGAAGCTACATCGCGCAGCGCATGCTGGCGTCCAAATCGGAGAAGGACGCGCTCGGCGGCACGCTCTTCTTCAACGTGGCGCACTACGTGCTGCGTCCCTGGCCCTGGATCCTGGTGGGGCTGGCGTCGCTGATCGTCTATCCGCAGTTGAGCGATATTCAGAAGGCGTTCCCGCACCTGGACCCCAGCCTGGTGGGTCACGACATCGCTTTTCCAGCGATGCTTCGCTTCCTTCCCGTGGGATGGATGGGGCTGATGCTGGGCGGCCTGGTGGCGGCGAACTCGTCGACGATCCTGACCCACCTCAACTGGGGCGCGTCCTACCTGGTGCACGATTTCTACCGGCGTTTCGTGAACTCCAACGGTTCGGAGAGGCACTACGTGGTGGCGGGCCGGTTCGCGACGGTGCTCCTGTTCCTCCTGTCGTCCAGCTTCGTATATCTGCTGGAAAACGCCCGGGACAGCTTCTACCTGCTGCAGCAGGTAGGCGCCGGTACGGGGTTACTCTACCTCGTCCGCTGGTTCTGGTGGCGCGTCACGGCATGGTGCGAGATTGTGGCCATGATCAGCTCGTTCGGCATCAGCGTGGCGTTTCTGATCCTGAAGAAGAACGGGATGGAAGTCGCCACTACGCAGCAGTTCATCATTACCATCGGCGTCACGACGGTCTGCTGGCTGGCGACGGCCTATCTGGGCCCGCAGAACGAAAAGGCGGCGCTGGTGAAGTTCTATCAGAAGGTGCATCCGGCCGGTCCGGGATGGGGGCCGATTCGCGCCCAGGCCGGCGTGGCGGTGGCCGAAGGCGACAACATGCCGCTGGCGCTGGTGGGCTGGATTTCCGGCTGTATCATGATCTGGAGCGCGCTGTTTACGGTGGGCAACGTTCTTTACGGCAGGACGGATTATGCCGCGGGCCTGGCGGTCGTGTTCGCGGCAAGCGGATACACGGTGATCCGCGTGGTGAGAAAACTCTGGAAGTAGGAGGCACGGGATGGAAAATACACGTCGCGATCTGTTGAAGCTGGCCGGAATGGCCCTCGTGGGACAGGCGTCCGGCCTGCCCGCGCAGGCGCAGACTGCCGGCAAGAGCGTCGCCGAGATGCCGTTCACGGGGAAGGAGAACATCCGCCTGGGAGTGATCGGCACCGGGGGGCGCGGAACCAGCCTGGTGGACAACTTCTCGTCGGTGCCCGGCGTCTCGATCACGGCCCTGTGCGACATCGTCAAAGAAAAGGTGCAGCGCGTTCAGGCACGCCTGGACCGGGCCGGCAAAGCATCGCAGAAGATCTCCACTTACACCGAAGGCGACCACGCCTTCGAGCAGCTCGTCAAGCAGGACGATCTCGACCTCGTAGTGATCGCGACGCCATGGGTCTGGCACACGCCGATGGCGGTGGCGGCGATGAAAGCCGGCAAACACGTCGCGGTCGAGGTTCCCGCCGCGCGCACGCTCGACGAATGCTGGGAACTGGTGAACACCAGCGAGGCCACCCGGCGGCACTGCATTCAGCTCGAAAACTGTTGCTACGGGTACAACGAGATGATGGTGCTGAACATGGTGCGCGCCGGACTGTTCGGCGATCTCACGCACGGCGGCGCGGCCTACAATCACGACCTGCGCAGCATCCTGTTTTCTCCGAACGGCGAGGGCCAGTGGCGGCGCTTCGAGCATCTCAATCGCAATGGCAATCTGTATCCGACGCATGGGCTGGGGCCGGTGGCGCACTACATGGACATCAACCGCGGCGACCGCTTCGACACGCTGGTATCGATGAGCTCGATTTCGGGTGGATTGCAGCAGTATCGCAAGGACAAACTGCCGGCCGACGATCCGCGGCAGAAGGAAGTGTACAAGGAAGGCGATTTCAACGTGAGCCTGATCCGCACGGTCAAGGGCCGGGTGATCGAACTCGAGCACAACGTGAGCAGCCCGCAGCCGTACGACCGGATCAACCTGATCGCCGGCACGAAGGGCATTTTCCGCGACTATCCGCCGCGCGTGTACTTCGATGGCGCCCCGCGTGAGGAGTTCACCTCGTTGGACGCGTACAAGGCGCAATACGAGCCGGCGTTGTGGAAAAAGATCGGCGAGATGGCCAAGGAGCTCGGCGGCCACGGCGGCATGGACTTCGTGATGGCCTACCGTCTGATCGAGTGTGTGAAGCAGGGCCTTCCGCCGGAGATCGACGTCTACGACGCCGCGGCGTGGAGCGCGCCGGGTCCGCTGAGCGAAGCCAGCATCGCCCAAGGCAGCGCGCCGCAGAAGTTCCCCGATTTCACGCGAGGGAAGTGGGAGAACAGGCCGCGGGTGTAGGGGATGCACGAGGTTCGCTTCATCCGGATTCGGATTCCGAACTCCGTCTTGAGGATATCGACAACCTGGCGCCGTAGTACAGCAACATCCCCGGGGCCGTATCCCAGAGGATTTGCCAATCGAGGTCGAAATATGCGTGGACGATCCTGTGCCGCACCGCGGTGATTTGCCGCCACGGCACCTCCGGATGACGCTCTTTCAGGTCAGCCGACAAGCGGTTGATTGCCTCGCCGATTACCGTCAGATGATGCAGTACCGCCGCCTGCAAAACATCGTCCTTAAGAAACGAATCTTCGGAAGTCGCGTCAACGATCGCTTCTATCTTGCGGCAGGCAACGGTGACGTCCTTGAGCAACGCCGGCTCACGCCGCATAGATGACCCGCGCATCTCTGACAACTTCGGAGCGCACCCAAGGCTTCAGTCCACGCTTGGTGACCAGATCGACCTTGCGGCCGGCGAGTGTTTCCAGTTCGCTGGCGAGGAATTCGAACTTGACCAGGCCGACCCGTACCCCGGGCTCGAATTCCACCATCATGTCGATGTCGCTATCCGCACGCATTTCACCGCGCACCGCGGAACCGAACATTGACAGCTCCTTGACGCCGTAACGGCGGCACACCTCGGCACGTGATGCGCTGTCGACCTGCGTGCCGCCCAACTCGAGCGTCCGGCTCATGCGTTTAGATCTATTATGCCCTTATTATCAGCATTGAATTCCGGACCAGCGCATCCTATATTTATCTTGGGGCATCCGCTGTGCCCTCCGCGGCAGCCTGGGATCGCCGCCGCAAGGAGCCGATCATGTTTCGCACCATGTCCGGGTTCAAGGGTCAATACCACTACCTGACCCTTCTCGTGGTCCAGGAGTTCAACGAATGGAGGGTGCTCGTGTACGGCCCGAACACCACCATTCAGGGTACCCACCAGTTCAGCGAAGCCAAGGCCAAGGAGCACGCGCTCGCCGTCGCCCAATCGTACATTCGAGACCAGAAGCACGAGAGCCTGCCCGACCTTGACGATGTGACGTGGGAGCCCACCACCACCGACGACTGGCTCGTCTGGCGCTAAATCTTTGCGAACCGGCGGGGGGGCTCGGTCGTATCAACTTGCATGGCACCCCTCCGGCACGCCCTCCGCCGACTGGCCCGGGCTCCTGTCTTCACCAGCGTCGCAATTGCGACCCTCGCGCTCGGCATCGGCGCCAACACCGCCATCTTCAGCGTCGTCAACGGCGTGCTGATCAAGCCTCTGCCCTATCCGCGCGCCCAGGAGCTGGTGGGCGTGTGGCACCTAGCTCCCGGAGTCGCCGGCATCGCCGGCAACATTAACTGCTCGCCGACGATGTACTTCACGTATGCCGCGGAAAATCGTACGTTCCAGGACTTCGGCCTGTGGTCGAGGGGCGGCGAATCGGTGACCGGCCTCGCCGAACCCGAACAGGTCCAGGCGCTCTACTTTACCTACGGGATCTTCCAGGCGCTCGCAATCCAGCCGGCCGCGGGACGATGGTTTTCCAGGGCCGAGGACACGCCGGGCAGCCCCGACGTGGTCGTCCTCAGTTACGGCTACTGGCAGCGTCGCTTCGCAGGAGATTCCTCCGCGATCGGCCGCACCCTGATCGTCGACGCGCGGCCGCGCACCGTGATTGGAGTGATGCCGCGCGATTTCCGCTTCATGGACTCTAAAGCCGAGCTGGTGCTGCCGCTGCGCTTCGACCGCAACAAGATTTTCCTGGGCAATTTCAGCTACCAGGGCCTCGCGCGCCTGAAGCCCGGCGTCTCGCTCCCACAGGCGAATGCCGACGTGGCGCGCATGCTGCCGATCTGGCTGAAGGCCTGGCCCGCGCCGCCCGGATTCAGCCCCTCATTATTCGAAAACGCGCATTTCGCTCCCAGGATTCAACCGCTCAAGCAGGAACTGGTGGGAGATATCGGCGCCATGCTGTGGGTGTTGATGGGTACCATCGGGATGGTCCTGCTCATCGCCTGCGCCAACGTCGCCAACCTCCTGCTCGTGCGCGCCGAAAGCCGCCAGCAGGAGCTCGCCATCCGCGCCGCGCTCGGCGCCGGCTGGGGAAGAATCGCGCGCGAGCTGCTCCTCGAAAGCTTGACCCTGGGTGCCATCGGAGGTGCGCTGGGACTGGCCCTGGCGTACGGCGCTCTGCGGATGCTGGTGGCGAAAGGTCCGGCCACCTTGCCGCGCCTCAATGAGATCGGCATCGATCCCACCGTCCTGGCATTCACCGCGGCGGTCTCGCTCCTGGCGGGCCTGCTCTTCGGCCTGATCCCGGTATTGAAGTACGCCGGGCCGCGGCTGACTACCGGCTTGCGCGGCGGCGGACGAACGCTCACCCACGGCCGCGAGCGGCATCGCGCGCGCAACGTGCTGGTGGTCGTGCAGGTGGGGATGGCCTTGGTGCTCCTGATCGGCTCCGGCCTCATGATTCGCACCTTCCAGGCACTGCGCGAGGTCCGTCCCGGCTTCAGCCATCCGGAGCACGTGCAGATGCTGCGCGTCTCCATTCCGGATGCGCACGTCAAAGACCCGGAGCGGGTGATGCGCATGGAAAACGAGATGCTCGACAGGCTGGCCGCTATCCCGGGCGTGTCCTCCGCCGCCTTCGCCAACTGCGCGCCGCTCGAGGACTTCAACCCGAACGACCTGGTGTACGCGCAGGACAAGAATTACGCGGTCGGCGAAATTCCTCCCATCCGCCGGTTCCGCTTCATCTCGCCGGGATTCTTCAAAGCTACCGGCACGGCCCTGGTCACCGGCCGCGACTTCACCTGGACCGACCTGTACGAGAAACGCCACGTCGCCCTGGTCTCCGAGAACCTGGCGCGCGAAATGTGGGGAGATCCGCGTGCCGCCATCGGCAAGCGGATTCGCGAAGGCGCCGCCGACCCGTGGCACGAAATCGTCGGCGTGGTGGGCGACGTCCACGACGACGGCGTGCAACAGAAGGCCCCCGCGTTTGTCTACTGGCCCGCCATGATGGACACCTTCTGGGGAGACCACGTCCACGTGATCCGCAGCGGCACCTTCGTAATCCGTACCAACCGCGCCGGCACGGAAAGCCTTCTGGCGGATGCCCGCCAGGCCATCTGGTCGGTCGACGCCAACCTGCCGGTTCACCTCGTGCGCACGCTGCAGGAAGTCTTCGACCGGTCCTTGGCGCGCACGTCGTTCACGCTGGTGCTGCTGGCGATCGCCGGAGTGATGGCGCTCCTGCTGGGCGTCATCGGGATCTACGGCGTGATCGCCTATGCGGTCTCGCAGCGCACGCGCGAGATTGGAATCCGCATCGCGCTGGGCGCGCCTCCGGGCGGGCTTCAGCGGATGTTCGTGCGGCAGGGCCTCCTGCTGGCGTCGATCGGAGCCGTGCTCGGCCTGGGCGCGGCCGGCGGCATGACCCGCTGGATGAAATCGCTGCTCTTCGGCATCAGCGCGCTCGATCCGGCCACGTACGCCCTGGTGGCGGCGATCTT
>DATJYJ010000360.1:0-3577 GCA_035578025.1 Verrucomicrobiia bacterium
CTGCGCCGTCACCTCGAACGCCGGGCTGTTTAAATGGAGGGCCAGTGCCTGAGCCGGCATTCCGTACCCGATCGGATTGGTGTTATCGACCTCCACCTTCAGCGTGGACCCCGGACACCAGAACTCCTGCGTCGACTTGCCGGTGAGCACGTTGCGCACCCCGACGCCCAGGCGGTCGATCGGGAATGCTGTCGCGCCGTTGAGCGCCACCAGGGTTCCACCCTTTTGCACGAAGTCGCGGAGGGCGTTGACGCCTTCGGTCCCGAGGCCCGTGCGATATTCCGGCGGCGTGTTGCCGCGTCCGCCTTCACCGCCTCCAAAGCCACCGCCTCCGCGTCCGCCGCGGCCTCCGGCAGCGCCGGCGGCCGGCGCCTCGCCCGTGATGGTCGCAGTGGAATCGTTGGGCAGGATCAGCACGTCATACCTGTCGTTGAGTCCGCCCTTCTTGATCTCCGGATCGAAGATCGACGTGTACGGGAAATGGAACTGTTCCAGCAGCAGGCGGGTCCAGCCTTCATCGATATTCCCGCCGCCGTAGCGCTGGTACATGGAGATTCTCAGGCGCCGGGTATCGTGGATGCCGGACGAGACCGCGGCGTGCAGCGGCGTGAAATTCACGCCGGTCTGCCGCGCGATGGCCTCGAGCGCAGCCTCGGAGCCGGCGGGCACCAGAAAATCGCCGGGACGGATTTCTCCGGACGCCTTGTCGGCGCGCCGCACCGCGATGTCTTTGTCGAACAGCAGATTCACGGCGCGGAAGCTGTCGTTCAGCCGACCATCCAGCCAATAGCCGTTCGGTCCCCGCGTGACCTTGCCTGCCGGCGCAAGGGGAGCGTCCACTTTTTCCAGCGGCGCGCCCTGGATTTCCGCGATCTCGTCGAGCGGGTCGACCCGCACCCCCATGTATTCGAACAGGGTGTCGGTGGCCATATCGTAGGGGCGGATCGGGGCTCCGTCGCGGTCGCGGGTCCATTCGTTATCGGGATAGAAGGTGCGCCCCAGCAGATAGCGGATCAGGCCCATCTTCGGCTGCGCCATGGAGACGACGAACGATCCCTGCGGGTAGCTCATGCCGGACGCCGTGGCGAACGGCTTCAGAGCCCGCTGCACCTCGATGCCCTGACCGAGCAGCTTGTTCACCATCTTCATCGCGGTGAGCGGATCGTGCTGCAGCGTGGAGATGAGGTATGCCGCGGGCTTGCCGGCCGCGCCGCGCTCGGTCTGGCGTTTGCCTTTCAGGTACGCATTCCAGAGCACGGTTTCGCGATTGCGCGCGGCGAGATCGAGCGTGGCCCAAGCCGATACTTTCTGCCGCTCCACGATGTCGCGCAGGTGCCACCATCCACCCGGCCACGGGTTGGGGAAGATGGTCTCGGCCTCGTACACCGGCAGATTGCGCGTGTTGCCGCGCAACTGGTCGGGATGCAGGAAGAGCGGCGAGGCGAGCCGGGCGCTGGCCGATTCCGTCAGCATGCCCGCGATGTTGTGGAACGGCGTGATCCAGTGGAATCCGAAGTGCCCCCATCCGGAATAGATGGCTTCGTTGATGGCGCCGGAGAGCCCGGCCTCTTCCTCTTTATATGCCATGTGCGCGCCGTACCAGCTCAGCTCGCGCCAGAGGATGGGGTCGGCACCGGGCCGGATGGGCTCGGCATAGGGCGGCAAAAAGATGCGCGCGCCGTTGCCGCCCATATGGTGGTGATCCACGTAGGCCTCGGGCTTCCACTCGGTGAACAGGATGCGGGCCATGTACTGCGAGTCCGGGATATTGGTCATGAAGGCATCGCGATTGTTGTCGTGGCCGGCGTACTTCTGATAGAGCCAGGGCGGATTGGTGCCTTCGTAGGGCGTGCCGAGCTGCTTGTTGTACCAGTCTGTGACCATGATCTGCCCGTCGGGATTGAAGCAGGGCACTTCGATGAAGATGACGTTGTCCAGGATGCGGCGAGTCTCTTCGTCCTTGCGCGCGAGCAGGTCGTAGGCCAGCTCGGGAGCCATCTGGGTGCCGCCGATCTCGGTGGCGTGCATGCTCATCGATTGCACGATGACGGCCTTGCCTTCATCGACCAGCGCACGGGCCTGCGCTTCGGTGAGCCCGCGCGGATCGCTGATGCGGGCGTTGACCTCGCGGTAGCGGTCGAGCCTGGCCATGTTGGCGGGACCGGTGATGAAGACCTCGAGGAACGGGTTGCCCTCAGAGGTCGGGCCCATGTTGACCACTTTCATGCGGCCGCCGCTTTGTTTTTCGAGAACGCCGAAGTACTCGACGATCTTGTCCCAGCGGGCCATTTTCCTGTCGGCGCCGAGCTGGAATCCGAAGAATTTCTCAGGCGAGGTGATTTCCTGGGCTGCGGCGAGACCGAGGAAAAAGAGGGAAAGACACCAAATGCGGAATGAACGCATGATGGTTGAATATTCTACAGAATTTCACCGGCGGGATAGGGGGCGAGGTCAAATGGCCGCATCCGCCTATACTGCGAATATGAAGATCCTGCATTCCTGCATGCCGCTGTTTGCGGCTGCCGTTTGCGCCTGGGCACAAGAGCCTGCGCCGGGCCTGCCCGCCGATCAGGCCCTCGCCAAACTGATGGCCGGCAATCAGCGCTACGTGCGTCACGGGGAACAGCACCCGGACGAGTCCATGGCGCGCCGGAAGGAGCTCGAGTCGGGGCAGCATCCGTTCGCGGTGATTCTCGGCTGCGCGGATTCGCGCGTCTCGCCGGAGCTTCTGTTCGATCAAGGCCTGGGCGATCTCTTCGTGATCCGCGTTGCGGGCAACGTCGTGGACGATGACATTTTCGGCAGCATCGAATATGCGGTGGAGCACCTGGGGACGAAGCTGATCATGGTGCTCGGGCACGAGAAATGCGGCGCCGTCTCGGCTGCCGTAGAGGGCGGAGATGCTCCCGGCCACCTGAAGGCGCTGGTAGCGGCGATTCAGCCCTCGGTCGATGCGACGCGAAGCGATCCCGGAGACAGGATTCACAACTGCGTCGTGGCCAACGTCCGCCGGGTGGCGGCGCAGATCCGCGAATCGGAGCCGGTTCTAAAGGAAGCTTTGGAGAAAAGAGGACTGAAAGTAATCGCCGCGGATTACGCTCTGGAAACCGGCAAAGTCAACCTGCTCGAGACGCACCGGTAGCTTCATTCTTCGCGCAGCGTCTCTGCCGGATCGATGATCGACGCGCGCCAGGCCGGAGCGGCCGCTGCCGCCAGAACCACCACCGCCAGCACGATGACGGCGCCCGCAAATACGGGTGCGTCGCCGGGTTCCACCTGAAAAAGCAGGGTTCGCAGCCACCGCGTGGC
Source organism: Verrucomicrobiia bacterium (assembly GCA_035578025.1). Classification (GTDB taxonomy): domain Bacteria; phylum Acidobacteriota; class Terriglobia; order Bryobacterales; family Bryobacteraceae; genus Solibacter. Next base: position 3,310 of record DATJYJ010000360.1, read on the forward strand.
TGCCAGCGCCCCGACGGTGCCCGCCGCCAGCCCCGATCCGGTCCAGCGCGCCGCAAACTCGAGCACGTGCCCAACGACCTCGCGCGGAGTCGCTCCCAGCGCCATCCGCACACCGATCTCGCGCCGCCGCTGCGCCACCAGGAAACTCATGACGCCGAACAGGCCGATGGCGGCGAGCACGACCCCGACACCGGCGAATACGGCGAGCAATGTCGCGTAGAACCGCGGCCGGTCGGTGGTTCCGTCCACGCGGGCGCGCATGGTGCTC
>DATJYJ010000361.1:0-45851 GCA_035578025.1 Verrucomicrobiia bacterium
GTGATGACGTGATAGAACTGCGCGGTGGGCTGGTTGTACCAACTGCTCCAGGTGGCGCCGTGATTGACGGTGATGGTGGCGCCCTGGTCGCTGGCCAGCAGAATGATGTTGGGATTGAGGGGGTTGATCCAGATGGTGTGGTAGTCGTCGCCGCCGGGCGCGCCCTTGATGGCGAAGAAAGTGGCGCCGCCATCGCTGGAGCGGTAAGTTGTGGTGTTGGCGACATAGGCGACCTCTTTGTTCTTGGGGTCGACGCGCACACAGGCGAAATCGTTGCCGCGGCCGTAAATGCGCTGCTCGCCGTTGACGCGTTTCCAGGTGTCGCCGGCGTCGTCGGAGCGGTAGAGGCCGCCGAATTCGCCGCGCGCCTCGACCAGCGCGTACATGCGCGAGGGATCGCTGGGGGCGATGGCGATGCCAATTCGGCCGAGCCCGCCTTGCTCGAAAGCGGGCAGGCCGCCGGTGATTGGGTTCCAGGTGGCGCCGCCGTCGGTGGACTTGTAGATGCCGCTGTTGGGGCCCGAGAACGCCCCGTTCTCCCAGGGGCCTTGCTGCGCCTGCCAGAGGACTGCATAGACGGTCTGCGGATTTCGCGGGTCGAAGGCGAGATCGATGGCGCCGGTGCGATCGTCCCTATACAGCACCTTCTGGAAGGTCTGTCCGCCATCGAGCGAGCGGAAGACGCCGCGCTCGGCGTTGGGGCCGTAAGGATGTCCGAGCACGGCAACGAAGAGACGGTTCGGATTGCCCGGGTCGACAATGATGGCGGGGATCTGCTGGCCGTCGCGGAGGCCGAGGTGACGCCAGGTCTTGCCGCCGTCGGTGGATTTGTACATGCCGTCGCCGACGGAAAGGTCGGGGCGCTGCAGGCCTTCTCCGCTACCTACATAGAGGATGTTGGGATTGGAAGGCGCGACCGCGATGGCTCCGATAGAGCCGGTGGGCTGGTCGTCGAAGAGCGGCTGCCAGGTACGGCCGTAGTCGTCGGTCTTCCAGACACCGCCGTTATTCACGCCGATGAAGAAGACGTTGGGCTGACTGGCGATGCCATCGGCGCCGACGGTGCGGCCGCCGCGGAACGGACCGATGTCGCGCCATCGGAGTCCGGAGTAGAGGGCGGGAGAGTAGTTTTGAGCGAAGAGGCTGGTGGCGAGAAATACAAGTGCGAGACGCATCGTTACGATGGTACACTGACGGGCGCCGGGGACAACGAACGTGGTGATACGCAGCGTGGCCGCGACTCGCCGGGTGAGCGGCGCCGCGGTAGGAGCCATCCTTACCGTCTGTGCGATGGCCGCATTCGCGGCGGACGGATGGCGCGCCTACTTCACGCCGGACGACATGATGAACCTGTACGGCGCGTGGTCGGCGTCGCCGGTGGAACTGTTGCAGGGGCATCGCCCGCTGGGCGGGCTGGTTTATCGCGCGCTGTTTGCGGCGTTCGGTTTGAATCCGCTGCCGTTCCGCGTGGTCTGCATGTGCCTGGTCCTGGCCAACCTCTGGCTGTTGTATCTGTTCTGCCTGCGACTGACCCATAAGCGGGAGACGGCGGCGCTGGCTTGCCTGCTGGGCGCGTATCACGCGCACCTGGCGGACCTGTATTACAGTACGGGCACGCTTTACGACGTGCTGAGCTATTTCCTGATCCTGGCAACGCTGGTGTACTACTTCCGGATTCGCGACGGCTCCGGGTACCCAAGCTGGCGCCAGACGGCGATCCTGACAGGGCTCTATTGTTGCGCCCTGGCCACGAAGGAGCTGGCGGTGGTGGCGCCTCCGCTGGTGCTGCTTTACGAACTGATTTATTATTCGCGGGCCGGGCTCATGCGCCGCGCACGTTTCCTGTACGTGAGCGTGCCGGTCACGGCGGCCTTCATTCTGTACCGCACGTCGAGCTCGCACGCCATGACGCGGAACCCGAACTTCCTCCCGCACATCTCCCTGCACGCCTTCCTGGCGGGGTGGAAGCATTACCTGCCGGACCTGTTTTATGGCACAGTGACGTTCAACAGCTTCAAGGTGGTTGCGTTGTTGGGTGGGATGCTGGCCGTGGCGGCCTGGACGAAGCGCCGTGAGCTGCTGTATGGGTGGTGCGTGATCGTGACTGCGCCGCTGCCGTTCATCTTTATCGAGCCGCGCGGCTTCTTCGAGATGTACCTGTCGTTGGCGGGCTGGTACTTGTACGCCGCGGCCGCCTTGGTTGGGCTGCGCGACTCAGCCCCCGGATGGGCGGAGCGGCTGGGCGTGCAGCCGGGGCAACTGGTGCTGTTCGCGGCGGCGGCAATCCTGCTGTTTGCATTGCACCGGCGGGAGAAGCCGCTGGGCAAACAGTGGGTCCCCGAGACGCACGCGGAGGTTCGCCAGATTCTGGAGCCTTTGCAGAGGCGGAGCGCTCCGCTGCCGCGGGGCGCCCGTGTCCTGTTTCTTTCCGACCCGTATCCGGTGGACGAGTGGCTGCTCACGTTCGTGTTCCGGTTGTATTACCAGGACAAGACGATCCGGGTGGATCGGGTGAAACCGTGGCCGCAGCTTGCCAGTCGCGAGGCGCAGGCCGGCTACGACCGCGTATACGCGTTGGACGCGTCGGGGCTGAAGGAAGTGGAATCCCGCAAATAAAAGCGCTTTGGGCGCCGCCGGCTCAGGGAGTGGCGCGACCCTTCATCGCCGATTCGAGCGCGATGTGGTTCTCCTCCAGGATGTTTCCCATGGCGCGCTGCAGCGCGGCTTTGGCTTTGACGTAAGAGCTGCGCGCGGCCACCTCCGTGGAGCGGGCCTGGGCCAGCAGGTTTTCATACTGGATGACGAAGAAGCTGGTGGAAGCGCCGACCTCGAACTTGGCCTGCTCGGCGTCGAGCGACTCCTGCTGCAAGGCGCGCGCCTCGACGGCTGCGTCGTAGCTGGCCCGTGCGCGGCGCATGGCGATCAGCGCATCTTCGACTTCGAGGCGGGCTTGGTTCTGCAACTGGCGAAGGCGGATTTCGTTCTGCTTCACCTGCAGCTCGTCGCGCGCGAGATCGGCTTCAGCCACGCGGTTGTGGATGGGCAGCGTCATCTGAACGCCGACACCGTAGGTGGGATATTTGCGGGTGAAGATCTGGCTCAACGCGGTGCCGTAGCCGCCGAGCATATTGGGATCCGGGGACGGCGAAGGAGCAAACGGAAAGGCGTCCCCGGCGAGGGCGCTATTCTGCATGATGCCTATGAGATCGAGCTGCGGCCGGGTGGCGCTGCGGGCGCCTTCGAGGCCGATCTGGGAGTTGACGACCTGGAGCCGTGCCTGCCCGAGATCGGGACGGCGGGAGAGCGCTTCGGCGATCAGATCCTGCATGGGGCGGATTTCGTCGGTGGCCGGGATGGTCAGAGTGTCGGTGGGGATGAGGTGCGCGGACATCACCTCGGGGTCTTCGTTGCCGCGGCGCGTGAGCACGTTCTTGAGGATGGCCTCCTGCTCCTCGCGCAGGCCGCGTGCGTTGATCAGGTCCTGCCGGGTGGAGGAGACCTGGGCGTTGGCGCGGGTCAGTTCGACGGGCGCGAGCGTGCCTTCGTCCACCTGGGCGCGGACGTCGGAACGCAGCTTCTCGGCAAGCGTCACGGTTTCGGCTTTGACCTTCTCGTCTTCGGTGAGCGCCACCATGTCGGTGTAGAGGCGGATCACGCCATAGACCGTCAGGATGAGCTGCTGGTGGAAGAGCAGGCTGGTCATCTTCTGCTCGTTGAGGGCGATTCGAATGAAGCGGCGATTGACGCTCATGCCGGAGCCGCGCAGGAGCGGCTGGGTAATGGTCAGGCCGAGAGCGGAATTGGTGTATGGGTTGTAGCTGGTCCTCAGCGAATTGACGGACTGGCTGTTGTTCAGGAAGTTTAGAGAGGCCGTCGCGCCGGTGGAAAAGCCCTGTTGGATGCCGGCATTGTACGTTGTGGAGTTGGCGACCAGCGTGGAGAGTCCTGTGGTTGAGGTGGCGCTCTGCGGGGCAGTCGAGTGGATCCAGTTCAATTGTCCGAAGAGGGAGGGATCGAAGCTCGGGATGGCGGCGCCGTTGGTCTGGGGAATGGTGCCTTGAATCGACTCGTTTACCAGGGGCTCGCCGAGGACAGTCAATTCGAGCGCGTTGGTGGTGATAGAGCTGCCCGAGGTCGCGCGGCCCGCGGCGGCGGCGTTCGTGTTGACGGGGCTGAGCGGTCCGCCGGTGCCGGTGGGGGCCTCGGCGAGCGTAAAGTTGAGCCCGCGCACGGTCCCGCCGCCCTTGGTGCGCAGCAATTCCATGTCGGCGATGGGGAGTGCGTAGCGCTGCAATTCGATATCGAGGTTGTTCTCGATGGCGAGCGCGAGGGCATCCTGCAGCGACAGATAGAGGTTGCCGGCGCGGATCAGCTCGCGCACGCGGGGGGAATTGTCGTAATTCACCGGCGGCGTCATACGCGGAAGGCCGGTCTGGGCAAACGCAAGGCCGGCGGCTAGAGACAGCGCCAGTGCGGCGCTCACAAGCTTTCGAAACATCTGGACCCCATTCCTCCCTGGAAAGCGCGCTATTGTTTTTTCCCCGGAGCCTTTTCAACCGCCACCGGTTTCACCTTGACGCCCTCGCGCACTTCGTCGCTCGGGTTGGCCACCAGGCGCTGGCCCTCGTCCAGGCCGGAGAGTACCTCCAGGCGATCGCCGTAATCGCGGCCCAGTTTGATGCGCGTAAAGTGGACGGTGTCCTCGGGCCCGATTACGGCCACCTGGGGGCCGTCGCTGCGAACCACCAGGGTATCGCCGGGGATGAGCAGCGGCGGATTCTGGCGCGGCACCGAGAGATCCACATCGGCGTACATGCCGGGCAGAAGCTGAGCGGCGGGATTGGGCACCTGGACTTCGGTGAGAAGCGTGCGCGATGCGGGATCGAGAGCGTTGGAGGTGCGGGTCACGGTACCGGCGAACTTGCGTCCGGGCAGCTCGGCCACGGCCAGGGTGGCCTGCTGGCCCACGCGCACGCTGTCGGCTTCGGATTGCGGCAGGTTCACGTACACACGGAGGGTTCCGGTCTGCGCGATGCGGAACAGCAGGGTGTTGCCTTCATTCACGAGCACGCCGGTATCGATGTTGCGCACGGTGATGATGCCGTCGAACGGGGCACGCACCGCCTGGTAGGTCTTGAGCTGGTTGAGGCGGGCGAAATTGGCTTCGGCGGCGGCCACGTTGCTGTGCGCGGCGGCGAGCGCCTTTTCGAGAGCCTGCACGTTGGCCTGCTGCGCGGCCCACTGGGCCTGGTAGGTATCGTTTTCCTGCTTGGAGACGACGCCGCGCTTTTGCAGGTTGTCCCAGCGCTGCGCGGTGACGCGGGCCAGGTTTTCATTGGCGCGTCCCTGCTGCACGGCGGCTTCGGCCTGCTGAACGGCGCTCCGGGTCTGCTCCAGAGTAGCGTTGGCCTGGAGGATCATCTGGTCGAGCTCGGGGGCTTCGATCTCGGCCACGACCTGGCCGTCGCGTACACGGTCGCCGATATCGACGTAGCGCTTCCGGATGTACCCGGTGGCGCGGGCCAGGATGGGGGCCTCGGTGACGGCCTGGACGTTGCCCGGCAGCACCAGCTCCGTTTTGGTCGCGGAGCGCTCTACGCGGCTAAAGTTGACCGCGGGCAGGCTGTGGACCGTGTCACGGGTCTCAGCGGCGAGAACCTGCTCGCGCCGCTGGCGAGGCAGGTAACCCGCGAAGAATCCGACTACGATCAATGCGATGATCACGACCGCGATTAATACGAGGCTCGCCGCCGAAGGTCCCTTGCGCGGGTGGCCGCCCGACTCATGGAGCTTTTTCTGCTCCTCGAGCTGGCGCCTCAGGTCTTCCACCTCCGCCCGCAACCGCTCTTCGGCGGTGTTGGTCTCATTCATGAAAGGTCCTCACGTATCATCATGTCGTCGCGGAGAAATTCATGCTCCTCTTCTACGATCTTGCGTTCGTAGTCGACCGGCGGCTGCTTGCGCAAGAGGCTATACACCAATGGAACCACAAACAGGGTAGTAACGGTGGCCAACAGAAGGCCGCCGATGACGGCGCGTCCCAAGGGCGCGTTTTGTTCGCCGCCCTCGCCGAAGCCGAGAGCCATGGGAAGCATGCCGATGATCATGGCGCTGGCGGTCATGATGACGGGGCGGATGCGGGTGTGGCCGGCGGAAAGTGCGGCGCTGCGCGCGTCCAGGCCCTCGACGCGCTGGTCGTTGGCGAACACGACCAGCAGGATGCTGTTGGCGGTGGCCACGCCGATGCACATGATGGAACCCATCAGGCTCGGAACGCTGAAGGTGGTCTGGGTGACGAACAGCATCCAGACGATGCCCGCCATGGCGCCCGGCAGGGCCATCAGGATGATGAACGGGTCCAGCCAGGATTGGAAATTGACCGCCATCAGCAGGTAGACGAGGACAACCGCGAATGCCATTCCGAGCCCGAGGCGGTAGAAGGAATCGGCCATGGTCTTGATCTGGCCGCGAACGTCGATGGTGGTGCCGCGGGGCAGTTTGGGAGTCATGCGCTCCACGATCTTTTCGACACCGGCGCCGACACTGCCCAGGTCGCGGCGGTCGATGTTGGCGTAGACGTCGTAAACGGGCTGCACGTTGTAGTGGTTGACGATTTCGGGCGCGACCCCGCGGCGGACCCCCGCCAGGTTGTAGAGTAACTGCGGTCCGGCGGCGACCGCGCCCGGGTTGCCGTATGCGATCGAACTCTGGCTGGGACTGGCGCCAATGCTGGCATTGCCTGCGTTCGCCGTACCGGCCACGGAGGTGGCTGTGTTGGACGCGACCGAATTGGCGGGAGCCCCGACAGGCGTGCGCATCAGGGCGGCCAGAGAGTCGATGCGGTATTGGGGTGTCTGCACTGCGACGTTGTAGCTGACGCCGCTGCGGTAGTCGAGCCACTGGGTGGGCGCGATCTGGCCGCTGGAGCTGAGGGAGATCAGCAGGCTGGTGCTGACATCGCGCTGGGTGAGACCGACCTGGCCGGCTTTGCTGCGGTTGACGTCGACATCGATTTCGGGGTAATCGACCACCTGGTGGATATGCACGTCGGCGGCGCCGGGGATGGTTTCCACCTGGGCGGCGATCTGGCGGGCGATGTCGTAGTTCCTCGGGTCGCGGCCCAATACCTGGACGTCGATGGGGGCGGGCAGTCCGAAATTCAAAATCTGGTTGGTGATGTTGGCGGCCTCGAAAAAGAACACGACATCGGGGAAGCGCTGCTTCAGGCGCTTGCGGAGGCGGTCGATGTAATCCGCGGTGGCGCCGTGCTCGCCTTCTTTGAGGGAGATCAGGATATCGCCGTCACCGACGCCGAGGGTTGGGCTGTCGCCGAACGCGAGGTTGAAGCCCCCGTTCGGAATGCCAATGTTATCGATGATATTGTCGATCTCGCGGGGAGGCACGACCTGGCGGATTTCATCTTCGATCTCCGCGAACAGCATTTCGGTTTTCTCGATGCGCGTCCCGGACGGGGCCCGCGCGTGCAGCCGCATGGCGCCGGAATCGACCGTAGGGAAGAAATCGCGGCCGATCATGGGCGCGAGGCAGAGCGATCCGCCGACAAACAGGGCGAAGGCAATGAGCACGGGAGCCCGATGATCGAGACACCAATGGAGCAGCGAGCCGTAAGAGGCGCGCATCAGCTCGAAGCGGCGATTGAAGAGATGGTGCACGTACCAGATGAAGCCCGTGCCGCCCTCTTCGTGCTCGCCGCGCACGTACAGCTTGACCTCCGGGCGCAGCATGTAGTGCACCATGGTCGGGATCAGGGTGCGCGAGAGGAAGTACGAAGCCATCATGGCGAACACCACGGCCATGGCAAGCGGCGTAAACAGGTATTTGGCGGCGCCGGTGAGCAGCAGCACGGGGACGAAGACGATGCAGATGGAGAGCGTGGAGACAAAGGCCGGGGCGGCGATTTGCTGAGCGCCATCGAGCACGGCGCGCACCAAGGGCTTGCGCATGGCCATATTCCGGTGAGTGTTTTCGATTTCCACCGTGGCGTCGTCCACGAGAATTCCGACGGCAAGGGCGAGCCCGCCGAGCGTCATGACGTTGGTGGTCTGGCCCAGCAGGCTCAGGATCATGAGGGAGGTGAGGATGGAGAGTGGAATCGAAATGCAGACGATGACGGTGCTGCGCCAGCTTCCGAGGAACAGCAGAATCATCATGCCGGTGAGGACTGCGGCGATAACTGCTTCGCGCACCACGCCGTTGATCGCCGCGCGGACGAAGAGAGACTGGTCGAAGAGCCGCCGGACCTGGAGTGCCGTGGGTAAGCCGGCCAGGATTCTGGGGAGCGCCTTTTTGACGTTGTTCACGACGGCGAGGGTCGACGCCTTACCGTTGCGCATGACGGTCAGCAGGGCGCCCCGGCGGCCATTGGCGCGCACGATGCTGGTCTGAACGCTATATCCGTCGCGGACTTGGGCAACGTCCTTGAGGTAGACCGTGGCGCCGTTGACCACCTTCAGCGGCATGTCGTTCATCTCGGCCAGGATGCGCGGGCTGGAGTTGAGCTTGATCTGGTAGTCTTTCTCGCCGATTTTGGCGGTGCCGGCCGGGAAGATCAGATTCTGGTTGCCCAGCATGTTGCTGACGTCGGCGGCGGAGAGGCCCTTAGCGTAGAGCTGGTCGGGGTTGAGGTCGATCATCACGGCCCGGAATCGTCCGCCGTAGGGCAGGGGAACGCTGGCCCCCTGGATGGTGGCGAGCTGGGTGCGGATGAAGTTCTGCCCCATGTCGAACAGTTCCTGCTCGCTCATGGTGTCGCTTTGGAGACCAAGCTGGAGGATCGGCACACTCGAGGCGTCGTACTTGATGACGCTGGGCGGGGTTGTCCCCGGCGGGAAGGTGCGCAGAAGGGTTTGCGAGATCGCGGTGACCTGCGCAAGAGCGAGTTCGACCTTGGCGGTGGGCTGGAAGTAGACCCGGGTTACGGAGACGCCGGAGTAAGACTGCGATTCGATGTGCTCGATGTCGTTGACGGTGGTGGTCATGGAGCGCTCGAAGATGGTGACCATACGCTTTTCCATCTCTTCGGGCGACAGGCCGTTATAGGACCAGACGACGCTGACGACGGGGATATCGATATAGGGGAAGATATCGACCGGCATGGTGATGATGGCCGTCACACCGAGGATGGCGATCAACACCGAAACGACAACGAACGTGTAGGGCCGGCGGAGGGCTAGTCGGACTATCCACATGACGCAAGCACAGGAAGGAGCTGTTTCCTCATGATAACGAATCGCAGCGGGCGGCGGTTTGGCCCGAAAGGGCTAGGAAATCGGGGTCAGACGGAACGTTCCCCAATTCCGCGAGTGTTGAAGATTCCGACAGGGTGGCGACCGACTGCCCTGGCGAGCGACCGCCCTTGCGCGCCGACAGTTTTCTGTCGAGGTGGGATTCCAGGCTGCGGATGAAGTCCTCGGATCCGAGCGGGCGCCCGCAATGCGTGCTGTGCCGTACGGCATCGTCGTCGGAGGGCGCATCGGCGTCCACAAAATTGCGCCAACTCCCGATTGTCCAATGATTTGCCCACTCGGCGACGTCCGTGACGCCATCGCGATCGCCGCACAGGTGGGTGCGGGCGCTCGACCATCGGTAGACCTCCGGGCGGATCGCGAGACCGGCGCGCACGGGGTTCAGTTCGACGTATCGAAGGGCGTTCCACAGGTGGCTGGTGTCCATGGGGCAGGAATAGTAGCGGCCCTGCCAGACGTGGCCGCTCGAGGCCTGCCGGGCGTTGACGTATGCGGCATAGCGGCCGTGAGTGTCGCGGAGTGCCTGCTGCATGGCCTTCGGACGGAGGGGCGAGAGGATCAGATGGACGTGGTTGGGCATCAGGCAGTAACCCAGGATCGCGACGCCGCGATACTTCGCATGTTGTACCAGGACTGAGAGATAGACCATGCGGTCGCCGTCGGATTCGAAGACCAGGCGGCGGGCGTTGCCGCGCTGGGTCACGTGGTGAGGGATGCCGAGCGCCTCCACGCGCAGAAATCGTGCCATGCCAGAAGAGTGCCTCTGGGGGGCCGAGGCTCTCAAGAAAAAGGGGAACGTTCCGTCTGACCCCGGTTAAAGGTGGATGATGCCGCGCTGGATGGCGGCCGTCGCGGCTTGCGTACGGTCCTGCACACCCAGCTTGCTCAAGATGTTCTTTACATGGTTCTTGACCGTATGCTCGGCGATGTTCAGCGTGTAGGCAATCTGCTTGTTCGCCAAGCCGCGGACGATCAGCTCCAATACCTGCACCTCGCGCGCGCTGAGGTCGGGACGCGGAAGCTGGGCGGCAAGCGATGCCGCTACCGCCGCCGGCAAGTACGTCTGGCCGGCATGCACCGCGCGGATGGCTTTCAGCAGTTCGTCGTGCAGGACGTCCTTGGTAAGATACGCCTGCACGCCGGCGGCGAGCGCACGGCGAATGTCTTCGTCGCCGCCATAGGTGGTGAGCGCGATCAGGTGCGCGCCGGGAAACTCGGCGCGGATTGCCTGCGCGGCGGCCACACCGCCCATCACGGGCATGCGCAGATCCAGCAGGGCGACGTCGGGCCGGTGTGCCCGGAACATCTCGACCGCCTGCTGTCCGTTGGCGGCTTCGGCGATGACCTCCATGTCGGGCTGCATGTTGACAATGGTGCTCACGCCGACACGCGCCACCAGATGGTCTTCCGCGACCAGGATTCGAATTTTTCCGTTTGTGGATTCGGCATTGCTCATGGCAAGGGTACCGTCACTTCCAATTCCGTTCCTTCGCCAGGATGACTGGAGAGCCGTAGTTCGCCGCCCAGGCGTTCGGCCCTCTCGCGCATTCCGATCAGGCCGAAATGCCCTCCTCGCGAAGCAAACGCGTCGTGTTGATCGAATCCCCGTCCGTCGTCGACAATTCGCAGGTACAGCTTGCGCGCCTCTGTGTGCAGTTTGACCGCTATCCTGCTGGCGCCGGCGTGCTTGAGAACGTTGGTCACGGCTTCCTGGGCGATGCGCAAAAGATGCTGTTCCATCTCCTCGGGCAGCTCGCGATTCGGCCCGTCGATATCCACCTGGACGTCGACGCCGGAGCCGGCGGTCCACATCTTGGTGCCGGACTGAATGGCCGCGGCCAAGTCCTGCCCTTCCAGCGCCGAAGAGCGCAAGTCCATCACGCTGCGGCGCGCTTCGGTGAGGCTGTGACGCGCCATGCGCCGCGCGAGATCGAGATAGGTCCGCGCCGGCGTCGATTCGGGCGGCATCGACAGGGCAACCGCATCGAGTTGCGAGGAGATGCCGACGAAACCCTGCGCCAGCGTGTCGTGGATTTCGCGAGCCAGGCGGGCGCGCTCTTCCAGCACGGCTGCAAAGCGCGAGCGGATCTGGCGCAGCCGGACCTGGTAAACGGCCCACGCGCAGAATGCCACAGCCGCGGCTGCCAGCACACGGAACCACGCCGTCTCCCAGAATTGCGGCAGCACCTCAAATGCGTACGACTGCTCGCTGGCCGGACCGCCGGCCAGTTGGGCCCGCACGAAGAAGCGATACTTTCCGTGCCGCAGGTTGTTGTAATTGATGACGCGGCGCGCGCCGGCTTCCACCCAGTCCGGATCAAGTCCTTCCAGCCGGTAGGAATAGCGCACCCGGTCAGGCGCGCTCAGATAAATTCCGGTGTAGCGGATCTGGAGACGCTGCTGGCTGGGGTCCAACTTGACCAGCCGTGCCAGGTCCACCGAATCGCCGTTTGCCGTCATCTCCACGAAATGAGCCACCGGCGCGACCGCAGGAGCCTTGCGCGCTTCCGGATCCAGAACCGCGACACCGCGGCTGGTCGCGAAGTAAAGCCGTCCGTCACTGGCGCGCATGCCTCCGCCCGGCCCGGGATAGCCGGGAGCGCATTGGGCGCTTCGCAAGCCATCTTCCACACCGAAGTTTTCGGGCTCCAGCCTTTTGCGTTGACCCGCGTTCATTTGCGCAAACTGCTCTTTGGCGACGCGGCAAATGCCGCGCGTGGTGCTCAGCCAGAGGGATGAACCGTCGTCGGAGATTCTGCCGATATTGTCGCTGAGCAGGCCATCCTGCTCGCGAAAAGAACGGAACTTGCCATCGCGGTACGCGTTCAAACCGCCACCGAAGGTGGCGATCCAGAGCGTGCCCTCGGCGTCCTGGTAGAGGGAGCGGATCTGGTCGCTCGAGAGCCCGTCAGAGGTGGTGAACTGCCTGCGCTCTTCTCCCCGGACGTGCCACAGCCCCTTGCCGAACGTGCCGGCCCAGATGCTGCCGTCGCGCGCCTCGCACAGGGTCAGCACGAAATCCACCAGCAGCGGCCCCCCGGGGACCACGAGGTGAAACCCGCCCGGCGACAAAACGCCAAGTCCAACCGGTGCGGCCAGCCACAGACTGCCGTCGGCAGTCTCGATGGCATCGAAGACCCCCTGGCGTGAAAGCGGGTCAGGATAGTGAAAGACCTGAAAGCGGCCACCGGACATACGGGCCAGTCCGCGGCGGGTGGCGAGCATCAGGTCGCCGTTCCGCGCCTCGCGAATCTGGATGATGTCGTTGTCGGGCAATCCGTCAGCCATCGAGTAGGTACGCCGGGCATCTCCGGAAAACCGCATCAGGCCCGCGTCGGTGAAACCGATCCAGATGCGCCCGGCATGATCCTGATAGACCACGTTGGGCTCGTCGCTGGGCAGGCCTTCATTCTTCCCGTAGACTGTGAAGATATCGTTCCGCCAGCGCATCAATCCGCCGTTGGTGCCGATCCACAGGTTGCCCTCGCGATCCTCGAAAAGACAGCGTATTGGGCCTCCCGTGTCTTCGCTCTCCGCGAGAGTGCTCACGAAGCGCGACCCTTCCAGGCGGACGATCCCCTTGTTGGTGCCGCCCCAGATGTTGCCGTCCCGGTCGGCCCACAAGGCACGGACTGCGCGATCCGGCAGGCCATCCTGCGTTCCGAACCTGCGGACGGATCCGCCCGGGAAAATCTCGATGGCGCCGGAGTTACTGCCGATCCAGACGTGATCGTGGCGATCCACAAGTATGGACAACATGACGGTGCCGGCCAGGGCGTCCGGCCCCAGGACGGTGACAAACGTGTCACCAGCCCGTTTGACCACGCGGCTGAAGCCCGCGACCCAGAGATTGCCGTGGCTATCCACGCAGACGGCGCGTGCCGAGCTGACCGGAATATCTTTCTCCGGCCGGTACGTGGTGAAGCGGCCATCCTGGTAGCGGCAGAGATAGATGCCCGCCACGACCCACACGCCCCCGGAAGGATCGGCATAGAGATTGGTGATGGCCGCGTCGGGCAAGCCCTGCCTGGTGGTATAGGTGCGAAAATGCCGGTCGCGGTACTCCACCAGACCGTTTTGGGTGCCAATCCACAACGCCCCGTCGGCGGCCGCGGCCAGCGCAGTGATGGAATTGTCCGGCAGATCTCCGTTGGCCTTGTTGAAGACTACGAATTCGTAGCCGTCGAAACGCGCCAGGCCTTCGTCGGTCCCGAGCCAAAGGTATCCGTCCGTGGTCTGAGTGATGGCGCGGACCGTGTCCTGCGGAAGCCCGCGGTCCTGGGTCCACATCGTGCGGGAATACTGCGAGAGGCTTTTTCGCGGGTCCAGCGCGTGCGCGCTGCCGGAGACGAGCAGCAGGGCCAGCACGGCCGAAAGGCGGCAGTCCACGTCTCAAGTTTACTTCTTTCGGGGACCGCCGCCAGACGCCAGGCAACAGTTGGTTCAGTTCCGGTTCACGGACGCGCCGAGAACCGATCGAGTTCCGCGATCAGTTTCGAACCTTCAGGCCCGGGTCTTACCGCACCGCCTCTGACGATTTCGCGGTTGTGCAAGGGTTTTCCGTAGAGTTCTTCGTTGTCCTTCGTGTCCTGACGCAGGGTTGCGCCCTGCAGCGAAACGCCGGCGAAAAGCCCATGGGTGCGCGACCAGGACAGAATCTCCGCCGACATCCTCGCGTCGGTCTGGGCTGTCGCATCGCGCCCGACCGGACCCGCCGCAACCTCGCCCTCGCCGCCCAACGTGAACTGGTCACCCAACAGCTTGTCGGCTCCGCGCTTGCTCATCACCAGCAGAACCACGTCGGCATCGGAAGCACCGATCTGGAAGCCAACGCTGCCGCCCTCGATGCGGATACTGCCGGGCGCCGACCAGCGGCCGTTATCCATGCGGCACGACAGAATTCCCTTGCCATATTTTGCGCCCACAACGAACGCGGCTTTCTTCAGGTCGGGCACGATTACGATGCACTGTGCCTTCTCCATGAGGTCGTGAGGGATGCCTTTGTCCGGCATTCTCGTCACCTCACCAAAGACTTCTGTGGCTTTATCGACCCTCCGGGCTTGATCCGTCTCCGCCGCGTATCCAAAAGATGACACCAACAGAATCGTGAGCAACCCTCGCATTTATTTCCTCCTTCGGATCATCGATCCACTGGGGGGAAAGCAAGCGGTCTGCCAGTGTGAGGATACGCAATCAGTGGGACTATTTGTCCAGAACCAGCAAGACCATCATCACCCCTGCAAAGACCACTCCGCCGAAGCCGATAGCCACGTAAATCTGTGTGCGGGACAGTCCGCCGGCCAAGGCAGGTTCGGCCGGGTTGATCATCGCCGAGAGGGGAGGCAGCGCACCTTCCGCCGCGGCACGCAACTTCGCATCGTAGACTTCGGCCGGAATTACATTGTTCACGGGAGCAAGTTTGACCGCACGTTCCAGATACCCGAAAGTCTGGTCGGGGGTGTTCACCTGGCGCATCTTTCCCGGATCATCGAATACAACCAGCAGCGACCCCGGCTTGACACGTGCGAGGACCGCTGAAGTGGTATTCGGCTGGTCGTACACCGGAACCGGCAACTCGGAGAGGATGCGGTACACGCGCCCCATGAGATTGCCCTGGTTGAGGGCAGCGAGTTCGTCGCTGGGGCCCAGGTTGAGCCCGTCGTCGAGGGTGACCGCGGCGCGCTGTTGAGTGTACTTTTTGCCCTGTTTGACGGCCTCTTCCAATCCGGCCAGGGCTTCCGGCCCCTGAAACTCTACCAGGCGTTGGATGCGGTCGGTGATCGACGGATGAGTGGCAAGCAGTTTCCCGGCGAACCAGCTCATGCCGGCGGCGGGGTCCGCGAAGTAGAAGTGCGAAAATGCCGGGTTCGAGCCAGCGACGGACGAGCCGGCACCGCCGATTTTTGCCAATGCGCGGCAAAGCCCTTCGGGGTAGCGGGTGAGGAGGGCTGCGTCCGCATCGGCGAGGAATTCGCGCTGGCGCGAGATCGCGGCGCGCAACAGAGCCGCCATCACAGGCGCCACAAACAGGATGTAAATGCCGATCGGCGAAAGAGCGAGCTCCCACAAGCCGAGTCCGCCGCGGCGTCCGCCATACCGCCATCCGCTGGATCGCAGCTCGCGCCGGAACATGAGATAGGGAAGGCGAAGAAAGAGGGCGATGGAGGCGACCACCGTATTGAGGCGGATGTCGTGATTGCCGATGTGCGAAAGCTCGTGAGCCAGCACGCCTTCCAGTTCGCGCTTGTCGCTCAGCAGGTTCAGTGCGCCGCGCGTGACCGCGACCACCGCGTGCCGCGGATCCATGCCCGCCGCGAACGCATTGGGCACGCTGGTCTCGATGATGTACAGCTTCGGAGCGGGCAGCCCGGCGCCGATCGCCAGGTTTTCCAGGAGCCGCCTGACTTCCTGCTCCTTGTCGCCGGCCGGCTGAGCGCCAACCTGGTCGAGAAGGCGGGAAGTGGGGGAAGAAGCGATTCCCCAGAAGAGGATGCCGAGAGTGGCAATCAATGCCCCGGCGAACACGGGAATCAGGTTGCGGGTCAGCTCCCAATCGGCAGCTTCCGATTTGGCCAGCTCCGCCTTACGCCGTTCCACGTCGCCCTCGATATACTGGCTCCATTCCGAGCGCTGGTCCGATTCTTCCAGATGGCGCAGCAGGTTCTGGTCGCTGCGTATGGCGGCGCGAGTGTTTCGCGATTCCGCACGAACCTGCCTTGCGACCACGGCCGACAGCAGGAAGCTGATCCCCAGCACAAATGGCGCCAGCGCGGCGACCGTCATGACGACCAGTACGGCCGTGCGGCGACGGTTGTGCGCGATACGGTGGTAGACCAGGACCGGCTGGCCACCGCCCATGCCCGCTGTCATGCTTGTTTTTCTAAGCCTCCATGAAGCTCACTTTGACGTCTTCTTTGGCTTTCTCTTCGGTATGGAAATAGTCGAACGGCTGGAATTGGAACCAGTTCGCGAACTGATTTCCCGGGAAGGACTGGATGCGGGTGTTGTAGTCGAGCGCGTTCTGGTTGTAGAACTGGCGCGCGTAGGCGATCTTCTCTTCCGTGTCCGTGAGTTCGCTCTGCAACTGCTGGAAGTTGGCCGCCGCCTGAAGCTGCGGGTAGTTCTCAGCAACTGCCATCAGGCGGCCCAAAGCGCCTGTGAGCAACTGGTCTGCGGCAGCGGCTTCGACAGGACCAGGCGCCTTGGCGAGCGCACCGCGCGCCTGCGCCACCTCCGCAAATACGGCATGTTCGTGCTTGGTGTATCCGCGCACGCTCTCGACGAGGTTGGGGATCAGGCTCGCGCGGCGTTTGAGCTGAACGTCGATTCCGCTCCACGCCTCGCGCGTGCGGTTCCGAGAAAGCACCAGATTGTTATAGAGGAGGACGCCCCAAAGCGCCCCGACAATTAAGAAACCGAGAGGGATCAGCGCGGCCGCGGCCGCGGTCCCATTGGAGAGGTACAAAGCGGCGGCTTGAAACACACAATCTCCCAACCTTATCGTGGGACAACCCGATGGCTCCCGTCATCTTGTCGTTGGTTAGGTATTGGCTGTTAACCGGATTGCGTCCTGCCGGGATTTTCAGTACCGTCAATCATCATGTGGTCTCGCTGGTTGTTGTTTGTCACGATTCCGTTTGCCGCGGCCGCTCAAGGGAACGATTGCCCGCTCGAACGGCAGGTAAGCCTGGTGATTCAAAGCAGCCCCGCGCCTTCCCTGCCGGGACAGGCGGTCCACTTCACTGCGTTCGCGGCACCCGTAGCGAGTACGCCGGATCCCACCGGCACCATTCAACTCTTTGACGGCTCTAAGAGTCTTGGCACGTTTCCGGTTGTGGTGGGCCAGGCCTCAACCGTTGAGACCTTCTATTCCGCCGGAGCGCGAGAAATCAACGCAATCTACAGCGGCGATTTCAATTACTGCGCCGCCTATGCGACTTATGGGCAACCCGTAGACCGGCTGACGCCCGCGGTGGCGCTCAGTTCCAGCGCGGCGGCGGTAGCATACGGCGCACCGTTGACGCTGACCGCGAAGGTGACGCCGGATCCGCCCACCGGGGTCGCGGCGCCCGCGGGGCCGATGCAGTTCTTCGAGGGAACCACGCTGCTCGGCACCGTTACACTCGCCAACGGCACAGCGACGTTCACGATCTCGAACCTCGATGCCGGCACGCACCAGATCACGGCGACGCTGGTTGGCGACCCGAACTGGTACTCGGTACGTTCGGCGCCGCTCGCACAGGGGATCAATCGCACCGCGACGGCCACGGTGCTGGCCGCGGCTGCCGGCGCATCGCAGGTGACGCTCACGGCCACGGTAACGGCCGCGGCCCCGAGCACGGCTGTGCCGGCGGGCTCGGTACAGTTCGCCGACACGGCGGCCGGAACGATCCTGGGAACCGCGGCGCTGGCTGCCTCCGCCGCGAGCATTATGGTCTCCAACGCAGCGATTGCCGCGACGGCCGGACATCCGATCTCCGCTACTTACTCCGGCGGGCCGAACTTCATCGCAAGCACATCGAACGCGGTCGAGATTCCCGGCATCGCCAACGCCGCTGGAGCGGTCTCCGCGAACTACGCCGCGGACGAGATCGTGAGCCTGTTCGGTACAAACCTGTCCCTGACTCCCATGCCGCTGCCGGGCGTGCCGCCCCTTCCGGCCACGCTTGGCGGCACTTCGGTGACCGTGACCGACAGCGCCGGCACGGCGCGACAGGCGGGGCTCTACCTCGTCTCCGCACAGCAGATCAACTTCGTGGTTCCTTCGGATTCCGTCACGGGGCCGGCCACCATCACCGTGGCCACCGCCGGCGTCATTCCCCTGCGCGTGAATCTGGCCGCAGTCGCTCCCGGGCTCTTCGGTCCGTCCGCGCAGATCCTGAGGGTGGCGGCGGACGGGTCGCAAACCGTGGAAACCGTCACTGCGAGCACGCCGATCGCGATCGGCTCGGGGACCGTCTACCTGATTCTCTATGGCACGGGGATCCGGAATCGTTCCTCGCTGGCAGGCGTTACGGCGACGATCGGAACGGCGAGCCTGCCGGTCGCCTACGCGGGTGCTCAAGGACAGTTTCCAGGCCTAGACCAGGTGAATGTGCTCTTGCCGGCGACTCTGGCAGGCGCCGGCAAGGTAAATGTGACGCTCACCGTGGACAGGCAGGTATCTAACCCCCTTGTTCTGAGCTTTCAGTAAGCCCCCGATATCTCCGGCTACTAACTTCAGTTAGGTTATGTGCGTTCTAGGATTGGATAATTGACTCCCCGTAACCGTGGACCTAGAATCAAGCTGGATCTATCTCAAATGACCTTCGCACCCAGTGAGACGCCAGGCAAATACGAGTTTCTCGGCGTCATCGATAAACCAAAAGCAGGAGTTACTTACAAGGTCCGAAACCGGGAAACGGGGGAAATCGAGTCGCTCCGGGCGCTGCCTGGCGCCGCTTCAAGCCATCCGGAAACGATGGAGCGCTTTCTGCGCGAGATCAAGATTCACACACGGCTGTCGCATCCCAATATCCTTGCCTTCCACGATGTGTTCGAGCTGGATGATCAGCTGGTGATGACGGCGGAGTATGTCGAGGGTACGACCCTCGCCGCTCTGTGCCGCGAAGGCCCTGTGCTTTCGAGCGAGGCGGTGCGGATCGTCGGCGAGGTATTGTCCGGGCTGGAGGAGGCGCACGAGCTGGGTATCGTGCACCGGGGGATCACGGCGGAGCATGTGATCGTGACGCCCGCGGGAGATGTCAAGTTGGGCGGATTTGGCCTGGCGAAGCCGGCGGACGACATGAATCTGACCCAATCCGGCTCGGTGCTCGGCGAGCCAAGGTACATCTCGCCGGAGCAGGTGATGGGGACCGCGGCCCTGGATGCGCGGTCCGATCTGTACTCGGTCGGTGTGCTCCTTTACTACGCGCTGACCGGGAAGGTACCGTTCGACAATCCGAACGAATTCGACGTCATGGTCGCGCAGGTCAATTCGGTACCGCGGCCGCCCAGCCTGCTCAACCCGGGAATCTCTCCGGAGCTGGACCGGGTTGTGCTGACCGCGCTGGCCAAGAAGCCCGAGGAGCGCTATCCGACGGCGAGGGAGTTTCGCCAGGCGCTGAACTCAACCGTCGCGGTTCCCGCGCCGGAACCTGTCGAGGAGCCGACGGTGGAGTGCGCTCCGCCGCAGTTTTTCGTGGAGCCCCGATCCACGCCGTCTCCGACGGGGGCATTTGCGTTGGGCCTTCTCTCGGTAGCGGTCGGGCTCGCGGTACTTTACTTCGCGATGCACTGATTCAGGGAGCAGTACTTTGACGATTCAAATTGGTGACATAGTCGGCGATTACAGGGTAATCGAGGTCATCGGCTCGGGTGGGATGGGCGCGGTGTACAAAATCGAGCACCTGCTCACCAGGCGAATCGAGGCGATGAAGCTGGTGCCCGCGGGAATCTCGGCCGATCCCGAACGCGTGCACCGGTTCGAGCGCGAGATCCAGGTGCAGGCGCGGCTGAGCCACCCGAACATCGCGGCCCTGTACAATGCGCTGCGCAACGGGGACACCATCGCGTTGATCATGGAGTACGTGGAAGGCGAGCCGCTCCAGCACATTCTGGCGGCAGGACCTCTGCCGCTGAAGACCACCGTGGAATATGCCGGCCAGGTGCTTTCCGCGCTGGCCTACGCTCACCAGGAGGGCGTGATTCATCGCGATGTTTCGCCGGCCAACATCATCATCACCCGGGACCGGATTGCCAAGCTGACCGACTTCGGGCTGGCGAAGGCCGCGACCGATCTTCGCGTGACGACCTCGGGCGCACCGGTGGGCTCGCCATGGTACATGTCTCCCGAGCAGGTTCGGGGAATCGAGCCCATCGACGGGCGCACCGACATCTACGCGATGGGCGCCGTGATCTACGAGGCTCTCACGGGCGCCAAGCTGTTCGATGCCGATGGGGCCTTCGCGGTGATGAGCGCGCACGTGGACCGGATGCCGGCGCCTCCCAGTTCGCGCAACCCCGCGCTTACCAGGATCGTCGACGGCGTTCTGCTGAAAGCTCTGGCGAAGGACCCGGCCCAGCGATACCAATCGGCGGAGGAGTTCCTGCGGGCTCTGCAGTCCGCGGCGACGGCAACTCGCGCGCCGGCGCCGGTGGCCGCGCGCCGGCCCATGAAGGTCTCGACGGCGGTGATGGCGGCGATGCCCCTGGTCGTGATGGCGGCCACCTTCGGCGTCGCGCGGCTGCTCACCAGGCCGGTGCACGTGCAGGCTCGCGAAGTCGCGAGGCCGGCTCGGTCCCGCGCGGTTGCGGCTCCCGTGCCGGCGCCTCCCCCGCCGCCGGAAGCGGGAATCGAGCCGCCGGCCGGGACAGCGGCTGAAAAGCCGGCCGCCGGGACAGCCGACAAGCCGGTCGCGCCACGCGCCGCGCGCCCACCACAACCGCCGCCGCAGGCTGCCGGACGAACTGGCGCGCGGCCGAGGACGCCGCAACCGAATTATGCAATCCGGGTGAGCGGAGGCGAAGTGGAATCGCCGGCGCCGGCATCGCGAACCGTTCCGCCTCCGCCCGCCCCCGCCGCAGTGCCGGAACCCCCCGTGGTGGCATTGCCGCAGCCGGCCACGCCCGACCTGCCGCCCGTCGTGGAGGAGCCGGAGGGACCGAAGGCGCAAAAGCCTGGGAGCCGGCTCGGGCGTGCTTTGGGCAAGATCAATCCCTTCAAGAAGAGCCCCAAGCAGTAGGGCCCGCCTTCGCAATCGTAGAATGGGTCAATGACCCTTCCGGACCTGGCGGCTATCGAGCGCGCCGCGCAAATCGTCTACAGCGTGATGCCGCCCACCCCGCAGTATCGCTGGCCGCTATTGTGCGAGCGCGCGGGCACGGAGGTCTGGGTCAAACACGAAAACCACGCTCCACTGGGCGCGTTCAAGACTCGCAGCGGGCTGGTATATTTCCGCCGCCTGAAGGAATCGGGGGCCGCCAACGGAAAGGTGGTTGCGGCAACACGCGGCAATTTCGGCCAGGCCGTGGCGCTGGGTGCAAGCCGCGTGGGTATGGAGGCCCTGGTCTACGTGCCGCATGGCAACAGCCCGGCAAAGAACCGCGCGATGCGGGCACTCGGCGCGACGCTGGTGGAGTGCGGCCAGGATTTCGAAGAGGCCAGGCGCGAGGCTGTGCGCTGTGCGCAAGCGGAGGGCTTTCATTACGTGCCGTCGTTTCACGAGTGGCTGGTGGAGGGCACGGCGACCTATTCGCTGGAGCTGTTCCGCGCGGTGCCGGAGATCGACGTAGCCTTCGTGCCGATCGGCATGGGCAGCGGCATCTGCGGCATGTGCGCCGCGCGCGAGGCGCTCGGGCTCAAGACCGAGATTGTAGGGGTGGTGTCGGCACATGCACGCGCCTATGCGGAATCGTTCGAGCGCAGAGAGGCGGTGGAAGCGCCGGTTAGCACCCGGATCGCCGACGGTATGGCGTGCCGCGCGCCGGATCCCCGCGCATTGGCCGTGATGTGGCGGCACGTGGCGCGCGTAGTGACGGTGACCGACGACGAGGTATGCTCGGCGATTCGCGCGGCCTACGACGACACGCACAACCTGGCCGAGGGCGGCGGCGCGGCGGCGATCGCGGCGATGCTGCAGGAGAAAGAATCGCTCAACGGAAAGCGGGTCGCGGTGATCATGAGCGGAGGCAACGTGGATCGCGAAACTTATGCGGAGGTGCTGCGTGGATAAGCGCGTGTGGCAGGCAGCGGCGGCAGCGGCGTTCCTGGCGTGGGCCGCGGCCGCGCAAACCAAACCGCAGTACGAAGTGTACGCGGTCCGCTATGCAACCATCCCCGATTTCGCGGTGTCCGGCCTGGTGGCGGGCGCGGAGTCCTCGCGCAAGATGGACATCGCCATGATGGTCTGGCTGGTGCGCGGCGGGGGGAAGAATATCCTGGTGGATTCGGGATTCTATCGCGAGCAGTTTTTTAAGCAATGGAAGGTGGCGGACTTCGTGCGGCCGGACGAGGCCGTCCGGCGCGCCGGCGTCAAACCGGAGGAGATCACGGACGTGATCGTGACCCACATGCACTGGGACCACGCCGACGGCATGGACCTGTTCCCGAATGCCAGAATATGGCTCCAGAAAGAGGAGCTGGAATACTACGCGGGATCGGCGTGGCAATCGCGGCGAACGCACGGCGGCATCGACCCCGACGACGTGATGGCGGCCGTCCGGCTGAACACGCAAGGCAAAGTCGCGCTGGTGAACGGCGACACGCAGGAGATTCTGCCGGGCATCACGTGCTACACCGGCGGCAAGCACACGTACGCCTCGCAGTTCGTCTCCGTGAACACCGCCGGCGGCACGGTAGTGCTGGCCAGCGACAACATGTATCTCTGGGAGAACCTGGAGAAGCACGTGCCGATCGCACAGACGCTCGACCCGGCGTCGAATCTGCGCGCGCAGGACCGCATGAAGGAGCTTGCCGGAGACGCGAAGCGGATCGTGCCTGGCCACGATCCGGCGGTGATGACGCGGTACAAACAGGTGGTGGAAGGAGTGGTGAGGATCCAATGAAAACACCGGCATTCATCCCGACCACGGAAGAACTGGGGAAGCTGCGCCGCGATCTGCGATTCCATCCGTGCGCCGCGGAGAACCCGCGCACCCTGACGGCGGAGCAGGTTGCGACGTTCAATCGCGACGGGTATTTGAAGGGCATTCGCATCTTCAGCGAGGCGGAGATCGCCGATATACGGGCGTACTTCGACGGCCTGTTGGCGCGGACGCTGGCGGCCGGCGGCGACAGCTACTCGATCAGCACGGCACATCTGCGATACGGACGGGTCTGGGACCTGTTAACCGAGCCGCGGCTGGTGGCCTGCATCAGAGATCTGCTCGGCGAGAATGTGATCGGCTGGGGCTCGCATTTCTTCTGCAAAATGCCCGGCGACGGTAAGCGCGTGTCCTGGCACCAGGATGCGAGCTACTGGCCGCTGTCGCCGTCGAAGGTGGCGACGGCATGGCTGGCCATCGACGATGCGTCGGTGGAGAACGCGTGCATGCGCTACATTCCGGGCTCGCACCTGCTGGGTCATCTGACTTACACGCTGAGCGAGAATGACGAAGCCAACGTGCTGAACCAGACCGTGGCGGGCGCGGAGTCTCTGGGCGAGCCGGTGGACGTGGAGCTGAAGGCCGGCGAGATCTCGATCCACAGCGACCTGCTGCTGCACGGCTCCGAGGCGAACCAATCGGCACGGCGGCGTTGCGGGCTGACGCTACGCTACTGCCCGGCGGACGTGCGGGCGGACCTGGGCTGGAACGCGAAGGGCGTGGTGGTCAGCGGAAGAGACGAGTCCGGGCACTGGGCGAACGCGGCGCGCCCGGCGGCGGACTAGACCGTGCAGAGATCGAACGCCTGCTTGAGAGACGTCATCGGATCTTTCAGCGGCACGAACTCGTGCGCGAAGTAGCCGTCGAACTTCAGGTCGGCAATGGCCTGGGCGACCGTGCGCCAGTGCAGCTCCTGGGTGCCGTCCAGCTCGTGGCGGCCGGGCACGCCGCCGGTGTGGAAGTGGCCGATGTACTGGATGTTGTCGCGGATGGTACGGATCACGTCGCCTTCCATGATCTGCATGTGGTAGATGTCGTAGAGCAGTTTGACGCGCGGTGAACCCACTGCTTTGACCACGTCGACACCCCAGGCGGTGTGGTCGCACATGTAGTCCTTGTGGTCGATCTTGCTGTTGAGGAGTTCCAGGCAGATGGTGATGCCGGCGTCTTCGGCATACTTCTTCACGCGGTTGAGGCCGGCGATGCAGTTGGCCTTGCCCTCGTCATCGCCCATACCGCGGCGGTTGCCGCTGAAGGTGATCACGTTGGGCAGCTTGGCCGCGGCGGCCTTGGCGATGTTCTGGCGCATGTCGGCCTCGAGCTTTTCGTGGTTTTCGAGGCGGTTCCAGCCGCTGGGAATGGTGGCGGCGCCGGAAACCATGGCGGCCACGAGACCGTGTTTCTGGAGCACCGGCCAGTCTTTTTCCTCGATCAGGTCGAGGGCGACGAGGCCGATGGCGGCTGCCTGGCGGCAGAGGTCGTCAATGGCGATCTTCGAGTAGCACCAGCGTGCGGCGGATTGCTTCAAACGTCCGGGCATTTGGTGGCATCGTACCACGCCGCTAGCGGGATCCGTGCTGGAGGCACATCCAGTAATCCACGGAGGCGGAGTACAGGGTCAGGCCCACGACGGCATTTCGAAACCAGAGCGCCTGTTTCCCGGGTGTCGTGCGTGCAGCCTGCCACAATGCCCCTAACAGAAGCCAGGCGAGCATGAGCAGTCCGGGCACGAAATCGACATTGTAGCGGCCGTCGGACCAGCCGAGCAGCACGAAGAGCGCGGTCATTCCGAATCCCGCAGCGCAGAGCGCCCCGATGATGAACCGGCTGGAGGGCAGAGCGCAAAACGAGGGTACACGCTCCCGGCTCCAGATTAAGGGCGCCAGCAGCGCGAACAGTGCGGCCGGCGCGGCCCACAGCACACCGATATTCGGGCCAACCGAGAATCCTTTCGGCAGCCTGGCGAAGACTCCGGTGGCGTCGTTGAGGCCCAGGAAGGGGTAGTGCGAGCCGATCCAGGGCGGGGTGAAGACCAGGTAATAGAGTCCCGGGACAATGTTCGCCAGGCCGAACGTGAACATGGTGCGCTGATTCTGGTATCCGTTGGTCAATTCGTAGCGGGCGCCGAATTCGAACGGGCTGCCGAACCTCGCGTAGTTGTACCAGGCGAGGAGAAGCCCGCAGAGAATCACGGGAGCGGCGAATGCCGCGGCGCTCATTCGGTGCCAGCGAAGGTGGAAGCAGACGAGCGCAGCGATCAGAATGGCCACCAGCGCAAAATTGGGGCGGCAACCGGCGGCGAGACCGAAGCACAGGCCGGCCGCTATAAGGAGCGCGAGTCGCGGCGAATCGGACCCGAGTGCGCGGGCCGCCAGAAAGAAGCCGGCTGCCAGAAAACAATAGCCCGCACTGATGGCCACCTCGTAGAAGGACGGGCGCATTAGGAGGAAGAAGACCCCGGAAGAGGTGCCGAGAGAAAGCACTGCCGCTGAAGCGAGCCACGGCGGACAATCCCATCTCTCACGCCTCGCAACCAGGAAGAACAACGCGCAGGAGCACGCAAACCCGGCGGCGGAAAAGAGCGCCACCGCGGCGCGCGAAGGCAGGTGTCTGCCGGTCAGGAGGCGGTAGGGGAGAAACAGCGTCAGGACCGGCGCCGGTCCGAAGTACAGGTAGTATTTGCCCCGGTAGAGGGAGGCATCGTGCAGGCGATACGGGGCGCTGTCGATCGGGTCGTAGGGATTGGGGAGCGCCAGCAGTTCGGCGGGTGGCGTGACCGGAAGGCTGGTGTGGCCGGAGCGAAAACCGTCGGTGAGCAGCGGGTAGTACTCCGATGTGGCGCCGTGCCAGTTCGCCGCCGGACCTCCCATCCAGGCGGCGGCGAAGTGGAAGCACACGATGGCCGCGAAAAGAAGCCAGGGCAGCCGGGAGCGGGTGCGGTTAAGAAGCATGACGGTACAGGCGCCATCCCCGGGATTCGCCGATGAGGCTGAAGTGCGCGGCCAGGTACGGCCCGTAGATTCGAGGGATGCTCTTGGCCAGCCCCGGCTCTGTTGGCACGATGGCCACCATAACCAGGTCGGCGTGTCCAAGAAGGCGATCGGGCGCGGGATGGTGGGCGTCGGTGAAGTTGCCCCGGTAGTGCAGAGTGATCGAGCCGCCCTCGGCAGGGGGCATGCCGAGCGCGTAGGAGAACGGGTTGGAGAAATCCAGCGACATGATGGTGTCGCCGGGACGGCGATGCTCCGCGACGAGCGCGAGACCGTCGTTGACCAGGTCGACGTAGGGCCGGTCGAAGGAGCGGAAGCCGGCCAGGACCGGAGAATTGAATGTGGAGTGCGGTTCTTCCGCCCACACCTGCCTGCCGTAGACCGCAAATCCCAGGCCCAGCGCTTCAAAGCCCACAATGCCGGCGACGAACAGGCCGCCGCACGCCAGCAGGGCCGCGGGTTTCCAGCGCGCGGCGCTGGGCACCGCAGGCCGTGTGCAGATTCGGTCGAGAACCAGGATCGCCATGACGGCATTCAGCGGGAGCCCGTAGAACTGGAAATTGGTGGCGAGCAGAAAAATACCGGTCAGGAGGATCGATATTCCCGCCAGGCCCACGACGCGCGCGGACTCCCTGTCGCCGCCCGCCGCAAGGTGCCTGCACGCCGCCCAGATGAATGCGAGGTAGAAGGCCACCCAGGGATAGAGATTGCCGACGATGAACCAGCTCATGCGAGGCGATTTGGCCCCGGCTACCATACGCAGGTCGTTCCACATGGGAATCAGCTTGAAATCCAGGTAGGCCCAAAATGCCAGGAACACGGCCAGGAACCCGCAGACGATGCCGGCCCAGCGATCGCGGCTTTGCCTGCGGCAGGGGATCAGGGCAGCCAGCAGGGCGGAGGCTCCGACGAAATAGCTGATTTTGAGGAACAGCAGCAGCGCCAGGATGGCCCCGGTGGAAGCGCCCGCGGCCCGGCCCGTTGGGTCGATCGATTCCAGGAGCAGCAATGCGACCAGCACGTAGCCGTACCGGTTGTACGCCATACATGACGTGTTGATGGGCGGCTCGCCCACGGAACTCGGATTGATCGCCACCAGGACCAGCAGCAGGCACAACAGGATCGCGGCGAAATGGCCTGACCGCGGCCTGGCCAGCCGGTAGGCCCAGGCCGCCAGCAGCATTCCCGCGATAGCCTGCGAATACCCGTGGCCTTCGGCGCCGCCGTGGGAAATCACCAGGCCGAGCGCAGTCACGAGATAGATGATAGGACCCAGCGGGGTGTAGAAATCGGCGTGCGGCGTCTGGCCGTGAAGCACGCGCCACGCGCCGTCGAGGACACCGAACGCGTCATGAGAGTAGGTCTGGATGCCGGACAGGCCGGCATAGGCACGCGCCAGGCACAGGCCGGCGAGCACGAGCCAGAAGGTGAGACATACGCCGCGGCGGTCGAGGAACGGCTCGCGCCACCAGCGCACCAGCGGTTCCGGCTGCGCGGGAGGGTGCGAGCGCGTCGCGCCCGGGTCCGCGTCCTTGCCCGGAATCTGGCACGCACCGGTCATCGATCCGCTGGTGGAATGCCCACGGGCGCGTGCACGACTATGCGGGCCATGGTCGCGTCCATGCGGTCCTGTGCGGCGTTAAAGGCCCGCTCGTCGCGGAAGAGGAAACAGAAGAAGACCGCGGCCAGGGCCATCAGGGCATAGCGTTCGTACGCCTTGGGAATCGCGGCGCCCAGCAGGGCGCAGACGCAGACCCCGACACCCAGGGACATACGCTCGGCGATAAACACCAGCTTGTGTTGGAAGCCGGGAATCAGGACCGTGGTCGGCAGAACAAAAACGGCCGCGGCACTGATCACGCATAGCTGGAAGGGGATGCTCGAGACGACCTGCCGCGGCCCGACCTTGTGCACCAGGTCCAGAAAGAGCAGGCTC
Source organism: Verrucomicrobiia bacterium (assembly GCA_035578025.1). Classification (GTDB taxonomy): domain Bacteria; phylum Acidobacteriota; class Terriglobia; order Bryobacterales; family Bryobacteraceae; genus Solibacter. The sequence continues at coordinate 27,777 of DATJYJ010000361.1, forward strand.
CAGATCGCCAACAATCCGAAGAGGACAACATAGTACTTGGCATCGAAGACCCAGACCTGGTCGGCGCCGGTACTCATCTTGATTTGCAGCGGAGACCAGTGCGAAGGCAGGCTTTGCTCAATCACGATGTGGAGCAGCACCATGGCCGCCAGCCATCCGGCCGTGAGATAAATGCGGACGCGAGGTCCAACGCGGCGGGCGATGGACTGGTGCACCACCAGGCCGCAGCTCCAGACGACGGGCAATGCATGCGCCACGTACGCGAGGATCACCAGAGGCACCGCGAGCGCCACCCGGCGCGCCTGCCAATCCCACACCAGGGAGAGAGCCCAGAAGCAGAAGCCGAGGCTAAGGTAGAAATTGAAAAATCCCATGTGAAAAACCCAGCCGTAGGCGAGCATCGCGATGCAGGGCATCAGGTGCCAGGCTTTGCGGCCGGAGGCTACCGAGACGAAGCGGAATGCGCCCCAGATGAAGACCAGGACGGCAATGGACACGGAGATGCGCTGCGCGAATTCGGCGCCCGCGATGCGGAAGAGCGCGCCCTCCATCAGTTCGAACAGGATGTTCGTGCTTTGGCGGACGATCTCCAGGCCGTCGTTGCGGCCGGCTTCGATCATCTGGATCCACCAGGCGTTGTAGATGTGACTGGAGAGATCGCCGCCTTGCACGCGCGGCTGCCAATAGACGGGCAGCAGCACCAACAGCGAGACCAGGCAGTAGGTTCTCCAGGCTCGCCAGCGGGCGGAATGAGCCGTTTCCACCATCAAGTATTCTCCAACCGGATGCGGCGGAACTCCGGGATCAGCTCGAAGGCGGTGGCGACGCTGTCGACGCTTTCGCCGAGTTGCCGGATGTTCCGCTCGGTAATGTTCGTCCCCTGGCTTCCAGATACCAGGCGCAAATACTGAATCTGGAGCGGGTCGATTTTCATGATTCGGCAACAGGTGGCATCCACGGCAGCGGGGTCGGCGCCCGCGACCAGCACGCCGGCAGGCTTGGGCGTACCCTGAATGGGCCCGTTGCCTTCCATACCGACGATGCCGTCCACAATTGCAAAATGGTTGCGAAAGGCGAGATGCAGGTCGGCAATGGATTCATCGATGCCGGACCAGTGGAGGACATTCTTCGGCCAGCCGTAAATACCGCCGGGCACGGTGCCGAAGAGATTCTTCATAGACAGGGTCGCTCCCGCCCAATGATGGGTCTTCATCTTGGCCACGGAGACCAGCAGGTCCGCTCCGAGCGCGGTGTTGGGCAGATAGAGCTTCTTGATGCGGGAGAACTGCCGGACCGGGTGGACGCGGGTCACCTCGTCGAGGTTGAGATCGACGAAGCTGTCTTCGAAGCGCGGAATAGTTTGAAAGTATCCGGCGGAATCGGCCAGGTCGAGGGTGTTGCGGCGGTGGCCGGGACCCTCGGCGATCCGCACGCTGGCGGCGCCAAGGGAGTAAAAGGCTTCGAATGCGGCATGGACCACGATGGGATGGGTGTTGATGCACGTGCCCGGTTCGAACTCCACCAGGTTCGGCTTGAGCAGGATCCGTTTTCCGCGGACGTCGCCCAACTGCTCGCGCAGCAGGCGGCGCATGATTTCATAGACGCTCTGATCGTAGGCCGGAGCCTTGACGATCGAAACGCGCGAAGGCACGAGGGGCCGCTGTTGAATGCCGCAGCCGGCGAGCGCCGCGGCGGCGGCGCCGGCAAGCCATTCGCGCCGGGATGGGTTCGCACTTCGTGTCTGGTTTTTCGCGGTCATGTCAGCCCCAGAGGATCTCCCGTCCTTTTTGCGTTTCCGCCACCAGCATGCCGAGCGAGGTTTCGATCAGGGTGCGATAGGCAATCTCAGGCGGACTGTAGTCGGCGGGCAGTTGGCGGTGCGCCATCAGGCCCAGGCGCAGCCAGTTGAGAGCGTCGGCCGAGCGGCAATCCCTGAGGAAGTCGCGGGCCACGGCGACCGAGAGGCCGACCGCCTGGCCACTGACGCCACGAAGAGCGGCTAGCGCGAGGCCCGTGGTCTCCGGATACGGGCGCCCTTCGGCGCCATACACCCGGACGGAGCCGTGATTCCACCCGCCCTTCACGCACATACGTTCCAGCAGGAACCGGCGTCCCTTGGCGATGCGGCGCCGCAATGCATCGCCGGGGTTACGCGAGTTCTCTTTGTCCAGGGCCAGAATGGCGAGGGAGGTCGGCGCTACCCAGGACGCCGTCTCCCTTACCCAGGGCCATCCCGCCGAACCGGTGATCGGAGACGAGTCTCCGAGCAGCCACTGGCGAAGGTGAAACGTAATGGTCGATTCCTCTCCCATGGTGCCCATCAGCCAATCGATCGAGCGCGCGTGCGCACGGACCCCGAGCTGCTCCGGCGGAATCAGAGCCACCAGGGCGGTGACCCAGTTGCTCTCATCGAAACCGGTTTGCGGAGGCCAACCGCCGTCGCGTACCTGTCGCGCGCGCAGCCAGTCCAGGCCCCGGCTCGCCGGCCTGTGTTCGCCCGCGGCGAGCAGAGCGAGAACGGCATAAACCGTCGGCTCCGTCCAGGATGCGCCGTGAACGTACGGCCAACCCCCGTCGTGATTCTGTCGGTTGAGCAGGAGATCGACGGACATGTAGAGATCGCGGTGCGGAAGGCTAAGGCCTGTCCGAGACTACCGGAGTGTTCGGCGCTTGCGGCGTCGCGACAACAGCATGACCAGCGTCACGCCGGCTCCCAACCAGATGGCTCCTTGAAGCGCGAGGTCCATGACATCTCCTTTCGGTTCCCTAGCGGGAACTCCTGCGGGCTCGCCGCCGTTTCAGAAACAGCAACATGATGCCTCCAGCGGCCAACCAGATGGCTCCTTGAAGAATCGTATCGTTCATCGTTCTAATGCTCCTTTTTGCCTCGCCCGTCACCCGATGGACTTCATCATCGGGAACAGGTATTTGAAGATTTGGAGAATGCCGGGCCCGGCCGCCACAACCAGCATGGACGGCAGAATAAAGAAGAAAATCGGGAAAACCAGTTTGACGCCCACCTTGCCGGCGCGCTCTTCGGCTTCCTGGCGCCGGCGGGTCCGCAGAAAGTCGGAATGCGTGCGCAGACTCTCGCCCATGCTGGTACCGAAACGGTCGTTTTGAATCAGGATGGCCACCAGCTTGCGAAACTCCGCCTCGCCGGTGCGCTCAGCAAAATTGCGCAAGGCCTCGCTGCGCCGCTTACCGGCCCGCATTTCCAGGGTGACCAGCGACATTTCCTCGCTTAATTGCGGATGGCTCATATTGAGTTCGCGCGCCACGTGCTGAATCGCCTGGTCCAGACCGAGGCCGGCTTCGATCGACACCACCATCAGGTCGAGCGCGTCGGGAAGGGAGAGGCGGAGAATCTCCTGCCGCTTGGCCACCTTCTTTTCGAGGAAGAACCGCGGCAGAATCCAGCCAGCCGCCACGCCGAAGAACAGGAGCCCGATCTTCATCACCGGGTTCGGCGGCATGTTGCCCTGCAGCATGATGCTGATGATCAACATCATCAGGGTCGTCACGATGCGCAGGCCGTAGAACACGGGCAGGGCGTTATCGGAACGGAAGCCGGCGCGGATCAGGTCCACCTTGAGATTGGCGACTTCCTCCTCCGAAGAGGGAACGCGCGACCCGATCTGGTGCAGCAGCGCGACCACGGTGCTGGCCCCGGGCTCACTGTTCTCCTCCGCCGTGGCGGCTCCGGCCTGGCCCGTAATCACGGGATTGCCGAGCTGGCGAAGCATCTTGCCCGGTTTGTACACCAGCCGGTAGCCCACCCAGGTCAGGATGAGCATCAGCATGAAGAAAGCAAGGCTGGCAAATATCGCGGGATGTTCCATGTCACACCTTGATGTTGATGATCTTCTTGATGAAGAAATTGCCGAGAACCTGGGCGAAAATGGCCCCGCCGATAAGCCACTTGCCATCTTTGTCCTCGGCCATGCCTTGCAGGTAGCCCGGCGCCACGATGAGCAAGGCGAGCATGGTGCACACCGGCAGCAGGGTCAGAATGGTCGCGGTCAGGCGCCCGTGGGCCGACGCCGCCTTCACCTGGCCCTTGAGCCGGAAGCGCTCGCGGATGACGTAGGCGAGACGCGAGAGAATTTCGCTCAAGTTGCCGCCGGTCTGTTTCTGCAACAGAACCGAGGATGTGAAGAACCGGATATCGAGCAGCGGGACGCGCGTCGAGAAGTTGCGCAAAGCGATGTCCAGCGGAGCGCCCAGGTTCTGCTCGTTGAAGAGGGCGCGGAACTCCTGCCCGAGCGGATCGGCCAGCTCCTCGCCCAACATTTCCAGGCTGATGGAAAACGCATGGCCGGCGCGCATGGAGCGCGCCAGAAAGTCCAGCGCTTCGGGAAACTGCTCCTCCATCTGGGCCAGCCGCTTCTTGCGCTTGTGGCGCACGATCAGGTAGGGCATCGCGCCAAACGTCAGAGCGAGCACGACCGCGGTCGTGGGTCCGTTCAGCAGAAACGGAACCAGCGAGCCGAGGCCCAGGCCTGGAATCATCGCCAGGCCCATGGCCGCGATCAGTCGGTTCGCCGACCAGTTGAGGCCCGCCTGCTGGATCTGCTCGGACGCGTGCTTGGAGAATTGCAGGGAATTGAGCAGGCGTTTGAGGCCGGTGGGCTTCTCGGTTTCAATTTCCTTCAGCAGGTTGCCCACGGTCACGACCGGCTCGCCGGAGGCCGTGTGGAGCATGTCGACCACCTGCTTCTTGCGCCGGGCATCAAGGAACTTGAGGCCCACGCTCACGGCGAGCAGTGCGAGCGCGAACACCACGACGAAAGAGACGATGATCACGAGCTGCATTTAGTTGATCTCCACCACCGTTTGGAACATCTGGGCCGGCAGCGTGATGCCGCAGGCCTTGAGGCGGTCGTAGAACTTGGGCCGGATGCCGGTGGCGCGGAAACGTCCCATCACCTTGCCGGATTCCGCGATGCCTGTTTTCTCGAAGAGGAAGATGTCCTGGAGCGTGATGATGTCCTGCTCCATGCCCACAACCTCGGTGATATGGGTGATGCGGCGGGTCCCATCGCTGAAGCGCGAGGTTTGCACGAAGAGATCCACGGCGCTGGCGATCTGCTGCCGGATGGAGCGGATCCCCATGTTGGAGTTCGCCATGCCGACCATGACCTCGAGACGGCCCAGACCGTCGCGGGGCGTGTTGGCGTGAATCGTCGTCAGCGATCCGTCGTGGCCCGTGTTCATGGCCTGCAACATGTCCAGCGCTTCCTCCGAACGGACCTCACCGACGATGATGCGGTCGGGACGCATACGGAGGGCGTTGATCACGAGCTGGCGGATGTGGATGGCGCCGGTGCCTTCGACGTTGGCCGGGCGGGTTTCCATGCGGGCCACGTGCGTCTGCTGCAGGCGAAGCTCGGCCGCGTCCTCGATGGTAACGATGCGCTCGTCTTCCGGGATGTAGCTGGAGAGTGCGTTGAGCAGCGTCGTCTTACCGGAACCGGTACCGCCGCAGATCAGAATGTTGAGGCGCGCCCTGACGCAGCCCTTTAACAGGTCGAGCATGCCCTCGGTCATCGCGCCCTTGGCCACCAGGTCTTCGCCTTTGAGCGCATGGCGTCCGAAGCGGCGAATGCTGAGCAGCGGGCCGTCGACCGCGACCGGCGGAATGGCCGCGTTGACGCGCGATCCGTCCGGGAGCCGGGCATCGACCAGCGGCGAGGATTCGTCCACGCGCCGTCCGACGCGCGATACGACCTTCTCGATGATGCGCAGCAGGTGCGCATCGTCTTTGAACTCCACCGGCGTGCGATACAGCTTGCCGCCGCGTTCCACGTAGACCAGCCGGGGCGTGGTCACCAGAATGTCGCTGACGGTGGGATCCTGCAAAAGCGGCTCGAGCGGTCCAAGCCCGAACACCTCGTCGAGAATCTCTTCGATGACCCGGTCTTTCTCGACCAGGCTGAGGGGAGTCTTCTCTTCCTCGACCAGCTTGGCGACGGCGGCGCGAATTTCCGCCCGCACCCGCTCGCTGGCCATCGAAGAGAGGGCCTCCAGGTTGATCCGGTCCAGGAGCTTGCGGTGTAAGGTGAACTTCAGCTCCTGGTACTCGGGAGTGGACCCCTCTCGCGTGAACAGGCGGTTCACCCAGCCGGTTTCCCGGTTCTCGCCTCTGCCGATTTGATCCAGTATCGCTGCCATTGATAGTCGCCTCTATCTCGAACAGTCGCTATCCGAAAAGCGCAAAGCGCTTCTTACCGTTCGGTTGATTGTTGTGGTCGTCTTCGATGTTGGCCAGCTTTGCGGCCAGCCGGGTCATGTTCTTGCCGAGTTCGGAATTGCGGTTGAGCATGCGCCCTTCCGCGTAGGTCTCGTACAGCTCCGGATAGTCGTTGGGTACCGTCGCGAAGATCGGTGTGCCCAGCATTTTCTCCAGCTCGCCCGGCGTAATATCGAGCCTCTTGGGCGCACGGTTGAGAATCAGCTTGATCCGCTGCTTGCCGTATCCGCCATCGAGCAGCGTCTGGATGATCTGCTTGCACTGGTGCAGCGCGGGCACTTCCAGCGTGGTCACCAGGCACAGGTCATCCACTTCTTCCAGCGCCGCCATGCACATCCGGCTCAGGCTCCGGCCCAGGTCGACCATGGTCCAGTCGTAGTGCGGGCGGGCAAAGGCCAGAATCTGGCGGATCTGATCGTCCTTGGGCTGCTGCTTGGCCGCCAGCGCCAGGGGGGTGCTCACAATCTCCACCCCGGGAATGCCGTTGGAAACCAGCGCTTTCCAGTAGCTGATGTCCAGCCGGTGGAGATTGTTGACGGCGTCGAGAATGGAGTACACCGACTTGGTCTTGGTAATGAATCCGACCATGCCCGCTTCCAGGTCCAGATCCGCCAGCAGCACTTTCTGGTTGATCCGCCCCAGTTCGGCGGCCACGTGGCAGACCAGCGTGGTGGCGCCGCACCCGCCCTTCGCCGATACGAAGCCCATCGCCTTGCCGCTGCCCTTTACGCGGCCGCGGCTCTTCTCGGCGCTGCGCCGTTCGAGCGCTTTGCGCAGTGTGTCCTGCAGCGGCGGAAACAGATATTCGTTGATACCCGCCCGCATTGACGACAGAATCGAGTCCGCATTTGCCGTGGTGTTGAGGGCGATGATCATCGGGTCGCCCGAGGCGGCTTTGATGGACGACACCAGGCCCTCCAGCGGCTCCCTCCAGCCGCTGATATCGATCAGCACCACATCGGGCCGCATTCTCTCCAGCCGGTCCATGAAATTGGACACGTCGCCCACATCCTGATGTTCGACGATGATCCGGAAGGGTAGCGTAGCGAGAGTCGCCTGCGCCTGCTCCCAGAGTTCCCGGTTTTCGATTGCCAGCCCGATGGTCAACGGATACATGTCGCGTCTCCAGTATCCAGATGCTTCACTTGCCGGTGCCTCCCGGCGCAGGCGTCGGTGTGCTGGTTTGTCCAGGCGTTGTCGGGTTGGTCGGAACCGGTACCAGCATCATGGGCTGCATGGTGGGCTGCGGAGCAGCCTGACCTTCTTTGCGGCGCTGGATCAGGTCTTCGATCGGCATGGTCTCCGATGGAGGCTTCACCGGCACGGGACCGGTCTTGTCCATGCCCGGGTGCTGCATCGGGACGTCGCTGTTCGGCGCCAGGAAGGAGCTCGGGAAGTGCGGCATCGGTACGGGCTGTCCGGCCGGAATTGGCCGTACCACCTCCGGAGTCACCAGCACCATGAGCTCCGTATTGTTCTTCGCCCGCGACCGGGATTTGAACAGGTTGCCGAACAGCGGGATGTTGGCGAGACCCGGGATCTTGTTCAGGGTCTCGGTCATGGTGTTGTCCAGCAGGCCCGCGATCACGAAGCTCTGGCCGCTCTCCAGTTCCACTTCGGTGTTGACCCGCCGGGTGCTCAGGGCGGGAATCGTGAAGCCCTGGAATGTGACGGCATTCGCGAAATCCAGGGCGCTCACCTCCGGAGTCACCTGTAACTGAATCGTGCCCCGGGGCGTGATCCTGGGCAGGAAGTTGATCTTGATGCCGTACTCGCGGAAGGAAATGGTCACCGTGCCCACCGATGCGCCGCCCTGTACCATGGGAAACGGAAACTCGCCGCCCGAAATGAAGCTGGCCGGCTTGCCGTCGGTGGCCAGCACGTTGGGTTCAGCCAGCGTCTCCAGAAGGCGTTTGCTCTCGAGGGCCTTGATGGTCGCCGCGAGGTTGATGTCCTTGCGGAATAACAGAATGTTCAGCGCATCGGAGATGGAGATAGGGCCGCCCGGACCGCCGATGACCGGGGCTGTGTACTGGCCCGTGCCAATCGCCGTGGCCTGGTTGAACGCGCCCGACACGATGTTAATGCCCAGGTCCTGGGTCGCGGCGCGGTCTACGTCGGCGAATCGCACCTTGAGCAGAATCTGGGTTTCCGCCGGCGGCACATTCACTCGCAGCAGGTTGACCGGCTTGCCCAGCGTTGCCGCGATGGACATGACCCGGTCGGCAGCAGTCGTGTCCTTCACCACGCCCCGCACAAACGGCGTGTCGTTTTCATAGGTCACATTGATTTCGTCATTGGGATAGTCCCGCGCGATCTGCTGCCGGATGGCATCGAGCTTGTTGGTGCTCATCCGCACGGTCAAATCGTAGAGGAGGCGGTTGCCGCCCTGCTGCCAAATAATCAACGAAGTTTCGCCCGCCTGCTTGCCGTTGATCAGGACTTCCTTGGGGTTCACGGCGACGGCTTCCACCAGATCGCCGTTGGCCACCGAGATGCGCTGGATGTTCACCGGGCTGTCGATGATCATCGACTTGCCTACGGTCACCATCAGCTTGTCGGGAGCGGCGCTGCCGGCCGCCTGCTGGGTTGTCGATGGACCCCCTTCACCCATGGAATTCTGGGCATAGCAGACCGAAAGGCAGGCAGCCGTGAACACGATGCCGGTGCTTCGAAAAAGTCGCACTTACTTACCCTCCCCGCCCGGCGTGGTTTCAAACTTCTTCTCTTCCTTCTTGGTGCCGGAGATAATCTCCATCACGAACGGTGTCTCCTTCTTCGGTGGCGGCGCCTGGACCACGGGCTGCACTGCTGCGCGGTGAACGGGACGAGGACGGGCCACGGGTTCGGCATCGCCGTTCGGAGCTTTCGGCATGGCGAATTTGCCGCCCAGGAACAGGTGGGACAGGGCCGTGCCGGGCGTCTTGGCCACCTCCTGGTCGAGCGGACTGCGCAACACCAACTGGATCGCGGTCTGTTGCGAGGCCAGGCTGAGCTGCTCGGCCTGCTCCGGCGTCACCAGAAGATTGATCACCTGGACCTGAACCGGCTTACCTTCGGCGTCTCTCTTGAAATCCTGTCCGGCCGAAAGCACTTCTATGTTCTGCAACAGGGTTCGGGTGAGCGTGCCGGTGGTGGCGCTGCTGTTGCCCGGGGTGTTGCCCGAAATCAGGACGTCGACGTGCATGCCGGGCACGACAAAGCCGGCCACGCCGACTACGTCGTTCACCCGCACGGCGACGGCGCGCATGCCGACCGGAATGGTCGCCGCCAGTCCGCCGCCCGCACCTTTCTTCGCCAGGCGCGACTCGATGACCGGCTCCTTCGCGTAGATCGTCGTGGTCACCGCCCGGCCGACCACGTCCTCGGTCTTCGCCGATGCGCCTACCGGTACCGCGCCTGGCCAGTCCGACAGTTTCACGTCATCCTGCTTGATCAACGTCCCGACTTCGAGGTCCTTGGTGGCCAGCACGATCTTCACGATTGTGGCCGCCGCCTTGGCGGGCTGGGGCCGATTGACGAGTACTTTATAAAGCACGAGGCTCGCCCCGGCCGCCACGAGAAATGCGAAGGTCAAAACTCCAATAAATCTCTTATTCATCTGGTTCCCCGTTCCGCCGGGCTTGTGATACCGGCGCCGCGCCTGCAGGGAAAAACTGGGTCCTTGCGGCCGTCAACAAACCCGGCGGTGGATCGCCGGCCGCGTCGTGAGCCCATTTCGCTCGTTCGCGCCGGCGGCTGCGCCGGGACCAAGGTTCAAGGCGGGCATGCCGGCTAACGGTCCGCAATCGGCGCCGCCATACCCGCCTCTGGGATGCTAGCTCGCCTGGGTATTGGCCGCAGCGAGTTGGGAGTTGGTTGTCGACCAAATCCCCTTGATACTGCCGCCGGCGCCCAGGAAGAGTGCCGCCGAAGCCAGTGCTACGAATGCCATCAGCAGTGTATATTCAATGAGATCCTGGCCCTGTTCTTCATTCCACAGATTGCGCAAAAACGTCATTGCTGTCGCTCCTAAGATTCGGGTTTGGTTTCTGTGATCGCCTGTTCACGTGCCTCAGTTTTCGTGACCTCGCGATCACGGCCTACTCCGCCGTCCTGGTTCGCGGCGGATTGCTGCAAGCCCGCGTCCCGGCTGTTCGACCGGAACACCAGCGCCGTGCCGTCGTCGTAGACCACGCGCCACCGGCTGCTCTCCTTCAGCGCACCCGTCAGGGGAGCACTGGGGGGCATCAAAATCGTGTTTACGCCATAGCGGCCGAGCGTCTTGTCCCAGCCGTACTTCACGTTCAGAACATCCAGGGTTGCTTTTTCGAAATCGTCGCCGTAGTAATCGATGCGGCCGTCCATGAACACCTTGGTGCGCGGATACAGCCGGTAGATCATGTAATCGCCCCACTGATCGAAGGTGAAGACCCGGGCCGTGGGGTCCTGTCTGAGCAGCTCGACGGCTTTGGCCGGATAGCGCTCGGGATCGAACTCGGGCCGGAATTTCTTCGGCGGATTGGGAGCGTAGACCAGCGCGGCGACCACTAACACGCCCGCAATGCTCGCCAGGTGCCACCGCGGTATGGAATCGGTTTCGTCGGTCTCGCCGGCGACTTCGTTGAACTTGTGCACCAGGTTCCGCAGCCAGCCCGCCACGTTCCAGTCCGGCACCAGCCGAAGCCATCCCGCGAGAGCCGCGCCCACGGGTATCGCCGCCACCAGCACGTAAATCGGAACGTTGCGCGAGGAAAGCAGCGCCCCGTGCGCCCACATCAAAAGCACGATCGGCTCCACGAAGCTGCCCGCCCGGATGTACCAGAACGAAGCCACGCACCCCAGCAGCAGCATGGCCTCGAAGAACGGCGCGATCGGATGGTGGAAGCTCATCGGCAGGTATTCCATGATCACCGACTGCGGATAGGGGTCGCGCAGGAACTGCACCACATGCATGTGCAGATGATAGGTGTACGGATTTACCAGGCTGGCCACAAGGCAGGCAAGGGCGCTCAAAAAGTACCGGCCCGCCGCCAGCCTGGCGCGGACCCGTTCGCCGCCATCGGCCGTCAGCAGCATGCGCAGGACTTCCCCGGCGCCGTAGGAGGCGATGAGGACAATTCCGACGAAGAACCCGCCGTGCAGGTTGGTCCAGAGAATCGTGGCGGCCGGAAGGATCGCCAGAATCGGCAATCCGGCAAACCGCGTCCTGCCGGAGCGAACTTCCTCCAGGGCGCCGCAAAAGAACACCAGAAACAGCAGGGTGAACAGGTGCGGCCTCGCCAGCCAGTGAATGGCGGAGCCGGCAATCGCCAGAACCGTCACGGCAATGGCGATCACCGCGTTCGAGCGGCGGCGCACCAGCCGGAAAAGCAGAGTGAAGGTCAACGAAAGCAGAATCACCGAAAACAACGCCAGCGCCGCCAGGCCGCCGTGGTGGTATAGCCAGGCGAACAGCACTTCCGCCAGCCACTCCCACGCGTACCAGGTGTCGCCAGGCTTGGAAAAGGAAAAGATGTCGCGCGCGGGGACCGCGTGGTGCGTCAGGATCCACTCCCCGGTCCGGATGTGCCAGCCGGTATCGCAGTCACCCAACAGCGTCTGCAATCCGCCCATCCGGGCGAACAGAAAAACGATGGGCGTGAGGAAGGCGAAATCCGTCAGGGACGGCAGCAGCCGGACGCCGAGTTGGGATCGCCTCGCTTCCATCTCTATTATCACGCCATCCACGAGTTGGCTACCGGTTGCATGGCCTCAAAAGCTCGTATCCGGTCGTGGAACGACCGGAAATCCATGTAGTTTACGCGCAGCGCAATGCGCGGGAAATCCTCGCCGGCATTGACCACGCGGATTACCGAGCCCTGACAATGAATACATTTCTGGCCAAAACCGTGATTCGCGGGTAATTCTATTTCCACGGTGATGATTTGCCCGAGCGACGGCAGTGGAAGCCCCGGATCGACGCCGCGCCAGGCGATCAGAACACCGCTACGGCTGATATTTTCCGTATACATAGCGCTCTGCGCCCATAATGCCGGAGAGGTCACGTGACAGCGGAGCTTGATATCGATCCGCGGACTCTCACGCCTATTTATGTTTTTCATTTCCGTAGGCTTCGACATCCGCGACTTTAGCGCTCCGCGAATGTCACCATCAATATCGTAAATGGGCTATATACCTCTGCTTGCCAAGGTTATCAGCAGCCAAGGACGTCATGTCAGCACCCGGGAGCCATCATTCTCCAGCCTTTTCCGACCCTCCGGCATCTATTCCAAAAGTCGCTTACGGATTTATCCTGGACCGGTTAATAGCCGTATATTATCGGCTATTTCCGTTGCGTACTAGGGCCCTCGGCCACCCTGATGGCCTCTTGCAACAGATTCATAAATAGCTATTTATCTGATGGATAGGCTTGGTTATGTACCTCTGAATAGCCGTTGATATCCGGAAATTCAATGATAATTTTCGGTATTTTGTTCGAAAATGTTATTGACAACCGAAGTAAATACAGCGACAATTTTTGAGAAAAGCGAGTTCAGAGAATTGCGACGAACGGGCCTTCATTCATCCCACGCCGGCGGAACCCGGTCGCAGGCAGACCGCTTTTTGGAAAGTGGAGAATATGACGCGAATTCTTCTATACAGTGATGAACCCATTCTGGCCAAAGGTCTCGAATCCGTGCTCCGGCAGGTGGAAGGTTTCGAGCTCATGCCCACTTGCATCACGCTGGCCGGACTCATGGAACAGATTGGCCAGGGAGCCCCCGACCTGGTTCTGATGGACCTCACCCCTGAAATCACGTTCGCCGTGCTGAGCGAGATGAAGCACGCCATGGCAAACTCCAAAATTGTGCTGTGGGTGAACACGATTTCCACCGAGCTCGCATTCCAGGCAATGGGCCTGGGTGTCCGCGGCATCCTGCGCAAGACCCTTCCCACCGAGCTTCAGGTGAAATGCCTGCAAAAGGTGCAGGCCGGGGAACTCTGGTTCGAAAAGGCCCTCACGGACAGCTTTCTGTGCGCCCGGCGGGTGGCCCTCACCCAGCGCGAAGGCCAACTCGTCAGCCTCCTTTCCCAGGGTCTGAAGAACAAGGAAATCGCGACCACCCTGATGATCTCCGAAGGCACCGTGAAGGTCTACTTGAGCCGGCTGTTCCAGAAGGTCGGCGTCAAGGACCGCTTCGAGCTGGCGCTTTTCGGGCTGAAGAACCTGACAACGGGTCAGCTCCCGGTCGGCGAGAAGGGACACCGCGCTGGCGCGACCGCCATGCCGGGCCTTCGTTCGCTGGTGCTGGAACGTCCTTCCGAGCAGCGTGCCCAGGAACCCACACGGTTCGGTAGCCCGCTGCGCCCGGTAGTGAATCGATACTAGTAGAAGTAGCGCGGACCGTCGTTTTTTGTGGTCCGCGCGTTACTGCGGTCAGGCCTGCGCGCGGACGGTAAAAACCGATCGTCCGCGCCACTCTCCCCTTCCTTCTTTCCTTCAGGCGCTATCCTGATCACTGATGCGAATTGTGGTGCTGGTCGGGCTGCCCGGGTCCGGCAAGTCGACGTACGTGGAGCAAAACGGCGGCTGCGGGCTGTCCAGCGACGCCATCCGAAAACTGCTGGCCGACGACGAAACCGATCAGAGCATCCACGTGCGCGTGTTCGAAACCCTGCGCTACCTGCTGGAACAGCGCCTCGCAATCGGCCGCCCGCTGACCTATATTGATGCCACGAATCTCACCCCGGAGGAGCGCCAACCCTACCTCGAAATCGCGCGGGCCAGGGGCTGCCAGGTGGACGCGGTCTTTTTTGATCTTCCCATCGAGGCCTGCCGCGAGAGGAATGCGCGCCGCCATCGCGTGGTGCCGGAAGAGGCGCTCCTCAAAATGGCGGCAAAACTGGTTGCGCCCACGGTCGCTGAGGGATTCGGCAACGTTTTGGTCTTTTATCGTTAAACATGGGGATGGACGCGGGCCAAGCGGCATGTCACAATTGAGGCATGCAGGAGACCGTTTTTGTCATAGCAAGCGGGGATCTGCGCTTGAGCGCCAACCGGATGTGCTGGCCCGCCCAGGCTCAGGCCGAGGAAGCCGTGATGAACGCCATCCGCCGGGAAGGCCGGGACGTGCGCCGCGGACATGCCTGTGACCCGGAAAAAGGCCACGGCTTTATCGACAGTCAGAAGCGGGGGATGGAAGTCTTCCGGTCCCTGCCGCCCGACGCCCCCCTGGTCGTGGTCGAGGCAGTCTGGCAGTACAGTCATCACATTCTCCACGGGCTCTACACCCATCAGGGGCCGATCCTCACGGTTGCGAACTGGAGCGGCCAATGGCCCGGGCTGGTGGGGATGCTGAACCTGAATGCGTCGTTGACCAAGGCAGGGGTCGCCTACAGCACGCTCTGGAGCGAGCGGTTCACCGACGACTTCTTCCTGAGCGGCCTGCGCAAGTGGCTCGCCGGCGAAATGGTCCGGCACGACCTCAGCCACGTTCAACCTCTCTCCGATTTTCAGATTCCGGAGAATGCGCTGGAGCTGGGCGCCAGGCTGGCGAACGAACTGCGCCGCGGCAAGGCCATCATGGGCATCTTCGACGAAGGATGCATGGGCATGTACAACGCCATCATCCCCGATGAACTTCTCCACCCGACCGGAGTGTTCAAAGAGCGCCTCAGCCAGTCCGCGCTGTTCGCCGAGATGCAGCAGGTAAGCGATGAAGAGGCTGCCGCGGTGCGCCGCTGGCTGGACGGCAAAGGAATGAAGTTCATCACCGGGCCCGATCCGGCGACCGACCTGACCGAGGACCAGATCCTTGGCCAGTGCAAGATGTACGTGGCCGCGCTCAGGATCGCGGACGATTTCGGCTGTGACGCGATCGGGATCCAGTATCAGCAGGGCTTGAAAGACCTCGCGCCGGCATCGGACCTCGCCGAAGGCCTGCTCAATAACGTGGATCGGCCGCCGGTCACGGCTCGCGGGAACGGACGCGTGCTGTACGACGGATGCGCGCTGCCGCACTTCAATGAAGTCGACGAATGCGCCGGGCTGGACGCGCTGGTCACCAATCGCATCTGGAAGGCACTGGGGTACGACCCGGAAACAACGCTCCACGACGTCCGCTACGGTGAAGATTATCAGGTCAACGGGAAGCCGGAATTCGTCTGGGTCCTGGAGATCTCCGGAGCGGTGCCGCCGGCACATCTCACGGGCGGCTACCGCGGCGCAGTGAGCGAGCGCCAGCCTCCCATGTACTTCCGCCTCGGCGGCGGCAGCCTCAAAGGGGTCAGCAAACCGGGCGAAATCGTCTGGAGCCGCGTGTTCGTCGACAGCGGGAAGTTGAAGGCCGACATTGGCCGGGCACGCGCGGTGGAATTGCCCCCGGCAGAGACGGAGCGCCGGTGGCGGATCACGACGCCCCAGTGGCCCATCATGCATGCCGTGCTCTATGGCATTACGCGCGACCAATTAATGGCGCGGCACAAGTCCAATCACGTGCAGGTGGCGTATGCTCCCGACGCCGCCGGTGCCAACCTGGCACTGGCGGCAAAAGCCGCGATGTTCCGTGAGATGGGCTTGGAAGTCTCGGTCTGCGGCACGAACCACGGACTGTAAGTCTCCGTGGGGCGGACGATCGTTTTCGCCCTCCGCCCGGCGAGCGCAGCTCGCGGCTGTTTCACGGTAGAAGAAACCCGACCACCTTGGGCGCCATATACTCCAGCGCGTTGAGCAGGTCGTGTCCCGAATCCAGAATCTCCAGCCGCACATTAGAGTGCGCCGCCGCGAACTCCTCGCTGTAGCGGGCGGGAACGGCATCGTCGTTCGCGCCATGAAAAATGAGCGCCGGCTGATGGAAGTCCGGATAGTCTTCGTATCGCTCCGCATCCTCCAGCAGGGAATAGGCCAGCATTCGATGCCGATTCTCCCCGTAGTGGTATACCTCTACGGTGCCCCTGCGCCGCCAGTCCTCGATCGCCTCCGCGCCCAGGCGTTCCGCCCATCTGCGTGCGAAGCCGAACGCGGGAGCGAGTAGAACCAGCCGGACGGCCTCCGGGTGCCGTGCGGCATAAAGGGCCGCGAGGTATCCTCCCATGCTGGACCCGATCAGCGATACCGCTTCGCCGCGGGCCGCCCGCTCGATCACGGCAAGTTGTCCGCCGATTGTGAGATGCTCGAAATCGCCTTCGTCGAGGTCTGGAGTCGCGACGGTTGCCCCGGCAGTTTCCAGGCGCTGGCGAAAGAATCGCGCCTTGCTGGAACCCGGCCCAGAGGCGAATCCGTGCAGATACAATATGCGGCTCATTTCTTGGCGGGCGCTGCGGGTGGTGCGGCAACGCCCGCAGCGTCGGGCAGTTCCGTAAACTTGATCTCCGCGTCTGCCGAGAACAGCTTGAACGGCTCGTAGCGGTAATGGTTCTCGGTGACAAGCTGCCCGTCGACCACGTGGCGGAACACCACCGAGACCGGCGTCAAAAAGCCGTGCGCCGACTGGACATAGTCGGTCGTCGCGTCGTCCCGGATTTTGTCGTGTTCGGTCCACGCCTGGATCCGCAGCGGGAGGCCATCGGACTTGCGGACCATCAGCGTACCTTGCAGCACGCGGCGCGCCGCCTGGTTCCCGCGGAATTCGAGTTGGCCTGCGCTGGCATCGCGCTGCTTCCAGGCGATGACCCAGGCGTCGTCGGTGCCCACTTGCGCCTCCCCGGCCAGCGCGGTGTCGAGGTTCTCCTGAAGACGCTTGCTGAAGGCGAGCAGGATGATGCCGTAGTCGGTCGCCAGGTCCACGAGGCCGTTCTTGGCGAAGTCCTCCAGCATGCGCTTGCGCAGGCGGTCGTCGGGCGAAGTGATTCCCAGCGAGAGGGTGTGGCGGGCGCGCTCCTCGCTCTGCACCTTGCGTCCGTCCACCGAAATGACCTGCCGGAACTCGACCAGGTTGTTGGAGGCCGATTCTTTCAGCGTTCCCACGCTGTATTCGGAGACGATTTCGCGGACCATGAGGCGCGGCTTGAGGGGCTCGGTGGCCCCCTTGCCGATGCGCGGCCGGAAGCGCGAGGGAGGCATGAGGGCACGTTGTTCCAGCGTTTCCACGGTGAGCGCCTTTGGGGCGTTCTGCCGCAGGATCTCGGCTTCTTCGGCAACGCGGGAAAGCAATTCGGGCAAATTCGGCCGCTCGGAAGGAACGTTTGCCAGTGCCAGCAGGGCCAGCCACCACATGAACCTCATTTTAATCCGCTTTGAAATCTTCCGGCGGTTTTTAAGGCTTTTATTTTCTTGGTATTAGCGGTTTCGGATGTGAGGCGCCGAAAATCCTCTGCCAAAAGGCTTGCATCGCGGATGAGGCTCTGGTATTCTGAACGAGTCGCCGAAATTGGGATCGCAGGTTACGTACGCCCGCTAGGTGCGGGATGCGTGCAGGCGACGGGTTGCCGGATCCCTGGTAAGGAATGGTAACAAAACTCCTTGCGGGCCACCGCTCGGAGCGGAATACGGCCTTCCTGTTTGGTTCTTTTCAGTTCTCATCAATTTTATCCGGGTGACGGGCGTCTCTAGGGGCGTCGCGGCTCGGGCAAGTTTCGAGGCCTGCCGGAGTTCGTGGCATTACGATGTCGCGGGCGAAGGCGCAGATCATTGACAATCTGGTTGGATGCAGTAAGAAACGAAGGTAACTGGCTGGTCTTGTCCCCTCGAAAAGTGGGGGTTAGGCTGGTGCCAGTTGCCGACACTTCGTCAGAACTCTGAGAAAAAGCGGGAGCGAAAACTCACAAACTCAAACGAGAGTTTGATCCCGGCTCAGAATCAACGCTGGCGGCGCGCTTAACACATGCAAGTCGCACGAGAAAGGGGGCAACCCTGAGTACAG
>DATJYJ010000362.1:0-11517 GCA_035578025.1 Verrucomicrobiia bacterium
CCCCCCCGCCCCCCGACCCCTGTTGTGGTTGCAGGCCCAGGCTCAAGGCTCCTGCCAGTTTTGTCTGCTCCTGGCGCATGGCTTCCAGGCGGGCCTTTTTGTCGAAATAGGCCTTGATTACATCCCGGACGATCGAGGCCGCATATTGGCCGTGTTCGCCATGCTCGAAAAGGGCAACTACTACGATTTCGGGATTGTCACGAGGGGCGAAACCTACGAACCAGGCATTCTCGCGAAGCTCCTTGGCCTTCCCGGAGGACTTCATGTAATCGTACGAAGCAAGTTGGGCGGTGCCGGTCTTACCGCACAGATCGATGTGCGGAAGCGCGGCGCGCACTCCCGTTCCGCCTTCGTTGACCACGCCGTACATGCCGTCTTTCACGATTTTGACGTTATCCGGGTTCAGTGCCCATTCGTCGTATTTCAACTGGTCCGACGGGAGCTTCACCATATGGGGCCGGTACCATTTCCCGCCGACCGCCATGCCGCCTTCGGCGCGCGCCAGTTGAAGCGGCGTGACCGTGAGCGCACCCTGGCCGATGGCCACGCTCGGGGTTTCGCCGGCATACCACTTGGTGCGGTAGTTGCGGAGCTTCCATTTCTCGCTGGGCATGACTCCCTCGGCCTCATGCGGCAGGTCGATGCCGGTCTTCTGGCCGAAACCCACGATATCGCCATACTGCGCCAGCTTGTCGATGCCGATCTTCGCGCCCAGCGTGTAGAAGTAGACGTCGCAGGAGTGTACGATACCGCCGTGCATGGAGAGCGTTCCGTGGCCGTGCTTCTCCCAGCACCGCTGGTATTTGCCGTAGAGCGCGACGCCGCCCGAGCAGTGGACCGACCAGTGTTCGTCGACCGTGCCGGTTTCGAGCCCGGTAAGCGCCACGATCGGCTTGAAGGTCGATCCCGGCGCCTGCTGCGCCTGAATCGCCTTGTTGAGCAGCGGATGATCGGGGTTGTCGTTGATCTCCTTCCAGTCCCTGGCCTTGATGCGCCCGGTGAACTTGTTGGGATCGAACGTAGGACGGCTGACCATGGCCAGCACTTCGCCGTTGCGGGGATCGAGAGCCACGACTGCACCGTTCTTGTGATCGACGTGCAGCTCTTTGTTCGGGCCATCCATGGCGAGCTCGGCCACGGCTTGCAGGTCGAGATCGATGGTGAGCTGCAGATCCTTGCCCGGCACCGGCTCCTTGATGCCGATGGTCTGGCGCACCTGACCGCGATTGTCGACAATCACCTGGCGCTGGCCGTCAACCCCCGTGAGGATGTCGTTGTACTGCTTCTCGATGCCGAACTTGCCCACGATATCGCCGGGGTTGTACTTGGCGAACTCGGGCAGATCGAGCTCCTGTTCGCTGACTTCACCCGTGTACCCGATGACGTGCGCCAACATGCCGTTCTGCGGGTAGAGCCGCGGCTGCGCCTGGATCATCACCAGCTCGGGGAAGAAATCGTGGTGCGACTCGACGAACGCGATATCGGCGGGAGTGAGCTCGTCTTTCAGCGTGATCGGCACCCACTTGGATTGCCTGCGCATGCGCTGCACTTTGGCGGCGAGGTCGGTGTAGTCGAGATCGAGGCCCTGAGCGATGGGACGGAGGTGCTCTTCTTTGAGCTGTTCGCGCGCGAGGATGAGACGGAACGAGGAGTGGTTTTCGACGATGACCCGGCCGTCGCGGTCGAGAATGCGGCCGCGCGGACCAGGAATGGGCACGCTCTTGATGCTGTTCTGCTGAGCGCGCTCGCCATAGAATTCGGGGTTCTGGACCTGGAGACGCCAGAATCCCGAAATGAGGAATAGGAAAATGACGACCGCGCAATACTGGAATACCGCGATTCGGCCCGCCGCAAAGCGCGTGTCATCACGAAGCGGCGGCTTCTCGGCGTTCTGTGACTCGGTATTCGGATCGATGGGAGGAACGATCACATCAGTCGAGCACGGGCTCGACTCTTATTTTACCCGATGCCAGCCGGAAACCGTTACGGTTTCATATTCTTGCCGCTGATCTGAAGGTCGAAACCATCCGGGTCCTTGACGTGGAAGCTGTCTTCGGTATCGGGCCTTGGGCTCAGGCCGCGGCGCTTGAGCTCGGCTTCGACAGCGTTCTTATCCCAGGTTTCGATGGTGTACGCGATGTGATCGACCGACGGCGCGGTACGCCCCTGTCGCGCGTTGCGCGGCAGGAGGAAGGAATTGCCGAACGAGAGATAGCACTGCCGGCCGTCGTCGTGGGAGACCTGCATACCCAGCAGGCCGGCGTAGAAATCGCGGGTCTTGGTGTAGTCGGCCACCTGGTAAGAGATGTGGTTCACGGTGACCGCCTTGAAGCCGGTGCTCTCGGCGGCCGGGGCCGCGGCAGCGGCGGAAGCGGCAATGGTCAGGTTGCGGATCAGTTGGCGGCGGCTCAATTTGCCGAGCTCGAAGTCTTTCACCAGGCGGTCGATGATCTGTTCCATGGGAACATACGCTATAAAAGGCGGCCGTGGTTGTCAAATCGGGCCGAGGGCCCGGGTGGCCCGCGAACGATCTACCGCTGCGCCGCGCCCGTGCGTCCCATGATCGGCCAGACGTCCACGATCTGGTCGCCTTTGGCGACATAGTACCGGTCGAATGCGTTGGTGCTCATGTCCAGATTGCTGCAATAGACTTCGACGCGGTCGCCGAGCTTCACGTCTTTGTCCGCGTCGGTCCATCGCAGCGAGCCATATTCGGCGCCCTGCGTACCCACCTGCAGCCACGGCATGCCCTTCACCTGATCGGTGGGACGGACCATCGCCTTATTGCCGTAATCCGTCGCGACGATATTGGGATGCCGGTTGCTGTCCACCGTGGTCAGCACGGTCAGAGCACCCTTGAAATCGTTATAGACTTTATCGTCGTCTTGGCCGCCGACACCGAAGTACACCGTATCCATGAACACATAGGACCCGGCTTCCAATTCGGTCAGACCGTGCTGGTGATCCATGTTGTACGTACCGGTCGAGCCGCCGCTGACGATATTGACGGGCAATCCCGCTTGGCGGGCCAGCGCCACCGTCTCGCGCACGCCTGCCAGGTCGTCGGATGAACGCTTCTTGCGCGCCGCCCACGTCTTCGTGTGCGACGCGGTGCCCGAGTACGCCATGAAGCCCTCGAGTTGGGCGCGTTTAGACGCCGCCACCTTTTGCGCCAGCTCCACCGCCGGCCGTCCGTTCTCGATGCCTTGCCGATCCATCCCCGCGTAGACCGAGACCGCGATCCGCAGCCTGGCGTTTCTGGCACCCGCAGCTTCTTCCACCCAATCCAGGACCTGCGGATCGTCCACCACGAACATGAAGGTCGGGTCCTTCTTCGAGAGCGCCACGGCCCGCTGGATATTGTTGACGCTCGCCGGCTGCTTGGTCCAGAGCACATTCCTGATTCCGGCACCCGAGAACAGCTCGGCCTCGGCGATGGTAGCGCAGGTCAGCCCGATCGCTCCCTGCGCGATCTGACGCCGCGCGACATCCACGCTCTTATGTACTTTGACGTGCGGACGCAGTTGGATCCCGGTCGACTTGCCCTGGTCCGCCATCCGCTTCAGGTTGGCCTGAAAGAGGTCGAGATCCACCACCATCGCAGGCGTCGGCAATACGTCCTTGGTGATGTCGCGGAAGTCGCGACGCGCGATGCGCGCCTCGAATTCCTCGTAAGGGAAGGTCGTGCCATTGGTCTTTGCCGCCCATCCTCGGGCGGCGCAAAAGGCGCCGGCGACGCCGGCCATCAGAAAATCGCGGCGTGAACTCATGGGTGCCCTCCTTGACGCTGTCTAATCTACCCTATTCCATTCGCGCGCCGTTCACAATTGCAATGTGCTACCAAACAGGTATGAAGGCCACTGCAATGAGTCCGGTACTGATGCTTCTGACGGGCGCCGCTCTGTTTGGGCAGGTGCGCGTCGGAGAACTCCGCTGCGAGTATCGCGTGAACCCGCTGGGGATCGACACGCCGGAACCACGGCTGAGCTGGGTGCTTTCGGCCGCGAATCCGAAGGCGCGCGGGCTCCGGCAGACGGGCTACCGGGTTCTGGCCGCGTCGACGGAGAAGAACCTGCGCGCCAACCGCGGGGACCTGTGGGATACCGGCAAGGTGACATCGGGCGATTCCATACAAATTGCGTATCAGGGCAAGCCGCTCACCAGCGGCATGGCCGTGCTCTGGAAAGTCCAGGTGTGGGACCAGGACGGCAGGACATCCGATTGGAGCGCCCCGGCGCGATGGTCGATGGGGCTGCTGCACGCCGAGGATTGGCACGGAGCGTGGATCGGGCGGGACGAAGCGGCGGGTTACAAGGATCCGGGGAGTCCATATGCGCCTATGATCCAGGCTCAGTGGATCTGGAACACGGCAGACGCGCAGAAGTCTGCGCCGGCCGGTGTGGTGTATTTTCGCGCCGCACTGGCCATGCCGGCGGACCGCAAGATCACGCGCGCCGTGGCGGCGATCGGGGGCGGCAACAGCGCCGACGTCTGGATCAACGGCAAGCAGGCGGTGAGCGGCAGCAGTGCGGCGCTCCCCATCGCGGCGGAGATAACGGGCCTGCTGCATGCGGGCGAGAATACGGTCGCGGTGCGCGCGACGCATCCGCGGGCGGATCGGCCGGCGGGGCTGATCGGCGCGATTGCGGTGTATTTCGATTCGGGCGAGCCGATGTTCCTGCGCACGGACAATCGCTGGCGGACGATCGTAAAGCCGGAATCGGGATGGGAGAATCCCGGCTTTCTGGACGCCGCGTGGCAGTCGGCCAAAGAGCTCGGTCCATACGGAATGCAGCCCTGGGGCCAGGCGGGGCTTGCCGCGGAACACCGGTTACCAGCGCGCTACCTGCGGAAGCAGTTCGGGCTGGATAAAAAGGTGGGGCGCGCGGTCGTCTACTACGCGGGGCTCGGCCTGAGCGAACTCTATGTAAATGGAAACAAGGTGGGCGATCACGTGCTTTCGCCGGGGTTGACCGACTACGACAAGCACGTGCTTTACGAGACATTCGACGTTACGGGCCAGCTTGCCCAGGGCGTGAACGCGATCGGGCTGATTCTCGGCAATGGCCGGTTCTATTCGCCGCGAGGAGCTGCGGCGGGCGCACCAGGGGCGCGCAATTTCGGATATCCGAAGGCGCGCGTGCAGTTGAATATCGAGTTCGAGGACGGCAGCCGGAGCGAGGTCGTGACCGACGATTCGTGGCTGCTGACAACCTGGGGTCCGATACGTGGAAACAACGAATATGACGGCGAGGAGTACGACGCCCGCATGGAACTGGCCAACTGGGCGCGCCCCGGATTCGACGGATCGGCCTGGCAGGCCGCGCAGACCGTGGCTTCGCCATCGGGTGCGATGACCTCCCAAATGGCCGAGCCCCTGCGCGTAACAGAGACGATCAAACCGCTCAGCGTGAAGCAACTGGCACCGGGCGTGTTCATCGTCGATATGGGACAGAATATGGTGGGCTGGTGCCGGCTGCATGTCTCCGGGCCCAAGGGCACGACCGTACACCTGCGCCATGCGGAGACGCTCAATCCCGATGGCTCGCTATACGTGGCGAACCTGCGCACGGCCAAGGCGGAAGACACCTACACCTTGAAGGGCGAGGGGTCGGAAGTGTACGAGCCGCGGTTCACGTATCACGGTTTCCGCTACGTGGAGATCACCGGCTATCCCGGCGAACCCACGGCCGCTTCGATCGAAGGCCGCGTGGTCCACGACGACATGACCCGGGCGGGCGACTTCACCAGCTCCAACGAGCTTCTCAATAAGATTCACCACAACATGTTCTGGGGCATCCGGGGCAACTACCGCTCGATCCCTACCGACTGCCCGCAGCGCGACGAGCGCCAGGGTTGGCTGGGCGACCGCTCGCAGGTTTCGCGCAGCGAGAGCTACATGTTCGACGTCGCGGCATTCTACACCAAGTGGATGACGGACCTGGAAGACTCGCAACACGACAACGGCAGCATCCCCGACGTCTCCCCGAACTACTGGCCGCTGTACAATGACGACCTGACGTGGCCGGGCACGCTGATCTACGTTCACGGCATGCTCTACGACCAGTACGGCGACAAGCGGGTCCTGGCTCACGGATACGATGCGATGAAGAAATGGGTGGCGCACATCCGGACCTTCGTCGCCAATGGCCTCGTCTCCAAAGACCAGTACGGCGACTGGTGCGTGCCGCCGGAGGATCCCAAGCTGATTCACTCCCAGGATCCGGCACGCGTGACCGACAAGACGCTGATTGCCTCGGCATATTGGTATCACCTGCTGCGGACCATGTCGCGGTACGCACGCATTCTGGACCGCCCCACCGACGCCGCCGATTTCGACAAGATGGCGGACGTTTCGCGGGAGGCATTCCATCGCAAGTTCTTCCACCTGGAGAGCAGCCGCTACGACAACGGCACGCAGACCTCGAGTATCCTGCCGCTTTATTTCAGCATCGTGCCCGACGACTTCCGGCCGGCGATACTGAAGACCCTGGTGGACAACATCGACCAGAAAAGCCAGGGGCACGTGGGGACCGGCCTGGTAGGCGCGCAGTGGCTGATGCGCACGCTCAGCGACAACGGCTATGCCGACCTGGCGTACACGATTGCCACGCAGAAGACCTATCCCGGTTGGGGCTACATGGTGGAGCAGGGTGCGACCACGATCTGGGAGCTATGGAACGGCGACACCGCCGACCCCGCGATGAATTCGGGGAATCACGTCATGCAGATCGGCGACCTGGCGGTGTGGATGTACGAATACCTCGCCGGCATGCGCACGGATCCCGAGCAGCCGGGATTCCGGCACTCGGTGATTCGGCCGTATCCGGCGGGCGACCTGACCTTTGTGAAGGCGTCGCACCAGACGATGTACGGCGAACTGGCCAGCAGTTGGAAGCGCGAAAAGGGCAAGCTCACGCTGGACGTGACGGTGCCCGTGAACACGACCGCGACCGTGTGGGTGCCCGCGAAAAGCGCGGCCGACGTCACCGAATCGGGAAAAAAGGCCAACGTCGTCCGTTGGGAAAAGGGTGCGGCGATGGTGGAAGTGGGTTCGGGAAGCTATTCGTTCGCGGCAAAAATGTAGGACAGGCTTCAGCCTGTCCTACAACTGCGGGCGTGGGAGCTTGACCACCTGTCCCGGCGCCACGCCCTGGCGGCGCAAGATCCGTTTGTAGACTTTGCTTCCGGCCGTGGCATAGAGCAGGTTCCGGTCTTTGCCGCCGAAGACCAGGTTCGACGTATCCGCCGGTCCGGGCGGGCGGATGATGCCGACCACGCGGCCGGGCTGATCGCAGATCTGAATGCCGAGCTTGGTGGCGACGTAGAGGTGGCCGAGAGTGTCGAAGGTCATGCCGTCGCTGCCGCTGCGGAGCGGGCCGTTGGCGACGTCGTCGGGCAGTTCGAGATGATAGAAGGGCTCGCCGTCCGCAAGATTGCCGTCGGGCTGGATGTGGAAGGACCATGCGGTGCGGCCTAGTGTGTCGGCCACAACCAGCAGCGACTCATCGGGATTCACGCGGACACCGTTGGGCATGAGGAGATTCCCATCGCGCTTGCCGTCGAACACTACGGTGGATTTGCCTTTGCCGTCGATGTGATAGATGCGTTGCGCGGGCGTGTCGGTGAAGTAGACGTCGCCCTTGCTGGTGACGGCAAGGTCGTTCGGCGTCACTCCGGAGGCCAGCACGGTGAGGCGCCCGTCGGGCGCATAGACGACGACTCGCTTGCGTGCGTTCTCGGCGGCGTAGAGACGGCCATCCGCGCCGAACATCAAGCCGGTAGCGCCGCCGGTGTTCTCTTTGAAGAGGGCCGCTTTGCCATCGGCGCCAAACTTGTAGATCCGCGACGTGCCGGCGTCACAGAAGAAGAGATTGCCGTCGCGGTCCGCGGCCGGGCCTTCGGTGAAATCGAGGTCTTCGGCCGCGACTTCCCAATCGTGATCCGGATCGAGGATTTCGGTAATGATGTGGCGCTCGCTCCTGCCTCCCTTGCCGGCGGCGATGGGCTGCGGGTAGTCGCGCCATAGCCAGCGCAAGGCATCGGGCAGGATGGCCGCTCCGTGGCGCGAATTGTGGGCCTCCGTGCCGGGCTCGAATTTGACGTCATAGCCCGCGTATTCCAGCGATTTGGCTATGGATTGGTTGGCCATCCACCAGGAGCCGGAGTAGATATCGAGGTCGCTGGACCCGTCCTGCACGAAGACTCGCAATGGCTTGGGTTCCATCTTGCGAATGAGGTCGATATACACATCGCCGCCGCGCAGGTTGGTGAAGCTGCCGATGAAACTGAGCACGCGGCGGAATGCGTCGGGGCGTTCCCAGGCGGCGGTAAAAGCCGCGATGCCGCCGGAGCTGGAGCCGGCGATGGCACGATCGTTCGGGTCGTTGGAGAGCTTGAACTGCCTGCTGACTTCGGGAAGGATTTCTTCGATCAGAAATCGCGCGTAGCGGCTGCCGAGTCCGTCGTATTCATAGCTGCGATTGTAGCGGGCCATCTGCTCCGAGCCGGCGGCAGGACGAACGCCGGGGTCGATCAGAATGGCGATGGTCACGGGCATGGCATGCTGCTGGATCAGGTTGTCGAGCACGATGGGCAGACGCCACGCGCCGGTCTCGCCGGCGAAGCCCGCGCCATCCTGGAAGACCATCACGCACGCCGGCTTGGTGCCGTCGTATTGCGCCGGAGCGTATACCCAGTAGTCTCGCGTGGTGCCGGGGAAGATTTTGGAGGACTCAAAAGTGTATTTCGTAACCTTGCCTTTGGGAACGCCGTCGTGAGGCTGTGAATCGGGGCCGAGGGCATATTGCGCGGCGAGCGTGGATGCCAGGGCAAGCGTGGCCGTAAGAGATCTCATGGAAGAAATTAGATCATGCGCTCTCAAGCCGGCGGCGAAGGAAGCGCCGTTCCGGTTCGGAGCACCGGCATTCGAGGGCGGCGCGGAAGCACCCGGCGGCCTCGCCGCGTCGATCCAGTTCGAGCAGCAGGTGCCCGCGTAATGCAGGCAGCAGGTAATAGCCTCGCAGCCTGGGGTGCGAGCGCAGCTTTTCGATGGCGGCCAGCCCGGCCTCCGGACCTTGCACCTTGGCGACCGCAACGGCCCGATTCAACGCCACCACCGGCGACGGATTCATCGCCAGCAGGTCGTCGTAGAGGCTCAGGATCATGTGCCAGTCGATGTCCGCGCCGGATGCCGCGCGGGCGTAAGTGGCGGCGATGGCGGCCTGCGCATGGTATACCGAAGGCGCGCCGCCTGCGATGGACCGTTCGAAGTGCTGGAAGCCGAGCGCAATCAGGTCCTGATTCCAGCGGCTGCGGTCCTGATCTTCGAGCACCACCAGGTCGCCGAGCGAATCGATGCGCGCGGGCGATCGCGCGGCCTGGAAGGCCATGAGCGCGACCAGGGCGTGGACGCGCGGCGCCGCCAGCGAGGAGTCTGCCATCAGGCGTCCCAGCCGCAGCGCTTCGCCGCAGAGATCGTGGCGGATCAGGGCGTCGCCCTCGTGGGCGGTGTAGCCCTCGTTAAAGATGAGGTAGATTACTTCCAGCACGGCGTCGAGCCGTGGCGGCAGGTCGCGCCCGGCTGGCATGTCGAGCGTGAGGCCGCGATCGCGGATCTGGCGCTTGGCGCGCACGAGGCGCTGGGCGATGGTGGCTTCTTCAGCCAAAAATGCGCGCGCAATTTCGTTGACGCCGAATCCGCCGACGGTCTTCAGGCTCTGTGCCACGGCGGCGTCGCGCGGGATCTCCGGGTGGCAGCACATGAAGATCATGCGAAGCTCTTCGTCGCGCAGGTGCTCCTCGAGGTCGGGCCGGTCGGGTATGGTGTCGGCGGCACGGGCGAGCGCGGCAATGGTGTCCTCCTGCGACTCGTCCTCGGACGGCGCGGAGAAGCGCCGGCGCCGCAAGGCGTCGATCGCGGCATTGTGGGCCACGCGGAACAGCCAGGCCTCGGCACGCTCCGGGACGCCCTGATAAGGCCAGGTTTGAAGCGCTCGCAGCATGGCTTCCTGCACCGTCTCCTCGGCCAGGTCGAGGTTCGCCGGGCCGAGGAGGCGGGTCAGATGGGAAACCATCCGGCCCGCCTGCCGGCGGAACAGGTGCTCCAGCAGGACTCCTGTGTCGGCGGGGATGCTCATGTGCCGTAGATCTGGCGGACTTCGATGGTGCCGTGCTGAGCGTGCGGGTTGGTCAGTGCCAGCTTCACCGCCTCGTCGTAGTTGGCCGCTTCGATCAGATAAAAGCCGGCCAGTACTTCCTTGGTCTCGCTGTAAGGGCCGTCGCTGGTACGCGGCGCGCCGGAATCGGACCGGATGACACGGCCCACGTCCTCGGCCAGGCGCTTGCCGTCGAGCGTGAATGGCTCGTTGCGCCAGGCCATGTATTTCTCGAGCATGTTCTGCATCTCTTCAGGGCTCAGCCTGCGCGGACGGGTTGTGTCGTTGTAGAGCAAAAGCAGGAATTGGGACATCGTGTTTATTCTCCTTGATTGGATCGGGGGTGCGTTTGTGGGGTAGGCATCCTCGCCTGCCCCGCGCCGAAGGCGCGCTGCGCGCGCGCGGGCAGGCTAGGACGCCTACCCCACAAACGCACCCGATGTACCAAGGACGCATGGGACAGAGCAGAATCGACAAGTCCGGACAAAAAAAATTCGGCCCCACGCGGGCGGTTACACTGGAGGCGCATGTCCGGAATTCAAAGGCGCACGTTTCTGGCTGGGGCGACGTCGCTGCCCCTTCTCGCCCAAGCCGATCTTCAGGATCAGATCCCCAACCGGCGCGCGCTCAGTGCCCGCACTTCCGCCGCGGCTCTCCAGGAAAAGCTGCTCGCCTCATGGAAGCCTTATGCCACGGCATCGGATCGCGAACCTTGGGCCGCACTGCCAGCCGATGCCAGGGAGAGAGTGCTGAAGGCCGGCGAGCAGGCAATCGGCAAACCTTATGCTCCGCTGCCGGCCTCGCTCTTCC
The DNA here is from genome assembly GCA_035578025.1 of Verrucomicrobiia bacterium. Lineage (GTDB taxonomy): Bacteria > Acidobacteriota > Terriglobia > Bryobacterales > Bryobacteraceae > Solibacter. Next base: position 10,968 of record DATJYJ010000362.1, read on the forward strand.
TCGAGTATGCACGCAACGGCAACAGGTCGCGCTTCGAAGCCGTGCAATCCGGCCGGCGCAACCACCTGCGCGACGTCGTGCTGGCGGAATGCGTCGAAGGTAAGGGCCGCTTCACGGACGATATCGCCGACGGCATCTGGACGATCTGCGAAGAGACTTTCTGGGGCGTTCCCGCCCACCTCGGCGCGCAGAAGCGCGGCGTGGGCCTGCCCGATGCGCAGGAGCCGATCATCGAGCTTTTCTCGGCCGAGACTGCGGCGCTGCTGGCCTGGACCCGGTACCTGCTTGGGGCCCAACTCGACAAGGTCAACCCGCTGGTTAGTGAGCGGATCGCGTTCGAAGTCGAGCGCCGTATGCTGAGCGTGTACCGCCAGCGCAGCAACTTCAGTTGGATGGGGCTGAATAACAGCCGGCCCGTCAACAACTGGAATCCCTGGATCAATTCCAACGTGCTGACCTGCGCCCTGCTCCTGGACAAGGACTTCGCGCGCCGCGCCGGTACGGTCTTCAAAATCCTTACCAGCCTCGACCGTTTCCTCGATTCCTACCA
>DATJYJ010000363.1:0-4122 GCA_035578025.1 Verrucomicrobiia bacterium
GTCTCCGTGGCCGCTCTCGAGGGGCAGGATGATTCAATTTCGCGACCAGTCCAACTTTTGGCATCCGCGATGGTATGTTCCCGAACTCGGAGTGTTTCAGCGGCGGAACGGCGGCAGGATTGCGCTTGTAGCAGAGGCAAGCGTCTACGGCCGCAGGCTGGTGGCCTACAACCTTCACTTGGAGAGTAAAGGCGACGACGCGCTTCGCGTCCGGCAGTTGGCTGAGGTGCTCGATGATTGCCGGCGATATGTCAATCGGCCAGTCTTCGTGATCGGTGGGGATTTCAACTTGATTGCGAGCCGCGGCGATGCCGCTAGGCTTCTCCGCGAGGCGGGCTTTCATGACGCAGTGCGACTACACGAGCGTCCCACAACACCGGTCCACGGACTGGCTCACCACGCGCACGCGATCGATTGGATCTTCGCTTCGGAGGATTTGAAGTTTCAGGGCCGGGTCCACGATGACGTGCATGGGTCGGATCACTACCCGGTTTCGATGACGGTTCCGGTGTGGCGGTGACGGATTTCCGTCAATCGCCGAGTAAATCCGACATGGCGCAAGGGCGGAATTGTGGATTCACAGGAGTTTGGCGAGTGGCCTGAGCGTTGCATTCTGATCGGCGCCCCGCCACACAAAACAATGAACAGTTCTAACAGCACCGCGAAAACGCAAGGAGCCTGACGAATGACACCTGTCGTAGAGACCGAGCAACCAGTGAGTGCGCCGTTGAGCGCATATGGGACAGCGCGATCCACTGTCAAGGGATCGCCTCTGACGGCGGAGGAGTTGAAGAAAACCGACGCGTACTGGCGAGCGTGCAACTATCTGGCGCTCGGCATGATCTATCTGCAGGAAAACCCGCTGTTGAAGACGCCGCTCAAGCCGGAGCACATCAAGAACCGGCTGCTCGGCCACTGGGGCTCGAGCCCCGGGCTCGCGTTCACCTACATCCACCTGAGCCGGCTGATCAAGAAGTTCGACCTCGACATGATCTTCATGGCCGGGCCGGGTCACGGCGCTCCGGGCGTGCTGGCGCCGGGATACCTGGAGGGGACCTACTCCGAAATCTACCCGGACAAGAGCGAGGACGAACGCGGGATGCGCGAATTCTTCAGACAGTTCTCGTTTCCCGGCGGCATCGGGAGCCACTGCACGCCGGAAACGCCCGGGTCGATTCATGAAGGCGGCGAGTTGGGGTACGTGCTGTCGCATGCCTGCGGCGCGGCGTTCGACAACCCCGAGCTGATCGTGGCCGCGGTGGTGGGCGACGGCGAGTCCGAGACCGGACCGCTGGCCACTTCGTGGCACATCAACAAGTTTCTGAGTCCGATCCGCGACGGCGCGGTGCTCCCGATTCTCCATTTGAACGGGTACAAGATCAACAATCCCACCCTGCTGGCGCGCATCAGCCACGAGGAGCTGGAGGACCTGCTGAAGGGCTACGGCTGGACGCCGCATTTCGTTGAGGGCTCCGACCCCGAAAGCATGCACCAGGCAATGGCTGCGACGGTGGAGCATTGCGTCCAGGAGATCCGGCGGCATCGGCAGGAATGCCGGCTGACGGGCGTCGCCACGCGGCCGCGCTGGCCGATGATCGTGCTCCGGTCGCCGAAGGGTTGGGGAGCTCCCGAACAGGTGGGAGGGCATCGGCTCGAAGGTTTCTGGCGCGCGCACCAGGTTCCGCTGACCGACGTCAAGAAGGATCCCGAGCAGTTGCAGATCCTCGAGAAGTGGATGCGCGACCAGCGGCCGGAGGACTTGTTTGACAGCAGCGGCAAGCTGCGGGCCGACCTCAAGGTTCTGGCGCCCGTCGGCGAACGCCGCATGAGCGCCAATCCGCACGCCAACGGCGGCGTCCTCAGAAGAGGGCTGCGCCTGCCTGCGTTCGAGGATTATGCAGTGAAAGTGGAGCGGCCCGGCCGTGTCGAGGTGGAGAATGTTCCGCCGCTGGGTAATTTTCTGCGCGACGTGATGAAGCTGAACATGACCAATTTCCGCGTGTTCGGCCCGGACGAAACCACGTCGAACAAGCTGCAGGCTGTGTATCAGGCTGCCAAGAAGTTCTGGATCGCCGAGTATTTCCCGGAAGATCAGGATGGCGGCGAGCTGGCCACCGACGGGCGCGTCATCGAGATGCTGAGCGAGCACACTATGGAGGGCATGCTCGAAGGCTACCTGCTAACCGGCCGAAACGGCTTCTTCTCGTCGTATGAGGCTTTCATTCACGTCGTGGACTCGATGTTCAACCAGCACGCGAAGTGGCTCTCCATCTGCAATCATCTTTCGTGGCGCCGGCCGATTTCGTCGCTGAACCTGCTGATCACGTCGACGGTCTGGCGGCAGGACCACAACGGATTCACTCACCAGGATCCCGGCTTCCTCGACGTGGTGCTCAACAAGAGCGCCGCCGTGACTCGCATCTACCTGCCGCCGGACGCGAACTGTCTGCTCTCCGTAGCCAATCACTGCCTGAAGAGTGAGAACTACATCAACGTGATCGTGTCCGACAAGCAGTTGCACCTGCAGTACCTGAATATGGACGCGGCCATTGAGCACTGCACGAAAGGCATCGGGATGTGGGAGTGGGCCTGCAACGATCAGGGTTGCGAGCCCGACCTGGTGATGGCTTCCGCCGGCGATATCCCCACTCAGGAGGCCCTGGCAGCGACGGCACTGCTGCGCGAAGAGTTCCCCGAGCTCAAGGTCCGCTTCATCAACGTGGTGGACCTGTTCAAGCTGCAGCCGTGCTCGGAACATCCCCACGGTTTGAGCGACCAAGATTACGACTCGCTGTTCACCGTCGACAAACCGATCATCTTCAATTTTCACGGCTATCCCTGGCTGATCCACCGGCTCACCTACGGGCGTAACAACAGGAGGCTGCACGTCCGCGGGTACAAAGAAAAGGGCAATATCAACACGCCGATGGAGCTGGCGATCAACAACCAAACCGACCGGTTCAGCCTGGCCCTCGACGCCATTGATCGCGTCCCCGCGCTACAACGCATCGGCGGCCATGCGAAAGAGAAGTTCCGTAACCGACAGCTCGCCTGCCGTGCCCACGCGTATCAGCACGGCATCGACGCGCCGGAAATCACGGGTTGGCGCTGGCCCGCGGCGTGAGTCCATTGGCGCTTGAGGGTGGCCGGGTCTACCGCACGGCCACCCTCGTTTTTTCCGAGAAAGGAATTCCATGAGCACAGCCATTCTCCCCAACGATTCCAAAGTCCAGCATTCCATCGATCAGCTTTGCATCAACACCATCCGCACGCTTTCCATGGATGGCGTGCAAGCGGCCAATTCGGGGCACCCCGGAACTCCCATGGCGATGGCGCCGGTGGCGTACAGCCTCTGGCAGGAGTTTCTGCGCTTCGATCCGACCGATCCGGTGTGGCCGAATCGCGACCGCTTTGTGCTGTCGGCCGGCCACGCGTCGATGCTGCTCTACTCGATGCTCCATCTGACGGGAGTGCGGGCGGTCAGCAAGGATTACGAGACTCTCGGAGAGCCGTCGGTGCCGCTGGACGCGCTTAAGACGTTCCGGCAGTTAGACAGCCGCTGCCCCGGACATCCTGAGTACCGGTGGACGTCGGGCGTGGAAACCACGACGGGGCCGCTGGGACAGGGCGTCGCGACCAGCGTCGGGATGGCGATCGCGCGGCAGTGGCTCGGGGCGCGGTACAACAAGCCGGGCTTCGAGGATCTGTTCGATTTCAACGTGTACGCGCTCTGCGGCGATGGGTGCATGATGGAGGGCATCTCCAGCGAGGCGGCCTCGCTGGCGGGACACCTGCGGCTCTCGAATCTGTGCTGGATCTACGACAACAACCACATCACGATCGAGGGCAATACGGCGCTGGCGTTCAGCGAAGACGTGGCGACGCGCTTCAGCGGCTACGGGTGGAACGTGACACGGGTTGGCGACGCGAATGATCTCGAGATGCTGGCGCGGGCTTTTCGAACGTTCCAGGAGACGAAGGACCGGCCGACACTGATCATCGTGGACAGCCACATCGGATACGGCGCGCCACACAAGCAGGACACCAGCGGAGCGCACGGTGAGCCCCTGGGGGAGGACGAGGTGCGGCTCGCCAAGCGAAATTACGGCTGGCCCGAGGACA
>DATJYJ010000364.1:0-59445 GCA_035578025.1 Verrucomicrobiia bacterium
CAACGCGGCGGCCCCGGGAAGCTGCGCGGCAAGCGATTCCGCGCGCGCGCGGTCGAGGTCCACGATGGTCACGGTGGCGCCGGCCGCGGTCAGCGCCCGGCACGTCGCTTCGCCGATGCCGCTGGCGCCGCCGGTCACCAGTGCTCTGCGGCCGTCGAGACGGAAGGGGGGCAGTTGGCTTGACATAAATCTGATTGTGCAACGACTGGAGGCGACGCGTGATAGAACAGAGGCTGGAAAGGCGAAACGGACATGGCGACAACCAGGTTGGCGGCAATCATTCCGGCGCTGTGCATGATCGCCACGGCGCAGACGACAAGGCCTCAGACAGGTCTGTTTTACGTCATGGAACTACGTTCTCCCGATGGCCAGATCGTGATGCAGGTCTCCGGCGGATCGAACCTCAGATATGAAGTCACGTATCGCGGAGTACCCGTCATTGGGCGATCCGTGATGGGGTTCGAGTTCCAGGGCCAGCCGGCGCTCGGACCGAACATCACCATCGCGCCAGGCAGCCCCGGCAAGATCAGCGAACAGTACACCGTGCCGGCCGGAAAGGCCAGCACGATTCGCAATGAGTGCAACACCGCGACAGTCGAGGCTCGCGAGACCGCCGCGCCCAACCGCCGTCTCGCCATCGAAGCGCGCGCGTACAACGATGGCGTAGCCTTCCGCTACCTACTGCCCGAGCAGGAAGGCTTGTCCGACTTCAAGATCGCCAATGAGCGCACGCAGTTCGTCATGGGCCGGGAAGGCACCGCGTACCCGCTCATCCTGCGCAACTACCGCACATCTTGGGAGGACAACTACCACGCCCTTCCCATCAGCGGCCTCCATCCCGAGTACCTGATCGCCATGCCGCTGCTGATGGAACTGCCGGGGACCGCGTACGTCGCCATCACCGAGGCGCACATCGAGAACTACTCCGGCATGTACCTGCAACACGACGAGCGCAATGCCCTGGCCTTGAATGCCCGCCTCTCCCCGCGCATCGACGATGCCTCGGTGTCGGTGATCGGCAAGTCGCCGCTCGCAACCCCGTGGCGCGTGATCCTGATCGGCAGCGAGCCCGGCCGGCTGATCGAATCGAACATGGTGCTGAACCTCAATCCCCCGTCGGCCATCGCGGACACATCCTGGATCAAGCCCGGTAAGGCATCGTGGGACTGGTGGTCCGGACCGTACGACGAAGGCGTGAATTTCCGCTCCGGCAAGAACACGGAGACCATCAAGCACTACGTCGACTTCTCGTCCAAGGCCGGATTCGAGTACTTCATGCTGGATGCCGGCTGGGCGGTGGTGGTCCGCGGAGGCCCGAGCGACTCCGGCGTCGATCTGACCAAGGTGCGTCCCGAAATCAACATGCCCGAAGTCCTCGACTATGCCAAGTCGAAGAACGTGAAGCTGTGGCTGTGGGCGCACTGGACGGACGTGGACCGCCAGATGGAAGCCGCCTTCCCGCTGTACGAGAAGTGGGGCATCGCCGGGGTCAAGATCGACTTCATGGACCGCGACGATCAGCAGATGGTGGATTTCTACCGGCGCACGGCGAAGTTCGCCGCCGAGCATCACCTGATGGTGGACTTCCACGGCGCCTACAAGCCCGATGGTCTGGAGCGCACGTGGCCCAACGTCCTCACGCGCGAAGGCGTGCTCGGCCTCGAATACAACAAGTGGAGCGGACGCGTCACCCCGGAGCACAACGTGATGCTGGCGTTCACGCGCCTCATTGCCGGACCCATGGACTACACTCCCGGCGGCTTCCTCAACGTGACCCGCGAGGAGTTCCAGCCGCGCAACCTGCATCCCATGGTGATGGGCACCCGCGCGCACCAGACTGCGCTGTTTGTCGTCTACCTGAGCCCGTTCGAAATGGTCAGCGACCATCCCGAAGCCTACCAGGGCCAGAAGGAGCTCAAATTCCTCAGCGCCGTTCCGGCTACATGGGATGAGACGCGCGTGATTACGGGCAAGGTCGGTGAGTACATCGCCGTGGCGCGCCGCAAGGGTCGCGAATGGTTCATCGGCAGCATCGCCGGCAGGAACGGCGTGGAATTGGACCTGCCGCTCGAGTTTCTCGGCACCGGCGACTATACTGCCGAGATCTACGCCGACGCGCCCGACGCCGACGTGCACCCGATGAACACGGTAGTCGCGCAGCAGAAGGTGAACCGCGCGGGACGCATCCACGTAAAGATGGCGCCCGGCGGAGGACAGGCCGTGCACATCCGGCCGGGCGCCTGATTATTTTGCGTCTGGCAACTCCGTCTTCCGGTACTCGTCGATGTAGATCGTCATGGGCTCGGCCATCACGTCACGGTACAGGCCCATCTTGAAATAGAAGAGGCTGGGACTGGCGTACCCGGTCGCCGCGTTTTCCGGGTATGCGGTTGCGCCGCGGTAGTCCACCACCTGGCGGCCGTTCACCCAGGCCCGGAGCAGCCCGTCTTCGCGGGTTGTGAAGCGGATCTGAAATCGGAAATCGGTCCACCGGCCGCGCAACTCCCCGGAGGATTCGAACAGGGGCACCTGGTGCCGGCCGGTCTGGTGAGTGATTCTCAGGATGCCCGAGACGTATCGCAGGGCGACGACGGGGCTGTCGTCTGAGCAAGGAGCGTGGCCGTTACAGTCCTGTTTCCACTGCGCAATCACCAGGCGTGTGGGCACAATGGGAAAATCCGCCGGGATGAACATACTGAACGAGTATTGGTAGGTTCGATCTTCTCTCGACACGAGCTTGCTGGCCTCGAGTAACTCGTCACGCTCGGTGTCGCGGCTGCCTTTGATTCCCGCCTCGAACTTGTCGCGGCTTTGAACCACGACCTTGGCCGCACCATGCCCCGCGCGAACGATCTCGGATTGCATGGTGACCGCACCCGGCTCGAATCGGTTGGTAGCCCAGATCGTGCTCAACTTGCCCGATTCGAAGCCGTCGTAAACGTCGACGTGCGACAGGGGAGTTCGTGCCCATTTCCAGTAACCGATGGAAACGCTCAGGCCGGCGGCAATACCGATGGCAGCGATCGCTATCCGCCGAAGGATTCTTGGCTGCACGGCGCAGGATCATTGTAGCGCCCGGCGTCTACGCAACCGGCCGCGCGTCTCTCACCGCCCGCTGCTACCATCTACCCATATGTGGCTAGGTATCGATGTCGGCACCGGGGGCTCGCGCGCCCTCCTGGTGGACGAGCGCGGAGCGGTCCGCGCCGGCTACACGGCGCCTCACGAAGAGATGCACATGGAGCGCCCGCTGTGGGCCGAGCAGCGGCCCGGGAACTGGTGGGACGCGGTCGCCGATGCCGTCCGCGGCGTGTTGGCCAAAGCCGGCGTGAGCGGCGCCGATATCAAGGGCGTCGGACTCTCCGGCCAGATGCACGGCCTGGTGATTCTCGACGCGGACAACCAGGTGATCCGTCCCTCGCTGATCTGGTGCGATCAGCGCAGCCAGGCGCAGGTGGATTTCGTCAATGCCAAGGTCGGCCGCGACAAAGTGCTCGAGTACACCGCCAACCCCGTCCTCACGGGTTTCACGCTCCCCAAGCTGCTCTGGGTGCGCGACAACGAGCCGGCAAATTTCGCGCGCGTGAAGAAAATGCTCCTGCCCAAGGACTACGTGCGTTTCAAGCTCACCGGCGAATTCGCCAGCGAGGTCAGCGACGCCTCCGGCACCAGCGTCTTCGACGTGGTGAAGCGGCGCTGGTCGTACGAGATGATGGACGCGCTCGGGCTGGACCGTTCAATTCTGCCGCGGTGCTACGAATCCAGCGAAATCACCGGCAGGGTCACGGCCGACGCCGCGGCGCGCACCGGTCTTGCCGCCGGCACGCCCGTGGTCGGCGGCGGCGGAGATCAGGCCTCCAGCGCGGTCGGCAACGGCATCGTCGAGGAAGGCATCGTCTCGTGTACCCTCGGCACCAGCGGCGTGGTCTTCGCGCACATGGAAAAGGTGGCCTACGACCCCGCCGGCCGCGTCCACACGTTCTGCCACGCGGTGCGCGACAAGTGGCACGTCATGGGCGTTACCCAGGGAGCCGGACTCAGCCTCCAATGGTTCCGCAATCAGCTTGCACCCGGCACTGACTACGACGCGCTCACCGCGGAGGCCGCGAACTCGCCCGCCGGCGCTCAGGGACTCTTCTGGCTGCCGTACCTCATGGGCGAGCGCACGCCGCACCTCGATGCCACGATCCGCGGCGGCTGGATCGGTCTCACCGCCAGGCACAAACGCGCCGACCTGATCCGCGCCGTCATCGAGGGCGTCTCCTACAGCCAGCGCGATTGCCTGGACATCATCGAGGATCTCGGCGTCGCGGTGAACAGCGTGCGCGCGTCCGGCGGCGGTGCGCAGAGCGCCTTCTGGCGAAGGCTTCTGGCCGGCATTCTGCACAAGCGCGTGGTCACCCTGGAAACCCAGGAAGGCTCGGCCTATGGCGCTGCATTGTTGGCGCTGGCGGGCACGGGCGCGTTCTCGAATGTCCCCGAAGTCTGCCGCGCGGCCGTGCGGGAAACCGATTCGATCTCGCCGGATGCCGGTGAGGCGGCCTTCTACGAAAACGCGCACCGCGTCTACCAGGCGATGTATCCGGCCCTCAAACCGATCTGCCAGCAGATTGCCGCTCTGTAGTTGGGTGTTTCAATAAGAGTAGGGCCGTCATGCTCCACGTGACCAACGGAACGTCGGTCTCGCTGCCCGCTCCCGGTATCGCCGGTGATGTACTGCCGTGGCTCGACGTACTGCATGAAGGCCCGGTCCCCGGCGGCCTGGATACCGCGGGCCTGCGGCGTGTCCGCGGCCTTTTCCTCGATGCCGAGTTGCCCGGCTCTACTCCCGCCGAGCTCGAACTGGCCCGCCGCGACGCGGTGCTGGAATCCTGCGACGAAATCACCCTCTGGTTCGAGCACGACCTCTACGATCAGTTGCAGCTCATCCAGATTCTGGACCGCATACACGGCGGCGTCACCCGTGTCAGCCTGATCTGCACCGACCGGTATCTCGGGCCCATGACCGCCCTGGAGTTGGCCGCACTCTGGCCGTCGCGGCACGCGGTCTCGGACGCTGAATTCGAGCTCGCGGAAGCCGCGTGGCACGCCTTCTGCGCGCCCGATCCCATGGCCATCGAGGCCCTCCTGGCGCGCGACACTTCGGCTCTTCCGTTCCTCGAGGGCGCCCTGCGCCGTCACCTCGAACAGTTCCCCGCCGTCGGCAGCGGGCTCGCCCGTACGGAGCGGCAGATCCTGCGGGCGGCATCCGAAGGACAGCACACGTTCGACTCACTCTTCGCCGCAGAGCAGCGCATGGAAGAGCGCATCTTCATGGGAGACTCCAGCCTGCGCCGCTGGGTTAACGGCCTGGTGGAGTGTCGTCATCCGCTTCTCGCCATCGAGAATGGCGTCTATCGCGTGACTGGACTCGGCCGCGAGGCGCTGCCCGGCAGCGTCGACCATGTAAGGCTCAACGGCATCAACCGCTGGCTCGGCGGCGTGCACCTGACCGGCAACGATGTTCTCTGGCGATGGGATGCGGGCGCGGGGCACCTGCGTCCCAAGTGAGCGAAATCAGTTCCAAACACTCCATCAGCTCTGGCGAATTCCTAACGCAAACAGCAATCTGGGGAATTCTGCGTTCGCTCAGCAAGCAACTCTGGTAGTTGACGAATTGTTGTCAAATATGACAACGTTGAAACGCAGATGGCCGAGACCCTACTGGGCGCGCTCTCACCGCCGTTTCGAGCTCCAGCCCAAGTAAGTCTTGTATTCGCCGCCGGGAGGACCGACCTCGAACTTTCCCTTCAGGACGCCCCCCTCCAACCAGTACGTCAGCCGGTATCGCGGCCCCGGCTGTGTGCCGTCGGACTCGAACACCACCCGGCCGGCAGCCGGAAACGCCAGGTTGTAACGAATCACGTGTCCTTCGGTATCGAAGTAGATCGCGCGCGGCGTGTCGTCGGGCGCATCCAGATAGATCACCATGAGGTCATCGTGCTTCACGCCGGAATCGTAGGCGGCGGTGTTGCGGCGCACGACGATCTTCCGGTTCAACTCGGCTTCGAAGGAGAACGCTCCCTGGCCGGGCCCGAGCGGCGTCTCGTTTTCGCCGGCTACGCCGGTCCATTTGCCCATCAGGAAATCGAGCTTCTTCCAGGCGGCGGGTGACTCGTTCTGGCCATGGACGCACGTGGCGCTCAAGAGCAGCGCGATCACAGATATCGGGCGCATACTGAAAGTATGCCTGCTGGACGCCTCCTGATCATAGCGGGAATTGTCCTCATCGCTGCCGGCGTGCTCGTCACTCTTCTGGCCCGCCTTCCGATCCGGCTGGGCCGCCTCCCCGGGGACATCTACATTCAGGGCAAGAACTCGAGCTTCTACTTCCCTCTGACCACCTGTCTACTGATCAGTGTTGTGGTCTCGCTGGTGATGTGGCTCTTGCGCCGGTAGGCAGGCTCAATGGATGCGGCCCATGTTCTTCAGGGGCCAATAGACGAACACGGCTTTTCCGTAAATCGACTCGCGCCGTACGAATCCCCAAGTGCGGCTGTCGCTCGAGGAACTCCGGTGATCGCCCAGCACGAAATACTCGTCCGGCGGCACGCGGTGCTCTTCGTAGGTGACACGATCGCGGTATTCCTCAGGCACGTACGGCTCGTCCAACGCGTGGCCGTTCAGGAAAACCTGGCCGGCCTCGATCCGTACGATGTCTCCCGGAATCCCGATCACTCGCTTGATGTACGACTTCGACTGATCCAGCGGGAACCAGAACACCACCATGTCCCCGCGCTGGATATCGCCCAGCCCGAAGTGATAGGTGAACTTGTTGATGAAAATCCGCTCCTGATCGGTGAGCGCCGGCATCATGCTGGTGCCTTCCACCTTGACCGGCTGGTAGATAAACACGATCAGGATGACGGCGATCAGGACCGAAAACGCCAGGTCGCGCAGCCACGAAAGCGCGTTCAGTACGGCGGCCCTTACCGGCCGGGCGGGGTGCGCCGGCACCAGTTCGGTCGGCGGTATCGTCGGAGAGCTTTTTTCTTCCTGCATCCCTGCTCTGCTACGCATTATAAACGGTCGCGCGGCGTTACTTCAGGAGCGTGCTGAGCACCGGCAGAGGCACCGCGCCCTCTTTCAATGCCCGGTCGTTGAATTCGGGCAGGCTGAAAGAGCCTCTCGACTGCCGGTATTCGTCCCGGACCTTGAGCCATCCGCGCCAACCCACGAAGTAGGTGGGCAACTGCGCCGACGAAAGCTTGGCGCGCTGCAGCTTGGCAGTAGCTTCTTCGCGTTCCTGAAACGTCTGTTTCAGCATCAGGTCCATCGCTTCTTCTTCGGTCATGTTGAGCATCTGGAGCCGGATGTCGAGAACCGCGTTGGCGATCACGCGCAGCTCCTCCTTGGCAAAGGTCAACGCCAGTTCGGGCGAGTGGTCGAGAAAACCCTCGTTCAGCATGACCTGCGTCGCGTACTGGCCCCAGCCTTCGATGTATGGCCCATTGCCATAGATCGAGCGGAGCAGGCGCCGCGTCTTGGGTTGAACGTCGTTCGCGTACTCGAACTGCACGTAGTGGCCGGGCATGGCCTCGTGAATCGTGAGCAGTTTGAGCTTGTAGAAGTTGTACTCGCGCAGCTTGGATTCCACGCGATCCTTGGGCCATGATTCCGGAATCGGCGTGACCCAGTAGAACGCACCCAACTCGGGCTGGAGCGCCGGCGCCGGGCTGAAGCCTCCCACGGCGTATATCCCACGCTGGAACACTGGCGTGGGGATCACCTGCAGATTGGCGCGCGGAGGCAAAGTGAGCACGTGCCGGTCGTGGACAAAGGCGCGCGCCTCTTCCAGATCCTTGCGCGCATCGTCCATATACGATTCGCGCGTCGAGTGTTTTTGTGCGATGTGGTCCAGCACCTCGCCGATGATCGCGTTTTCGCGCTCGACGCCGGTGAGCTCGGGATGGTCCTTGTGGGCGGGCGCGAGCGCTGCGTGTAGCGGCCGAGCCAACTCCAGCATCCGTGCGCGGACCGCGGGAAGCTCGCGTTCGGCGCGCTGAAGCGTGTCGTCGGCTTCTACTCCGCTCTCCAGAGTATAGCGGAACTTGCGCTGGTAGATGCTCGCGCCCAGCCGCCAGTTTGCATTGGCGCGGCTCGCCAGGCTACCTTGCAGGTAGCTTTTGAACTTGTTCATCGCCTCCAGGGCTGGCCGCGCCGCGCGGGCATAGTCGCCGCTCATATCCGAAGGCACCCATGCCCGGATTTCTTTATCCACCAGGCCCATGTTGCCCTCGTTCTCATCGATGGCCACCTTGGTCCAGATGTCAGGGGCGGAGACAAGGTTTGTGGCCGCCTGATCGAGAAACAGCGGCACCCTTTTCAGCCGTTCGATGATGTGCCGGATGCGATCATTCTTGGGGGCGTACTCCAGCACGTAGGGGCTGAACAACGCATTGCCCAGAGTTTCCACGTAAGACTGCGGACTGTGCAGAGCGGTCTGGATCTCGTTCAGATCGAGCAGGGCCAGCGCCACTTGGTCCTGCATGATCAGCAGGTCGGCGCGCTCCTCTGGTGCGAGCTGATCGCTCTTGAGCGCGGCCAGGTCGCTTTGAAACTTCTCATAGAAACGGCGCTGCTTCGCCAGCGCGGCCGGACTCAGGTCGTCCAGCATCTCGTCCAGCTTCTGCCCCTGATATTCATGCAGTCCGGCGGCAGTGGCCGAGGACGGAGAAAACGCCAGCGATTCGTATACGAATTGTTCGGAAAGTGCGGCAAGCTGCTTGGAAGGATCCTTACCGCAACCCGCGGCGAACAGCAGGAGCGGCAGCACAACCAGAAGTTTCGCCATTGCTTAGAATTGTACAACCTGGCACTTTTGTGGGACCGGCTTCAGCCGGTCGTTATGCCGTCAACACGATCGGCTCGCCCCGCGTCACCACCACCGTGTGTTCGTAGTGCGCAGCAAGGCTGCCATCCGCCGTGCGGATGGTCCACCGGTCCGGCTGCAGCTCGCCGCGCCCGCTTCCCGCCGCGATGATCGGCTCGATCGTGATTACCAGGCCCTCGGTGAGCCTCGATTTGTGACGCGGATCGTGATAGTTCGGCACGTGGGGCGCTTCGTGGATCGCGCGGCCGACTCCATGCCCGCACAGGTCGCGAATCACCTGGAACCCGCAGCGGCGGGTTTCCCGCTCCACCGCGCGCCCGATGTCGTACACCCGATTGCCCGCCACTGCGGTGCCGGCCGCCTGATGGAACGCCGTCTCCGCGCAGCGCGCCAAAGCTGCTGCCTCGGCACTCACCGCGCCTACCATCACGGTCACTGCGGCATCGGCGAAAAAGCCGTCTTTCTCCGCTACCAGGTCGAGCTTGACCAGGTCGCCCTCCCGGATCACGCGATCGCCCGGAATGCCGTGAATCGCCTCGTCGTTCACGCTGATGCACAGCGCGCCCGGAAAGCCGTACACTTTGGGCGGCGCCGATTCGGCCCCGTGCTCGGCGAGCACCCGCGCGCCAATCCGGTCCAGTTCGCGCGTAGTCACCCCGGGCCGAACGGCCGCGCGGGTGCGCTCCAGCGCCAGGCGCACGATTCGCCCGATCGCTCGCAGTTTTTCCAGTTCGCCCTGGCTCCGGATCGACATCACCGTCATTCTATAATCTGCGTAGGGGATTCTGCTGTGGCTGCTTCAGCTCAAGTTTCCGCCGCGTCTTCCGACCGCCCGCGCTGGTATATCTGGTGCGCGGTGGCTGCCGTCACCTGCGCCATGACCGGTGTGCATTGGGATATCTCCTGGCACCGCTCCATCGGCCGCGACACCTTCTGGACTCCGGCTCACATCGATATCTACTTCTGCGGTGTGTTGGCCGGTATCTCCTGTGGCTACCTGATCCTTGCGACCACGTTCCGGCGCGACTCCCCGCTGCGCAAAGCCAGTGTCACGCTTTGGGGATTCCGCGGGCCGTTCGGCGCATTCATCGCCGCCTGGGGCGGTGTGGCCATGCTGACGTCGGCACCCTTCGACGACTGGTGGCACAACGCCTACGGCCTCGATGTCAAGATTCTCAGCCCGCCGCATATGCTGCTGGCTGCCGGCATTCTGGGTGTGCACGTGGGCGCGCTCATTCTCATACTCGGACAGATGAACCGGGCCGAGAGTACCGCCCGCGACCGCCTGCGCATCCTCTTTCTCTACGTCGCCGGAATGATCCTGGTGTGCCTGAGCGTCCTTCAGATGGAGATGGTCTTTCGCAGCGCGATGCACCAGGTGCATCTCTATCGCCTGGTGGCGATGATCACGCCGCCGGTACTTGCCGCGGCGGCGCTGGGCAGCGGATCGCGCTGGGGAGCGACCGCCGTCGCCGGAGTTTACAGTGGTTTCCTGCTTCTGATGAGCTGGACCCTTCCGCTGTTTCCAGCCGAGCCGAAGCTGGGGCCGGTCTACCAGCACGTGACTCAATTCGTGCCGCCGGAGTTCCCGCTGCTGGTGATCGTGCCGGCGTTCCTGCTCGACCTGCTCTGGCATCGCACCGCCGGCTGGAACAAATGGAAGCTGGCCGCCGTCTCGGGCGTGATCTTCGTGCTCGCGCTCGCGGCCGTGCAGTGGCCTTTCGCGGATTTCCTGATGTCGCCCCTGGCGCGCAACTGGCTGTTCGGCTCCAAATACTTCAACTACGCGATCTCGCCGACTTCCTATTACGCGCGCTACCTCTTCTTACCGACGGAATCCGGCTCGGATTTCTGGGGGGAAGCCGCGTGGGCATTCGTCACCGCGATTCTGACCACTCGATTAGGGCTTGCCGCAGGATCCTGGATGAGGCGCATCCGCCGATGACCAAACGTGCGCTCGCCGCCCTTTTCGTCTTCCTGGCCGCGCCACTGCCGGCTCACGTCGGGTCCCCCGACGTCTTTTTCGAAGGTGCCGCAGGGCCCTACCGCCTGCTGGTCACTATCCGCCCGCCGCAGGTCATTCCTGGTGTGGCGGAGATCGAGGTCCGCAGCCTCTCGCCCGATGTCCGCCAGGTGCACATCGTGCCGCTCCGGCTGGTGGCACAGCAGCAATTCGCCCCGGTGCCCGATCTGGCGCGGCCGGCCAGGGAAGATCCGCAGTACTACACCGGCACTCTCTGGCTGATGGCCACCGGATCGTGGAAGGTCCGTGTCGATGTGGAGGGCGCGCAAGGGCCCGCCTCGCTCTCCGTGCCAGTGCCCGCGCTCTCCGCACGCGTGCTCTCGATGCAGAGCACCATCGCGGCGGTCCTGGTTCCCCTCGGACTGCTGCTCGTCTTCGGCCTGGTCGCCATTGTTGGAGCCAGCGTGCGGGAAGCACAGCTCGAGCCGGAAGCCGTGCCCGATGCCGGGCGAATCAGCCGCTCGCGCATCGTGATGCTCGTCAGCTTTGTTCTTCTCGCCGCGGTGGTCTGGGCCGGTAATGCATGGTGGGGGTCGGAAGCGGCAGGCTACTCACGCATCGTCTACAAGCCCCTCAAGCTCAAGGCATCGGTAGAGGGAAGCCGGCTCACGCTCAACCTCCAGGATCCCGGCTGGTTGAATCGCCGTACCGACGACCTCCTGCCCGATCACGGCCACCTGATGCACCTCTATGTCGTCCGCATGCCGGCCATGGAGCGCGTCTGGCACCTCCATCCGGAACCCGCCGGAGACGGCTTCGTGCAACAGCTCGGCGACATGCCCGCCGGCCGGTATGCCTTGTTTGCCGACGTGGTGCACGCCAACGGCCTCGGCGAGACGCCCACTGCCACGCTGGATCTACCCGAAATCCACGGCGAGCCGTTGAGCGGCGACGATGCCGCCGGCATCGTCCCGCCGCTCGGCGAAGCGGACTACAATCGCAATGTGACCACGTTGTCCGGCGGCTACCAGATGATCTGGGAGCGCCCAAGCACACCGGTGCGCGCACGCCGTCCATATGAGTTTCGTTTCCGCCTGGTGGACGCCCATGGCCAGCTGGCCCAGCAGGTGGAGCTCTATATGGGAATGCTGGGCCATGCCGCATTTTTGGCGCCCGACGGCAGCGTCTTCGCGCACGTCCATCCCAGCGGCTCCGTGCCCATGCCGGCGCTCAGCCTCACGCAGCCGGCCGACCCGCACGCCGCACATCGAATGATGATGAATTCCGACGGAATCCCCGCCGAGGTTACCTTTCCATACGGCTTCCCCAAGCCCGGGCCCTACCGCATCTTCGTCCAGATGAAACGCGCCGGCGAGATATTGACCGGTGCATTCAGCCTACACGTGGAGAATTGATTCCTTGAACAGCATCCGAGGGAAGAGTGTCTTGATCACCGGGGCGGGCCGTGGCATCGGCAAGCGCCTGGCGCTGGGTTTTGCGGCGGAGGGCGCCAAGGTCGGGCTGCTGGCGCGCAGCCAGGCCGAACTCGATCTCGCCAAGCTGGAGATCGAGCAGGCAGGCGGGACGGCCATGCGCCTGCGCGCCGACGTGCGCGACGTCGACGCCGTGGCACACGCCGTCGACCGCATGCGGGAAAGTTTCGGCGGATTGAGCGTGCTCATCGCCGCGGCGGGCGTGCAAGGTCCCATCGGCCCGTTCGTCAGCGCCAAACCCAAAGCCTGGAATGAAACCATCGAGATCAACCTGATCGGTGCCGCCAATGCCTGCCGCGCCGTGCTGCCCGGCATGATCGACAAACGCTCCGGCAAGATCCTGCTGATTTCCGGCGGCGGCAGTGCCTATGCGCGTCCCAATTTCAGCGCCTATTCCGCGGCCAAGACCGCCGTGGTGCGCCTGGGGGAAACCCTGGCGGAGGAGGTGCGCGACCACAACGTCCAGGTCAACGTCATCGCGCCCGGCGCCGCCTATTCTCACATGACGGACGAAATTCTGAGCGCGGGCGAGGAGCGGGCCGGCCGCAAGGAAATCGACGACGCGGAAAAGGTGCGGGTCACCGGCGGCGTGTCCGCCGAGAAGCAGATCGCCCTCGCGCTGTTTCTGGCCTCCGAGCGCAGCAATCACATCAGCGGCAAGCTTATTCACGTCAACGACGACTGGAAGAAGTTCGAGCAGGAAAACATGAAGCCGGAGCTGTTTACCCTCCGGCGCGTACAGAAGATGTAGTGCAGGTCAAGAGCTTCTCTTCAACTGCCCGCATGCCGCAAAGATATCCAACCCCCGCGGCTTGCGCACGAAGCACGGGAGCGACCGCCGCACGATCGCCTGAAATGCCGCCACGCGCTCCGGCTCGGGCTTCTCGAACGGGATCTCCGGCCCGGGATTGAGCGCGATCAGGTTCACCTTCGCGTTCAGGTTCGCCAGCAGCTTCACCACGCGCCGTGCGTCGGCGTCAGTGTCGTTGACGCCCTTCAGCAGCACATACTCGAACGTCAGCTTCTCCCACGGCCGCAGCGGGTAGGCCTTGCACGCTTCCATCAGGTCCTTGAGGTGGTATTTGCGCGTGATCGGCATCAGCTCCCGACGCATCTCCTCGGTCGACGCGTTGAGCGAGATCGCCAGCTTGGGCCGAACTGGTTCTGCCCCGAGCTCCGCGATCTTGGGGATGATTCCCGCCGTCGAAACCGTGATCCGCCGCGGCGACATGCCGAACCCGTCCGGATCCAACAGGATCCGGGTCGCCTTGATCACGTTCGGCAGGTTGAGCAGGGGCTCGCCCTGCCCCATCATCACGATGTTCAGCCGTCCGCCGTCCTGCCTCAACCGGTTCTCGTGCGCTACCAGCAGCACCTGCCCGACAATTTCACCCGCCGACAGGCTGCGCTCCAGCCCCAGCAGGGCCGTCATACAGAACTTGCAGTCGACCGGGCAGCCCACTTGGGTCGAGATGCAGAT
Source organism: Verrucomicrobiia bacterium (assembly GCA_035578025.1). Classification (GTDB taxonomy): domain Bacteria; phylum Acidobacteriota; class Terriglobia; order Bryobacterales; family Bryobacteraceae; genus Solibacter. The sequence continues at coordinate 13,809 of DATJYJ010000364.1, forward strand.
GGTGTCGCGCTCGCCCTCCGGCATCAGCACCGTCTCGACCGTCCGGCCGTCTTCCAGCCCCAGCAGGTACCGGCGCGTTCCGTCGGCGGAATCGAACCGCCGGACAACCGCCGGCAGGCCGACGGCATGATTCCCAGCCAGATCGTCCCGTAGTCGCGACGGCAGCGTTGAAATCTGCAACAGTTCTGTAACCTGTTTACGATAAAGGGCTTCGTAGACCTGACGCGCCCGGTAGTCGGGCTGCCCGGGGCCGAGGGCCTCGCGCAGATCGGCCAGATCCATGCCTACGAGGGGTTGGGACATTCCAACACCATTGTAGCCGGACGAAACGAACCCGGCCGCGAATCTGGGCCACCAGCACCTGTGCTACAAAGGAAGAAGGCCTATCCCCTCCCCATTTTGCATGAGTTCGTCAGATCAGCCATTTCGCAATATCGAGACCAGCACGTTGGCCAACGGCGTCCGCGTGATCACTGAAGTGATGCCGCACGTTCGCAGCGTCAGCGTAGGAGTCTGGATCTGTTCCGGCTCGCGGCGCGAGACCACGGACCAGAACGGCATTTCGCATTTTATTGAGCACATGCTGTTCAAAGGCACAACCAACCGCTCCGCCGAGGACATCGCCCGCAGCGTGGACTCGGTCGGCGGCAACCTCGATGCCTTCACCGCCAAAGAACTGGTCTGCTTCAACACCAAGGTCTTGGACGAACACCTGCCGCTCGCGTTCGACGTGCTCGCCGACCTCGTGCTCCATCCGCTGTTCCGCGACGAGGACATCGAGAAGGAGAAGGGCGTCATCCTGGAGGAAATCAAGATGGAGGAGGACTCGCCCGACTACCTGGTCCACGAGATATTCTCCTCGAACTTCTGGCAAGGCCATGCCCTCGGCAAGCCGATCCTTGGCACGCCGCAGACCGTGCGGCGCTTCGACAGCACCATGATGCGCGACTACTACCGCGCCGTCTACGCCCCGTCGAACATCCTGGTGACGGCCGCCGGGAACCTGAGCCACCGGCAACTGGCGGATCTGGTCGCGCAGCACTTCGAGAGCCTGCGGCCGGGGGAAGACGCTCCGGCCGACCGTGTGCCCGGAACCCACGCGCGGATCGCCCTGCGCAACAAGAAATCCCTCGAGCAGGCGCACCTCTGCCTGGGTGTGCCGTCCTACCCTCTGCCCCACCAGGACCGATTCGCCTGCTACGTGCTTAACACTCTGCTCGGCGGCGGCATGAGCTCGCGTCTCTTCCAGAACATTCGCGAACGCCAGGGTTTGGCCTATGCGGTCTTCAGCGAGCTCAGTCCCTATCGCGACACTGGATGCCTCTCAATTTACGCCGGCACCAGCGTGGAATCCGCGAGAAAGGTGGTCGATTCGATCACCAAGGAGTTCCGCCAGCTCAAGGAGGAGCCGGTTCCCGCGGAGGAGTTGCGCCGCGCCAAAGATCACCTCAAGGGCTCGCTGATGCTCAGCCTGGAATCGACCTCGAGCCGTATGTCCAACCTGGCGCGTCAGGAGATGTACTTCGGCCGCTTCTTCACGCTCGATGAACTCGTGGCCAGCATCGAGAGCGTTGCCGACGAGGACGTCCGGCGGATCGCATGCACGTTTTTCGATACCCGGCAGATCGCCCTGACCGTTCTCGGCAACCTGGAAGACTTCCGCATCACTCGCGAGGACTTGGCCTGCTAGTAAATCTCTGAGCAGCCAAGCCTTACAATCTATTGGGCCAGCGCTCCAGAAGTCGGGCAGACGACCGCGCCCTGCCAGCCGCAGCGCTAATGTAATCCTTTGATAACACCCCACTGCTTCCGTCGCATAATAAAGTATTTCTAGTACTTTAGGTTGATCAAACCCGGACGGCTCAACTTGCGTTAGGTCTGTTTTCTGACGTAGTATTGCTTTGATACGTAGTCGAAGGGGCGAACCACGTCCAGTTGTGTCCCGTAGTCTACGCTGTCGTCACAGGATCGTATGGTTGACACCATGGAATGGAACGGAGGCTGGGGGTGAGACGACTGCTCGTGATTTTGGCTCTCGCGATGGTAGTGGCCTCGGTCTCGATGGCGAATCCGGTTTGCGTGCCGGACGGCACTTTGCAGAGCTACATCAATACCTACACCAGCCTCGCAACCGCCTGCCAGATCGGTGACAAGTTGTTCTACGGTTTCAGTTTCGTTCCGGGCGGTGGTACCAGCGCGACCGGCGTTCAAGTGAACGCTCCCGCGGGCCTGGACGGCATCACGGAGGTCGGCATCAGCTTCAACACGGGCGGCTGGGCAGTCGTCGCCGGCAACGTCATCGACGCCTTCCTTGGATATACGGTGACTACCCTGTCTGGCCAGCCGCTGATCGAGGATGCCACTCTGACCATCGTAGGGACCTTGACCGGCAGCGGCGGATCTGGAACCGTAATCGAAACCTTGACACCAGCGGTTGCCGGAAGCCCGATCACCGACTCCTTGCCCGTCAATACTTCCAATCACATCGATTTCAGCACCACTACGGTGACCACCCTGCAAGTGATGAACGAGATTCATTTGGTGGGCGGGGCGGGATTCGCCGGTTTGTCCCACATCTCGGTGGTTGAGAATGACTTCTCCGAGAATGTGTCTCTTCCGGAGCCGCTGTCAATGGTCCTGATCGGGTCCGGCCTGTTGCTTTTCGGAGCCGCGCGCCGGAAGCAGTTTCGCCGCGGTTGAGTCGGAGGATTGAGACAAATGAGGCGCATCCTTTTCATCTTGCTTACCCTGACCGCTCTTGCCGGCATCAGCTCCGCCAATCCCCTGTGCTTGAGCGACACCATCGCGAACTACATCACCAACTACAACACCCTGGCGACTGCCTGCCAGGTGGGAGACAAGCTGTTCTACGGTTTCGGCTACTCCGGAACCGGCAACAACGCCACTGCGCCCACCAGCAGTCAGGTCATGATCAATGGCGACGGCAGCAATCCCAACGAGCCTGGCCTGATCTTCACCAGCCCGTCCACCGGCGGATGGACGGTGACCGGCACGGCTACCCCTGGAAGTCCGATTTACATCGACTCCAATATCAGCTTCAATGTCGCGGTGATCGGCAACCTTCCGTTGATCACCGATGCCAGTCTGAACATCGCCGGCAGTTTCAATATCGTCGGGCAGGCGGTTGCGGATATCGGCGAAACCATCACCTATGCCGGCGGTTCATTGGCCCTCGAGGTCGACTCCAACTTAGGCCCCTTTACTTCAGTCGGCAGCTTGCCGAACGTCTCGGGCCTCAAAGTAAACAAAGACCTGATCGTGATTATTCCGGCGCCGAGCAGCGGAACATTTAGCGGCACGGCGACCATCACCAGCTTCCGCGAAGGCTTTTCCGAAAGCACTCCCGAACCCGTGACCATGGCCCTTCTCGGTTCCGGCCTGGTTGCCCTCGGATTGCTGCGCCGCCGCAGGTAAGAGTGTGGGGCGGACGCTCTTCTTTGGGCGTCCGCCCAGGTGCTACGCAGAGAGCGGACGGCCAAAACCGGCCGTCCGCCCCACTCCAAAACTACGCTGTCCGCATCGTCTCAGCCTTGTCCCCGCTGATGGCTGCCTGCGCGGCCGCCAGGCGGGCGATCGGCACACGGTACGGTGAGCACGACACGTAATCCATCCCGACGCGGTAGCAGAACTGCACCGAGTTCGGCTCGCCGCCGTGCTCGCCGCAGATTCCGACTTCCAGATCGGGCCGGGTCTTGCGCCCGTTATCGACGGCCATCTTCACCAACTGGCCCACACCCTCCTGGTCGAGAACGGCGAACGGGTCGTTGGCGAAGATCTTGCGATCCTGGTAGTCCTTCTGGAACTTCGTGTAGTCGTCGCGTGAGAGACCCATCGTGGTCTGGGTCAGGTCGTTGGTGCCGAAGCTGAAGAACTCGGCTTCCTTGGCCACGCCGTCCGCGGTGAGGGCGGCGCGCGGAATCTCGATCATGGTCCCGACCATGTACTTCAGGTCCTTCATGCCGGCCTTGGCCAGAACCTCCTCGGCCACCTGGACGACGATCTTCTTCTGGTTCTCCAGCTCCTTGACGCCGCCGATCAGTGGAATCATGACTTCCGGAATCACCTTCACACCCTTCTTGGCTACCTGGACGGCGGCTTCGAAGATGGCGCGCGCCTGCATCTCCGTGATCTCGGGATAGGTGATCCCCAGCCGGCAGCCGCGATGGCCGAGCATCGGGTTGAACTCGTGCAGCTCTTCCACCCGGTGCAACAATTCGGGCAGCACAGTCTTCAGGTTCTTCACCTCGGCCCCGAAGCGGACGTACTTGGCCACGAGTTCCCTCTTCTTTTTGATATCGGCGTAGGGCAGCAGGGCGATGTCCACCATCAGGTCCTCGCGCTTGGGCAGGAACTCGTGCAGCGGCGGATCGAGCGTGCGGATCACCACCGGGAAGCCGTTCATGGCCTCGAACAGCCCGGCGAAGTCTTTGCGCTGGAAGGGCAGTAGCTTGGCGAGAGCTTTGCGGCGGCTCTTTTCGTCGCGCGCCAGGATCATGGCCTGCATGTGCTCGATGCGGTCTTCGGCGAAGAACATGTGCTCGGTACGGCATAGCCCGATGCCCTGGGCGCCGAACTTGCGGGCCACCTTGGCGTCGCGTGGGATATCGGCATTGGCGCGCACGCCGAAGTCGCCACGGAACTCGTCGGCCCAGCCCATGAAGCAGGCCAGGATGCCGGAGCTCGGGTCGGCCTCGATGGTGTTGGCCTTGCCCTGGTACACGTCGCCCGTCGAGCCATCGAGCGACAGCCAGTCGCCTTCCTTCAGTGTCACGGCCTTGCCGCTGACAGTGACCGTCACTTCCTTCTTGTGTTCGTTCACGTTGAAGGCTTCGGCGCCCGCCACGCACGGAGTGCCCATGCCGCGGCAGACTACCGCCGCGTGGCTGGTCATGCCGCCGCGTGAGGTCAGAATGCCTTTTGCGACTTCCATACCGTGAATGTCGTCAGGAACCGTCTCTTTGCGGACCAGGATCACCGGAGCTTTCTTCGAGGCTTCTACCGCGTGGTCGGCAGTGAAAACGATCGTTCCCACCGCGGCGCCCGGCGATGCCGGCAAACCCTTGGCCAACTTCGTGAGCGTCTTGATCTGCTTGGGATCGAGCACCGGGTGCAGAAGCTGATCGAGCTGTTGCGGATCCACACGCAGCACCGCTTCTTCTTTGGAAATGAGGCCTTCTTCCACCATTTCGACCGCGATCCGCACCGCCGCCGGCCCCGTGCGCTTGCCGTTGCGGGTCTGCAGCATGTAAAGCTTGCCGTCCTGAATGGTGTACTCGAAGTCCTGCACGTCGCGATAATGTTTCTCCAGCATCGTGGTGATCTCCCGAAGCTGGGTGTAGACCGCGGCGTTCCACTTTTCGAGCTCGCTGATGGGGTGCGGCGTGCGGATGCCGGCCACCACGTCTTCGCCCTGCGCGTTCTCCAGGAACTCGCCGTAGAAGACCTTCTCACCCGTGGCGGGATTGCGCGTGAAGCCCACGCCCGTCGCGGAAGTCTCGCCCAGGTTGCCGAACACCATCGCCTGGACGTTGACCGCGGTTCCCAGGTCGTCCGGGATGCCGTTCATCTTGCGGTAATGGTTGGCACGGTCGTTGAACCAGGACCGGAACACGGCATCGCGCGCGCCATCGAGCTGCGCCATGGCCTCCTGCGGAAACGGCTTGCCGGTCTTCTTCTGCACCAGGGCTTTGTAGCCTTTGATCACTTCCTGCAGATCGGCGGCGGTAAGTTCGGTATCCAGCTTCGCCCCGGCCTTCTTCTTCTGGCCTTCGAAAATGGCGTCGAAATCGTGCTTCTCGATATCCAGCACCACGTTGCCGTACATCTGGATGAAGCGGCGATAGCAATCGTAGGCGAAGCGCGGATTGTTGCTCTTGGCTTCCAACGCCTTAACCGTCTCGTCGTTCAGACCCAGGTTCAGGATCGTGTCCATCATGCCCGGCATGGAGAATTTCGCGCCCGAGCGCACGCTGACCAGCAGGGGATTCTGTGGGTCACCGAGCTTCTGTCCCATGCGCTCTTCCAGCGTCTTCAGGGCCTCCAGCATCTCCCCGTTGATATTCTCCGGCACGGAATTCCCGTTCTGGAAATAGATATTGCAGACCTGCGTCGAGATCGTGAAGCCGGGCGGCACCGGCAGTTTGGCCCGGGACATCTCGGCCAGCCCGGCGCCTTTGCCGCCGAGCACATCCTTCATCTTTCCATCACCGTCGGCGGTTCCATTGCCGAACAAGTAGACATACTTCGTCATGCTGAGTTAGCTCCTATGAATTAGTGACTATTTCTGAAAAGTCGGCTACCTTGGAAAACTCCTCGCGTAGCGTGTGCAGTAGCATCAAACGATTCCGGCGGATGCGCTCATCCGGCGCATTCACCAGGACCTTGTCGAAAAACAAATCGATCTTGGGCCGCAGCCTGGCGATCGTGCCTTCAATCGGCTGGCCGGCCATGCGCAGATACTCGTCGTGGAGCTGCGCCTCGGGACCTGGCTCGAGCAGAGCGGGGTCGAGGGTCGCTCCACCCGTGAATTTCGCCTGCTCCAGAATGTTGCGGATGCGTTTGAAGCTGGCCGCAAGCGGCTCGAAATCCGGCGTTGGGCGCAGCGCCTGCACACGCTCCAGGCGGGCTTCTAGGTCTACCAGGTTGCTCCAACCCGCGGCCATGCAGGCATTGATTTCGTCGTACTTGAAGCCTCGGATGTCCTTGAAGTAGTACCGCACCCGCTCTTCGAAGAACGCCTGCAGATTCGCGTCCGCGCCGACCAGGTCCAGCAGTGCAAGGTCGAACTTGCCTTCGACCCAGATGCGCACCACCCCCTGGGCGGCTCGGCGCAGCGCGAAGGGATCCTTGGAGCCCGTGGGAATCAGACCCACGGCGAAACTGCCGCGCAGGGTGTCCAGCTTATCGGCCAGGGCAACGATCCGCGCCGTCCGGTGCCGCGGCAGTGCGTCGTCCATGCTCTCCGGCTTGTAGTGATCGTAAATGGACTGCCAGACCGGCTCCGGCTCGCCTTGCGCGCGGGCATACAGCCCGCCGACTACGCCCTGTAACTCGGTAAATTCCTTGACCAGTTCGGTGGTGAGATCGCATTTGGAAAGCGCCGCCGCGCGCACCGCGTGGGCGTCGCCGCCCAATTCCGCGGCCAGCTTCATCATGCGATCCGTCTTTTCCAGGTAGCTGCCCAGCTCGGCCTGGAAAGTCACATGAGCGAGGTCCGGCTTGCGGTCGGCCAGCTTCTTCTTCTGGTCCGAATCCCAGAAGAAGCGGGCGTCGTTGAACCGCGCCCGCAGCACACGCTCGTTTCCGCGCCGAATGAAGCCCTCCGGGTCGCTCTCCGTGTTCATGACGGCCACGAACTGCGGCGCCAGATTCCCGGAGGCGTCCTCCACCGAAAAGTATTTCTGGTGGTGGCGCATCACGGTGACCAGCACTTCCTCAGGTAACTGTAGAAACTGCGGATCGAAACTGCCGGTGATCGGCTTGGGCCATTCGGTAAGGTAAACCAGCGTCTCCAGCAGCGCGGGATCGCGCTTGACCCGGATGCCGGCCATCTCGCCCACAATCTTTTCGCGGCGTTCTTCGGCCGAAAGGATCACGTAGTGATCGCGCAGCCGCTCCTCGTAGTCACCTACCGTCACGGCGATCTCCGGCGCGCCGAGCCTCCGGTGTCCCGCGGTTAACACTCCGCTGCGCACTCCGGCTACTTCGAATGGGACGATATCTTCCCCGAGCAGCGCCACGATCCAGCGAATGGGCCGGATGAATCGCGGGCCGCCCTTGCCGGTCCAGTACATGGTCTTGGGAAAGTAAATGCCCAGAATCACGCCGGGCAGGGCCTCGGCCAGGATCTCTTTGACGGCGCGTCCCGGCACCTTTTTCTTGTAGCTGTAATATTCGCCCTTGGCGGTGACTTCCAGAACGAGGTCCTCGGGCAGCACGCCTTGTTTGCGCGCAAAACCCGCGACCGCCTGCGCCGGCGCGGACTTCGCCGGACCCTGCACGCGCTCTTCGCGATCCCTCAACCGCAGCGGGAGACCGTATGCCCGCAGCACCAGGCGCCGGGGCGTGGCGTCCAGGCGAAGCGACTCGTGGGGCAATTCGAGCTTTTCAAACAGCAGCCGGAGGTTCTCGAGCGCTGTGGGGATCATCCAATCCGGAATTTCCTCGGTGCCGATCTCCAGCAGGAAGCGCTGCGCGAGTCCGCTGGCTTCCACCGCCGTCTCCACGTCCGATCGTCGCTGCTGAGTGGACGTAACCGGATCCGTCGCGGCCGTCCCGGTGGCGTCGGCGACCATCGGGGATTTCATTGCGCCGCCTCCGCCGCGGCGGCGGCGCTCTGTTGATCGGCCCAAGCCTTCGCGACGCCCACCGCCATCCTGCGCACCCGCTGGATCACACCGACGCGCTCCGTCACGCTGATCGCACCGCGCGCGTCAAGCGTGTTGAACAGGTTGGAGCACTTCAGCACCTGGTCGTACGCGGGCAGCAGTGGAAAGCGTTTCTTGTCCGGAGCCTTGGGATTGTACAGCTTGAGCAGGCGCGTGGCTTCGCCTTCGTACAGCTCGAAGAGCTTCCACAGCATCTCGATGTCCGCCATCTCGAAGTTGTAAACCGAGTACTGGAGTTCGTCGGCATGCCGCACGAATCCGTAGCTGAATCCCGGCGCCCACTCGATGTCGTAGACGCTGTCCTTCACCTGGAGAAACGCCGTGAGCCGCTCCAGCCCGTAGGTCAGTTCCGCCGGCACCAGGTCGAGATCGATGCCGCCGCACTGCTGAAAATAAGTGAATTGCGAAATCTCCAACCCGTCGAGCATCACCTGCCAGCCGATCCCCCAGGCGCCCAGTGTCGGCGCTTCCCAGTTGTCTTCTTCGAGCTTGAGATCGTGCTGTTTGAGATTGATCCCGATGGCCTCCAGGCTTCCCAGGTACTGTTCGATCACGTCCGCCGGCGCCGGTTTCAAAATCACCTGCAATTGCTGGTGCTTGTAGAGCCGGTTGGGATTGTCTCCATAACGGCCGTCGGCCGGCCGCCGGCTCGGCTGCACATAAGCCACGCGATACGGCTCCGGCCCGAGCACGCGCAAGAACGTCTCCGGGCACATGGTGCCGGCACCGACCTCGGTATCATAGGGCTCCTGGATGACGCATCCCCGTTCCGCCCAATACTGCTTCAGCTTAAGAATGATTTCCTGAAACGACTGCATCGGCCTCTCATTCTGACTTCTGAATTCTGACTCCTGAATTCCTGTCTTCCAATCCTTCCAGCATCGGAACCGTCACCAGCCGCCGCTCCGCGTGCACCTCGATCTGTTGCACCAGGAACCGCCTCAGGTCGGCGGCGGTGGACTGCGACCAGTTCCGCGCCGAAAGATGCATTACCGGCTGGCGCAGCATTTCGGTTGCGATGTCCCTGGACTCCCGGCTCAATTCCCAGCTATTCCCAACACTTAACGCGCGGCGGCACTGGTTGCAAATCAGCCCCGTCTGCCCGCGGCTGAAGAACGCGCGCTCCTGGTACTCCGGATCGTCCAGCACGCTGCCGCAACTCAGACAAACGTGCAACTCCGGCAGCCAGCCCGAGAGCCGCACTGCCCACAGCGAAAAATACGTCACTCCGCGCCACACCCCGCCCGGCGCCCGGAGCGAATCCAGTACGGCCAGGAGGAGGCGAAAAAACTTCTCGCTCGGCTCCGCGGACGGCAACAACTGCTCGCTCACTTCCGCGAGATAATCCAGCGCGACGCTCGCCGAATAATCGGCGACCAGGCCAAACTGCGACTGGATCAACTCGCAGGAATCGAGATTGACCAGCTCGCGATTTTCGCGCTGGAAATACGCCAAGCGCACGTGCGACAGCCGCTCCAGCCCGCTGCCAAAGGCGCTCTTCGGCCTCCGCGCCCGCTTGGCCACACCCCGCAATTTGCCCTGGTCCCTGGTGAGAAAGCTGACTACAAGGTCTGCTTCTTTCAGCGGGTAGGTACGCAGAACGAGAGCTTCACTGACACGCGCTGGCACACGTGGAAATTTCAGAGTAACACAGACGAAAAGGACGGCCCGAGCGGCTCAGTCCTTCGGTTTGGTGAGACGACGATACGCCTTGTAACCGAGGAAGAAGGCAACGCCTCCAGCCAAGGCACCCAACCCGATGGCAAATCCCGCGCTCAGGCCGGTCACCGTCCCCTGAGTGGCCGCAAGTTCGAGCACACCCACGGTAGCGCCTCCGGCGCCCCCGACGCCCGCGCCGACGCCCGTCACCGCCGCGGTTTCTACTCTTTCTTTCTCCGGTTCCGTCATTGGCACTGCACCTGACATCCCCATTGTAAATCGCGGCGGCAGGCTCCGGCCCGCCTACTTCCCGACCAGCGTCTGCGGATCCAGCAAGTGCTGAGGGATGAATTTCTTCTCGGACCATTGCGAAGCCGGATCGAACTCCACCCCGACGAAGTAACCGATCTCGCGGTACACACAATACCTCACGCGCCCTTTGAACTCCTGCCGGGGCGCCGCCCAACGCACCTCGACACCGAGCGGGATGGGAGCCTCCAGTTGCAGGCACGCGCCCGAGGAGGAGATGTCCTCCAGCAGAGCAGTGGCATTCCGCGCCATGCCGGAGCGTTCGACCCACCGCACCTCCACCATGTCCGCACACATCATGCGCAGTTCTGAGCGCCGGTTCGTCATACTTCCCATATCGGCCGAATGATCAGAAACTTTACAGGCCCGCATGACATAATCGGGATAGTCCCGATGAGAATCGCGGCCGCCTGCCTGCTCACGTTGGTGATCGCCACCGGATGCCGGCACAAGAGATCCGCCAAGGTCCCGCCGGCACCGGCCCCCGTGCCGAAAGCAGGAATACCGGTCCCGATCGGACACACCGAGACCGGAGTTGCGAGCTGGTACGGCCATCCCTATCACGGCCGGGCTGCCGCGAACGGGGAAATCTACGACATGGAGAAGATGACCGCCGCCCATCGCACCCTGCCGTTCAACACCTGGGTCCGGGTTTACGATCTCGACACCAGCAAAACCACCGAGGTCCGCATCATCGACCGCGGCCCGTTCGTCGACGGACGCATCATCGATCTGTCCCATGCCGCCGCCAGGGACATCGACATGATCGGGCCGGGTGTGGCGCGGGTGCGGATCGAGGTCATCCGGACCCCTCCGAACGCCGCGCCGGCCCTGTTCGGGGTTCAGGTAGGCGCGTTCCGGGTCCGCGCCAATGCCGAAAACATGCGCAGCCGGATGGAGGCGGAATACGGCGCCGCGCGCCTGGTGGAACGTCCCCAGGAGCCCGGACTGTGGCACGTCCTGGTCGGCGCGGAGCCGACCGAGGATGCCGCGGCGGCCTTGGCCCAGCGAATTCGCCAGAATTCTGCTGAGAAAAGAGCGGCCTTCGTCGTACGTATTGATTCGAACTGAAGATGGGAGCGCCCACGCAGGGCTGCGTCCACGGGCTGGTGGGCCAGTCGCCGGAGATCGCCTCAATTCACCGGCTGATCGAAAAGGCAGCACGTAACCGTCTGCCCGTGTTGCTGTTAGGAGAGAGCGGCACAGGCAAGGAAGTGGTCGCCCGCGCGATCCATGCCGCCAACCCGCGCGGGCAGTTCGTGCCCATCGACTGTGGATCCCTGGTCGGCACCCTGATGGAAAGCGAGCTGTTCGGCCACACCAAGGGCTCTTTCAGCGGCGCGGCCGAAAACAAGAAGGGACTGGTCGAGCTGGCGGATGGCGGCACGGCCTTCTTCGACGAAATCGGCGACCTGCCGCTCGAGATGCAGGTCAAGCTCCTGCGGCTGATCCAGGAGAGGGAATTCCGGGCGGTCGGAGCTCTCCAATGGCGCAAGGTGGACCTCCGCATCGTCGCTGCCACTCATCGGAATCTCAAGGCCGAGGTAGCCGCAGGCCGATTCCGCCAGGACCTGTACTTCCGCCTGAACGTCTTCGCGATTCACCTCCCGCCTTTGCGCAACCGCAAGCAGGATATCCCGCTGCTGATCGAGCACTTCATCAAAGCGGGCCAAGCCGCCGGTTTGCCGGATTTCCATCCGGGACCGGAGCTCACCGAGACCCTGCTAGCCTACGACTGGCCAGGCAACGTTCGCGAACTGAAGCACTGCATCGACCGGATGAGTGCGCTTCATTCGGAAGGCGTACTGCAGATGGCGGACCTGCCTTCGCCGCTGCAGTACGCGCACTCCGCGGCGGGACTGGACCGGCTCTCGGCTGTGCTCCGCGACGAGCGTGGGCAGGATCTGCCGGATGTCGCGCTGGCTCCCATCTCGCCGGTGATCTCGATTCCCGAGAGCGAGCGCCAGACCATCGAGAAGGCACTGGCCGCGACCGGAGGCGAGCGCGCCAAGGCCGCACAGATACTGGGAATCGGCCGCACCACTCTTTATCGCAAAATGAAACAATACGGTATCGGGTGAGAATCGCTCTCGACGCCACGTACAGCCTCGGAAACGCGCTTTCGGGAGTCGGAGTGTATTCCCGCGAGATCCTGTTCGGTTTGGCGGAAACACAGCCCGAAATCCGGTTCGATTTCTGCTATCGGCCCCACCGGTTTGCGGAATCGCGGCGCGAATCAGTGAGCCGTAACGTTCGCCGCCGTCTGCTGCTGGATCCCATTTGGCCTCGCGGGGCGGACTTATTCCACGGCCTGAACCAGCGTCTGCCGCGGATTCCGATGCGACGTGCCGTGGCGACCTTCCACGACCTGTTTGTCCTCACCGGCGACTACTCGAGCCCCGAGTTCCGCACCCGGTTCGCGGCGCAGGCGCGCGACGCTGCGTCGCGGGCGGATGCGATCATCGCGGTTTCCGAGTTCACCAAAAGCCAGGTGATCGGCCTGCTTGGTGTAGAACCGGTGCGCGTGCACGTGGTGCAGCACGGGATTCGCACGCTGAGCCTGCCGGCGGCGGAACGGGAGAAGGTGGTGCTCAACGTGGGCGCGATCCAGAGGCGGAAAAATATCGCGCGCCTGGTGGCGGCGTTCGAGCGGTTGCCGGACGATTGGCGGTTGGTGCTCGCCGGGTCGAACGGGTACGGCGCGGAGGAAATCCTCGATCGCATCGCCCGCAGCCCGGCGCGGGAGCGCATTCGGGTGACCGGCTATATCCCGGAGCGGGAGCTGGCCGGATGGTATGCGCGGGCCCGTATTTTCGCCTTTCCTTCGCTCGATGAGGGCTTCGGGATGCCGGTTCTGGAGGCGATGGCCGCGGGCATACCGGTGGTGACATCGAACCGGTCAGCGCTGCCGGAGTTAGCCGGCGAGGCCGCGCTAACCGTGGATCCGGAGGACGCCGACGCACTCGCGGAGGCGCTGCTCGCATTGCATTCCAACAACGAACTGGGTGGGGAGTTGGCCCTGCGCGGCGCGGCGCGGGCACGGATGTTTACCTGGGGGAAGGCTGTCCGTGAAACCTGGGAGGTCTATCGCCAATTGCTGGCGTAGGCCCTGAACTAGCGGTTCTCCTCGTCTACAGCGATCTTGAGCGCACGCAGGAAACGATGATCCTGCGACGTAAACTTGATCTTGCCGGTGGCTTCGAAGCTGCGTTTGGGCTCCTCGCTCACTTCGGTATCTTCGCTTTCTTCCTCCTCACTGTTCTCGTCGCGCCGATTGAAGCCAATCGTGGCTTCGAGAACCAGGAAAACGTCGTAACCGGCTCTTTTGATCTCTCCGATAGCCTCCGCGATCCGGTCCGACTCGGAAAGGGAATCGTTGATCGCGTTTCCCAATTCCTGCATGAGATGCTTCAATGGCTCTTCCACACAGTTCCCCTTTATGGCAGATGCGCCGGAAGCAACCGGCGTTCCACCGATGGGCCCGCATCCACCCGTTCCGATTGTAGTGGACCTCCGCGCCCTTCACAAGCGGCACGCACGATAACCATCGGCAGGTATCGGGCCAAACGTTAGAACCCCACGGCAGACCTCTGCCGACCTGCCCGGGTCCGCTCTGATACCATGGATGCGTGTGGAAGCTCCTGAGCACCCGTGGGCTATCCGAGTTCACCAAACATGTGGTACCCGCGGTACTGAAGCCGGCCAGAACCCTCTGGAATGAGGTGATCGGGTTCTTTTTCTTATGCCTGGCGGTCCTGTTCGGGTCGGGCGTGGTGCGCGCCTGCAACTCCTTCAGTAAAGCCGCGCCGGACCAGGCGACCGGCGATCTCCTGCGCATCATCATGTCCGGTTTTTGCACCCTCCTGATGCTGTATTTCGGCATTTCCAGCTTCCGCCGCGCGCGCAAGATCTCACGATCATGAGCGAACCGCTCCTGCTGCCCGGCGAATTTCCCTATACACGCGGAATCTACCGCGAAATGTACCGGGGCCGGCTTTGGACCATGCGGCAGTACGCCGGATTCGGCACCGCGGAAGAGAGCAACCGCCGCTACCGCTACCTGCTCTCCCAGGGCACGACCGGACTTTCCGTCGCGTTCGATCTGCCGACCCAGATGGGCTACGACAGCGACCATCCGATGGCCGTCGGAGAGGTGGGCCGCGTGGGTGTCGCGATCTCCTCTCTGGCTGACATGGAGCGCCTGTTCCAGGACATACCGCTCGAGAACGTCTCGACTTCGATGACGATCAATTCGACGGCCGCGATCCTGCTTGCCCTGTACGCACTGGTGGCCGAGAAGCAGGGCGCCGACCGCCGCAAACTCTCCGGCACCATCCAGAACGACATCCTGAAGGAGTACATCGCCCGCGGCACCTACATCTATCCGCCGCGCGCCGCGATGCGCATCATCACCGACATCTTCGCCTGGGCGGGCGCGGAGATGCCCGAGTGGAATACCATCTCGATCAGCGGCTATCACATCCGCGAAGCCGGCTCGACCGCGGTGCAGGAGCTGGCGTTTACGTTCGCCAACGCGGTGGCTTACATCGAAGCGGCCATCAGGGCCGGGCTGGCGGTCGATTCCTTCGCGCCCCGGCTTTCGTTCTTCTTCAACGCACACAGCGATTTCCTGGAGGAGATCGCCAAGTTCCGCGCCGCCCGCCGCATCTACGCGAAGCTGATGCGCGACCGTTTCGAAGCCAAAGACCCGCGCTCGATGATGCTGCGCTTCCACGTGCAGACGGCAGGCTCTACACTGACGGCGCAGCAGCCGGACGTCAACATCGTGCGCACCGCAATCGAGGCCATGGCGGCCGTGCTGGGCGGCGCGCAGAGCCTGCACACCAACTCGCGCGACGAGGCGCTCGCGTTGCCCACCGAAGAGAGCGCGCGCATCGCGCTCCGTACCCAGCAGATCATCGCCTACGAAACCGGCGTGACCAACACGGCGGATCCGGTGGGAGGCAGCGAGTACATCGAATCGCTCACCGACGAGTTGGAGCGCGGCGTGTCGCGCTACCTGGCGGAGATTCAGTCCATGGGCGGTACGCTGCGCGCCATTGAATCCGGCTTCATCCAGAACGAGATACAGAACTCGGCCTACCGGTTCCAGCGCGCCGTGGAATCCGGTGAGCGGATCGTGGTCGGCGTCAACCGGTTCCGGCAGGAAGACGAACGCCCTGCTTCCACGTTCCGGCTGGACCCGGCCCTGGAGCGGTCACAGGTGGAGCGGCTGCGCGAGGTTCGCGCCGGCCGGAGCGCCAGTGTGGTGGCGGAGAGCCTGGCCGCGCTCGAACAGGCGGCGCGCGGCACCGACAATCTGATGCCCCGAATCCTGACTGCGGCGGCCGCCTACACGACCGTCGGCGAAATTTCGGATACACTGCGCCGCGTCTTCGGCGAGCATCGGGAGTCCTAGCGAATCATGAACGCCCTTCTCTTGAAAGAGTACATGCAGCTCGAGATGGTCCAGATGCCGGTGCCGGAGATCGGTCCCGAAGAAGTCCTGGTGCGGGTCCGCGCCTGCGGGATCTGCGGCAGCGACGTTCACGGGCTCGACGGCAAGACCGGCCGCCGCATTCCGCCGCTGGTGATGGGCCACGAGGCCGCGGGCGAAGTGGTGGCCACGGGAGCCGCCGTCGCCGATCTCACGCCCGGCGACCGCGTCACCTTCGATTCCACGGTCTACTGCGGGCGCTGCTTCTACTGCACGCGCGGCGAGGTCAACCTGTGCGACCGGCGCGAGGTGCTCGGCGTTTCTCCGGGGCCGTACCGGCGGCACGGCGCCTTCGCCGAATATGTGGCCGTGCCGCGGCGCATCATCTACCATCTGCCCGACGAACTCGGCTACGAGCAGGCGGCGATGATCGAGGCCGTCAGCGTCGCGGTGCACGCGGTGAACCTGACGCCGATCCGGCTCGGCGATACGGCCGTGGTGGTGGGCACAGGGATGATCGGCCTGCTTGCGATTCAGGCCGCGCACCTGGCCGGTTGTGCGCGCGTGATCGCAATCGATCCCGACGATTCGCGGCTGAAGCTGGCGCGCGAGGTGGGCGCGAGCGATACCATCAATCCGAAGAGTGCGCCGCTGCCCGATGCGGTTGCCGATGTGGCGATCGAGTGCGTCGGGGCGACCGATCCGGTGCGGACAGCGATCGCGGCGGTGCACAAGGGCGGCGCCGTGACCCTGGTAGGCAACGTCACGCCCGATATCGACCTGCCGCTGCAATCGGTGGTGACGCGGCAGATTCGATTGCAGGGCTCATGTGCGTCGAACGGCGAGTACCCGGCCTGCATCGAGCTGATGGCGCGCGGAGCGATCCGCGTGGACCCGCTGATCAGCGCGATCGCGCCGCTCGAAGAAGGTGCGGCATGGTTCGACCGGCTCTACCGCCACGAGGCGGGGCTGATGAAGGTGATTCTGAGGCCGTAATGCGCACTTTCTTCCACGTCGACATGGACGCCTTCTTCGTGTCCGTGGAAGAGCTCTACGACCCGTCGCTGAAAGGCAAACCGGTCGTGGTCGGCGGGCGTCCCAACGAGCGCGGTGTGGTCTCGGCCGCATCCTACGCCGCGCGCAAGTTCGGCGTCCATTCCGCCATGCCGCTGCGCACCGCCTACAAGCTCTGCCCGCAGGCGATCTTCGTCGACGGCCATCCGGACCGTTACCGCGACTACTCACACAAAGTCTACGAAGTGCTGACTGCCTTTTCGCCGTTGGTCGAGATGGCCTCGATCGACGAGGCCTATCTCGATATCACCGGCACCGAGCGGCTCTACGGCCCGCCGCTGCGCGCGGCGCACATCCTTCACGAGCGCATGAAACAGGCGACCAGCCTGAACTGCTCGATCGGCATCGCGGCCGCACGCATGGTGGCGAAAATCTGCTCCGACCAGGCCAAACCGAACGGCATCCTGTGGGTGGTCCCCGGGCATGAGGCGGCATTCCTGGCGCCGCTCGACGTGCGCAAAGTGCCGGGCGTGGGCAAAGTCACCGAGAAGAACCTGCACGATCTCGGCATCCGAAAAGTTGGCGACCTGGCCAAGCTAGATGAAGCCTTCCTCGAGGAGCGCTTCGGCAAGTGGGGCTTGGCCCTGGCCGGCAAATCGCGCGGCCTGGATGCCGGGGGCTGGTACGACACCGAAATCGGCGAGGAGGAAGGCCCGAAGTCGATCAGCCACGAGCACACCTTCAGCGAGGACACCGCCGACCTGGAACACATCGAATCTACCCTGGCGCGGCTGAGCGAGATGGTAGGGCGCCGGCTGCGCGAGCACGGTTTGGAGGCGCGCACCCTTCAGCTCAAACTGCGCTATTCGGACTTTTCGACCTTCACGCGCGCTCACACGCCTCCTCGCGCCACCCAACTCGATACCGAGATCTTTGAGGAGATCCGCGAACTCTTCCAGCGCAACTGGAAACAGGGCGCCAAGGTGCGCCTGCTGGGAGTCCACGCGTCAGGCTGGGCCGAAGGCGGCGAGCAGATGGACCTGCTCGACGGAGAGCGTCACGAGAAATGGAAAGGCGCGATGGCCGCTGCGGACCGGTTGCGCGACAAGTTCGGCGAAAAGGCGGTCGGCCTGGCAGCGGGCATGCGCGGGAACTTCCGCGAGCGGACTCACGAAAACCCCGCGGGGCTACCCGGCAAAAAGTAACGCAGGCCTTCAGGTCTGCGCGTCACCGCCGATTCCAGAGCAGAAACCCGACCATGGTTTTCGCGTCCTGGATCTTACCGCTCCGGATCATATCGGAGACCTGCTTCGCCGTGAACCAGCGCGTCTCAATGCGCTCGTCGTCCATCGGAGCCGCTTCGCCCTGCGTGAGTTCCTGTGCCAGGTAGATGGTCATGCGCTCCTGCACATACCCTGGGCTGACGAAAAAGCTGGCCAGCTTGGTCCATTTCCTGGCCCGGCAGCCGGTCTCTTCGATCAGCTCCCGTTTTGCCGCCTGAAGGGGCGTCTCGCCGGGATCGAGACGCCCGGCGGGCAGTTCCCACAGATACTGGTCGGCGGGAAGCCGGTACTGGCGCACCAGCAGGATGCGCTTCCGATCGTCCACGGCCATCATGACCGCGCTGCCCACGTGGCGCACCACGCTGCGTTGGATCTTAAATCCGGTTTTCGGATCGACCGCGCGGTCTTCCGTCACGCGGAACAGGTTGCAACTGTATGCCTGCTTCGAAGAAGTGATTTTCATGGTCTGGTCTTGAGTGCCTTGGCGAACTCCGCCGCGCTCCGCGTATTCATGATGTCGGCCGGGCCGAGCCATCCGCGGCGCGCGGTCAGGACGCCGTATCTCATGCTTGCGAGATGCTTGGGATGGTGCGCGTCGGTGGCGATGGTGAACCGCGCGCCCTTGCTCTTCGCGGTGCGGATCAGCGCACCGTGCAGGTCCAGCCGCTCGGGGCTGGCATTGATTTCCAGCCACACGCCGCGGCGTACGGCCTCGTTCACGATGCGCTCGAAATCGAATTGGAACGGATCGCGCTGCAGGAGCAGGCGCCCTGTGGGATGGCCGAGCACGCGCAGCGACGGGCATTCCAGCGCGCGCAGCAGGCGGTCCGTCATCTCCGCCGCGTCCAGGTTCATGTGGCTGTGTACGCTACCGATGACAAGATCCAACTCGGCGAGTGCGTCATTGGCCAGGTCCATGGCGCCATCTTTGAGGATGTCGCACTCGATGCCGCTGAACACCCGGATGCCGAGGCCATTGCGGTTGACCTCGCGAACGCGCTGCGCGAATTCGACCACGCGTTTTTCGTCGAGGCCGTTGGCCATGGCCAGCGCCTTGGAATGGTCGGTGATGGCGACATACTCGTAGCCGCGCTCGCGCGCCGCGGCAGCCATCTCTTCCAGGCTCGCGCGGCCGTCGGTCTCGGTGGTGTGCATGTGGATGTCGCCGCGAATCTGGCCGAGCTCGACCAGCTCGGGCAGGCGGCCCTGCTCGGCGGCTTCGATTTCGCCCGTGTTTTCGCGCAGCTCGGGCGGTATCCACGGCAGCCCGATCGCCTGGTAGATCCCTTCTTCCGTCTCCCCCGCAACTTTCGACTCGTCCGCCACTCGGAACAGCCCGTACTCGCTGAGCTTCAGACCCATCCGGACCGCGCGTGTGCGAATCGCTACGTTGTGGTCCTTGCTGCCGGTGAAGTATTGCATGGCCGCGCCGAAACTCTCCGGCAGCAGCGTGCGCACGTCCACCTGCAGACCTTCGCGGCCCACTCGCGCGCTGGCCTTGTTCTCGCCGCGGCCCAGCACTTCTTCCACTCGCGAATATTTGACGAACGGCTCGAGTGCGTTGGTGGGCGCGGGCCCGGTCACCAGCAGGTCGAGGTCGCCGACCGTCTCGCGCCCGCGCCGCAGGCTGCCCGCGGGCGTGATCGACTCGACGCCCTCCACCTTGCTCAGTTCCGCGATCAGCTCCTCCGCCATGTTCTCCGCGTAGCTCAGAAGATAGCGGCCGGTGCGCTGGCGATACTGCGAGATCGAGCGCAGCACCTTTTCTTCCAGCTTGGCGCCCATGCGCGGCAGGACGCGCAGCTTCTGCTCCAGCGCCAGGCGCTCCAATTCGTCGATGGTGCTGGCGCGGTAGTGCTCGAAAATGAGGGCGATGCCCTTCGGGCCGAGACCCTGGATCTTGAGGAATTCAAGGGCAGTGGGCGGAAATTTCTCGAGCAGCGCGTCGCGGCGCTCGCAGGAGCCGCGCTCGACGATCTCGCCTAGCACATGCGCCAGGCTCTTGCCGATGCCCGGAATCTCGGTGACTTTGCGCTCCGGGTTCTGGAGGATATCGGCGATGCGCTCGGGGTAGCCGTCGATGGCGGTGGCGGCGTTGCGGTAGCTGCGGATGCGGAAGCCGTCTTCCGCGGCGATCTCCATCAGATCGGCCGTTTCCCAGAGCAGGCGCGCAATTTCCCGATTCTCCAAGGGGTTTCCTCTATAAGATTGTACCGAGAGGCGTGACGCGGACGATAACAAGCGATCGTCCGCGCCACCCTGCCGTGCGTCATATTAGTATGCTGCTCCGGGCTCTTGCCGCCTTCTGTTGCGCGCCAACCCTGGCCGCGCAGACTACCGGGTTCTCGGTGGTTTCCGCCGCCAGCTACCAGGGTACGATCGCGTCTGATTCCATCGCCGCCATTTTCGGATCGAACCTGGCGCGCATCACGGCCTCGGCAACACTCGACGCCAATGGGCAGTTGCCCACCGAGCTGGCAAATGCGCGCGTCCAGGTGAATGGCCAGGTGGTGTCCCTGATTTTCGCGTCGCCCGGCCAGATCAACTTCGTCGTGCCCTCCGGAATTGCGGCCGGTACGGCCACGGTTGTGATCAGCAGGACGGATCTCGGCACCAGCCGGAACGGCACCGCGCTCATGGCTGCCAGCGCGCCCGCGATCTTCAGCTCCGATGCATCGGGCTCGGGGCCGGGCGCGATCCTGAACGCGGTGACCTTCGCCGGGCCGCCGTTTCTGACCGTCACTCCCCAGAACGGCGCCGACCCGCGCACCCGGCTGGCCGTGTATGGCACGGGAATCCGCAACGCCAAGACCGTTACCGCCACCGCGACCGACAGCAGCGCGAACCGCTACAACCTCACCGTCGAGTTTGCCGGCGCTGCACCGGGCTTTTTCGGGCTGGACCAGGTGAACGTGATCGTGCCCGCCGATCTGGATGGCGCGGGCGCGGTCTCGCTCTCCATCTCTACCGAGGACGCCACCTCGAATATCGTGACCTTTCAGATGGGCCTGCTGCCCGTGAGCTCGCTGCTACTCGCCGGTATTGCGATCTCGCCGGCGGCCGTGACGGCCGGCAACAACATGACGGCCGCGATTTCGCTCAACGGCGTGGCGCGAACCGGGGGCTTTCCGGTGTCGTTGCACAGCAGTAACCTCGCGGCCACGGTGCCCTCGTTTGTCGTCGTACCGACAGGCAAAGCGTCGGTGACTACCACGGTTCAGACCTCGGTCGTGAGCGGCGTCCAAACCGGAACCATCACGGCGACGGCCGGCACGGTCACCGTCTCGGCCAGTTTTGAACTGGATCCGCCCAACCAGGCGCAGCTCAGCGCCATCACGGTGAACCCGGCCAGCGCGCTGGGCGGCCGCACCGTGCAGGGCACCGTGACGCTGGCTAGCCCCGCGCCCGCCGGAGGCGTCAGCGTTCAACTGTCCAGCGACAATACTTCCGCCGTCGTGCCCGCGAGCGTCATGGTGCCGTTCAATCAGAACTCGGCGAACTTCTCGATCACTACATCAGCCGTCACCGCGGCCCAGACTGTCAACTTGACGGCCACGCTCTACCGCACCACGGTGAGCACGAGGCTCAGCCTCTTGCCTCTGCTGGCCCTGTCCTTCGATTCAGCCTCCGTGGTGGGAGGCACAACCGTAACCGGCACCATCACCCTGGCCGAACCAGCGCCTGGCGGCGCAACCATCTCTCTTACCTCGAGCAACAACAGCGTCGCTCCTGTGCCCGCGGTTATCACGATATCGTCCGGGCAGACGACCGGCACGTTCTCCATCCTCACCACTGCTGTTTCCGCGACTCAGACGATCACCATCTCCGCGAAGTACATGTCGACCACGCAGACCGCGCAGCTCACGGTGAATCCGCAGCCTGTCGCGGCCCTCTCGAGCCTTTCCATCTACCCAAGCACCGTCAACGGCGGTACGGCCGTGCAAGGCACCGTAACACTGACCGCACCCGCGGGCCCGGCCGGCTTCACCGTGTCCGTGCAAAGCAGCTTGCCCTCTGCCGCCGTGGTGCCGACTAACTTCGTAATGGTCCCGGCCGGGCAGAGCAGCGCCACTTTCCAAATCACCACGTTTCGCGTCGTGACCCAGCAGATGGTGACGTTCACCGCCAAGGCGGGAACCGTCACGGTCACCGCCACCCTGACCGTGCAATAGCGCCGATAAAAACTATCGATTGACAAACGCGGCCCTTGGCGCATAATGAGAGGAACCCTGCCTTGCGGCAGGCTCTCGTCCCGAGTCTGGACACTTCACCCGTACGTGATGACCTGGTTGGCGGCATGTGTCTGTGCATGCCGCGAGAACGCCGTTTCTTCACAAGCACTGGAGGGGTCAGTGATGGGCAGAGGTTTATTGCCGGCACGTGCGGCGCTAGGGGTGGCGCTGATGGCCGCAGTCTCGCATGCACAATCGACGTTTGGCTCGTTCGTAGGCACGGTTCACGATCCATCGGGCGCCGCCGTGGCGGGAGGGATCGTCACCGTCAAGAACACGGGCACTTCCGCGCAACGCAGCACACTCACCAACGAAAAGGGCGACTACGTCCTGGTCAATCTCGAGGCCGGCTCGTACGAGCTCACGGTCGAAGCGCCCGGCTTTCAGAAGAGCCGATTCACCGCCGAGCTGGCGGCCCGCGACACGGTCCGCGTGGATGCCGCGCTCTCCGTCGCGGCGCAAACTTCGACAGTCATGGTCAATGCCTCGGCGGAGGCCGTGATCACCACCGACGTTTCCAGCATCGCCACCGCCAAGACCGGGCGCGAGCTGGTCGATCTGCCGGTAGCCATCGCCTCGCGCGGCAGCGGGTCTACCAGCCCCATTTCGACGCTCACCACGCAGGCGGGCGTGCAAACCGATGCCAGCGGCAATCTTTCAGTGGCCGGCGCCAAGCCCAGCATGCTCTCGGTCTCCATCGACGGCATCAGCAGCGTGAGCCCGCGCAGCAGCGCAGCGATCAGCGAGCTCTTCCCGTCCTTCGGCGCGATCGCGGAAATCCGCGTGAGCGAGATCAACAACGCAGCGGAGTTCGGCGGTGTGAGCGACATCACCACCACCTCGCGGGGCGGCTCCAACGCATTCCACGGAGGCCTGTTCGACAACTTGCAGAACACCGCCTTCAACGCACGCAACACTTTCAGCGCCAGCGTCCCCAAGTTGGACATGAACGATTTCGGCGTGTTCGCGGGCGGGCCGGTCTTCGTTCCCGGCCTGTACCATGGCCGCAACAAGACGTTCTTCTTCGCCAGCTACGAGGGCCTGCGGCTGGCCAAGCAGTCGGTGCTGACCGAGAGTGTGCCCTCGCTGGCTCTGCGTAGCGGCGACCTCTCGGCCTACAAGCCAGTCAAAGACCCGGACACCGGCGCGCCGTTTCCGAACAACCAGATCCCAGTGACGCGCTTCTCGCCGATTTCGTCGAACGCACTGGCGATGTTCTATCCGCTGCCCAACACCGGAGCGCCCAACGCGGTCTCCAATAACTTCGCGATGAACTTTCCGACTCCCATCGACAGCGACCAGGGCGACATCCGCATCGACCAGGTGATCGGCAGCCGGCAGTCGGCCTTCGCGCGGTACACCTACAAAAAGCGGTCCGTGCTCAACGCTCCGACCGGCAGCGTGAATCAAGGACCGACTACCGCGCCGGAGGTCGACGCGGGCCTCACTGTGGCGCACAACTGGATCCTGACGCCGCACTTGGTGAACGAAGTGCGTGCCGGCTTCAACAGCACCAACTCCTCCAGCAGCAACCAGACGTTGGCCACGCAGACGATCTCGCAACTGGGTTTCACCGGCATTCCCGACCCGCCGCCGGGCAGCGGTTCGCCGAGTTTCAGCATCACCGGCTTTCAGGCCGCTTCCTTCGGCGCGTCGAGCATTTCGAAGGGCAAGAATCTTCAGCTCATCGACAACCTGACGTGGGTGCGCGGGCGCCATACCCTGAAATTCGGCGGCGACTACCGCCACATGACCGCGCTGTTTTCGAACGTCTTCGCCAGCAGCCGGGCCGGCACATACTCGTTCAATAACTCGGTCACCAGCTCCATCATCGGCAATGCCTACGCGGCTTTCCTGCTCGGCATCCCCGATTCGACGGGCCTCGCGACGGTGTTGAACCCCGACACGTTTTCCTACGGTAACTCGTACGCGCTTTACGCGCAGGACGACTGGAAGGCAACTTCGCGCCTGACCATCAACTACGGCCTGCGCTGGGAGTATCATCCCGCGTTCAACGATCACTACAGCAATCTGGCCGATTTCCTCCCGGATTACAGCGCGACCATTAATGGCGTCCCCGTGCACGGCGCGGTGGTCGTGCCGGACAAGGGCATGAAGTGGGTCAATCCGGATTTCGTGGCATCGATCACGCCCACGCCGATCCTCTCGGCCACGCAGGCGGGCCTGCCGCAGAGCATGCACTACAATTCGAAGGCCAGCTTCGCCCCGCGCGTCGGGTTTGCGTGGCGGGTGTTCGGCGACGATAAGACCGTGATCCGCGGCGGCTACGGCCGCTACGTCGAGACGCTGCTCAGCGCGCTGATCACCGCCGGCTGGGCGGTGGAAGCGAGCGAAGTGGGCTCGTATACCAATTCCATCGTCAATGGCAAACCGGCGCTAACCTTTCCCTACGCGTTTCCGTCAAACCTGTCCCAGCCGGGCGTCGCGACCTTCGAATACGCCAGCGATATCCACTATAAGGACCCGATTGTGCAGCAATGGAACTTCACCCTCGAACGCAGCCTCGGCTTCGCCACCGCTTTGCGCGTGAGCTACGATGGCAGCCACGGCAGCAATCTCGGCTACAGCATCAACCTGAACCAGGTACCCGCCAATACCGTCGGCTTCGCTGTTGCCAAGGCCAACGCGCCTTATCCTATCTGGGCGCACATCACCGACTATCTCAACGGTGCGCGCAGCAATTACAACGCGTTCACGGTGGCCGTGAACAAGCGGTTCTCGCACGGGTTGCAGTTCCAGAACTCGTACGTCTATGCGAAGAATCTATCCAACGGCGCGGGCTACAATCCCACTGCCTTCACCGGCGAGGCCGGCGGCCGGGTCACCGATCCGCGCAACATCGATCTCGATTACGGCAACGTGGCCTTCACGCGCCGCAGCCGCTTCCTTTCGACCTTCCTCTACGATCTGCCCTTCAACCGGGGCGGGCCGCTCATGCGGCGTCTCGCCGGCAACTGGCAACTCGCGGGCGTGCTCCTGTTCCAGACCGGCCCGTTTTTGACCGTGACCGCGTCGGGCGCCGATCCCATGGGCACCAACTTCCCCAACCTGGAAGGGGCGGGCCGCGCCGATGTAGTCTCCGGCGTTTCCGTCAAGCCGCAGAACCAGAGCACTCAGAACTGGGTGAACGCAGCGGCCTTCGCGATCCCTGCGAACAACATCGGCCGGCCGGGAAATTCATCCATCGGGTCGGTAGTCGGTCCCGGCACCCAGGCGGTTTCGGTGTCGCTGTTCAAAACCGTGAAGTTCACCGAGGTGAAGTCGTTCCAGATCGGCGCCGCCGCGTCGAACGTCTTCAACCATCCGAACTATGCAACGCCCAGCCTGAACCTGGCGAGCCCGTCCTCGTTCGGCACCATCACCAGCATGCAAAGCCAGGAAAACGGCGGGCCGCGCAGCTTGCAGCTCACGGCGCGGATTCTGTTCTGAGAGTACAATGAGAAACATTCGCACTTTGGAGAGGTGCCTGTGAGGCGGATCGTTCTGGGTTTTGCGTTGGCTGTTACGGCAGCGATGGCGCAGGGGCGCCGGGGCGGGGGAGCGGGCGCCGCGCCGCCCGAAAAGCCCGAGGAAGGCATCCCGGTTACCAATCCGCTGGTAATCGAGAAGTGCGGCACCTGCCACGCCAAGGACGACAAGGGCAACCTCTCGCGCATCTCGTGGGAGCGCACCACGCCCGAAGGCTGGGAAGAAGCCATCAAGCGCATGGTGCGGTTGAACGGCCTGCAACTCACCCCCGCTGAAGCGCGGCCGATTCTGAAGTATCTCAGCACCTATCACGGACTGGCCCCCGAGGAAGCCAAGCCGGTCATGTACATGGCCGAGCAGCGCATTCAGGACGAGAACGTCCCCAACGAGACCGTGCGCACCACCTGTATGAATTGCCACGCTCTGGGCCGCGGGTTCTCCTGGCGCCGCACAAAGGAGGAATGGCGCCTGCTCACGAATATGCACGTGGCGTTCTTTCCCCAGGCGGAGGCCGCATTCCGGCGCAATCCCATGATGGACGCGGGCGCCGCCGGCGGACGAGGCGGGCGGGGCGGCGCGGCAGGCGCAGCCGCGGCGGCAACTCCCGCTGCCGGCGCCAACGGGTCCATGCTGGTGGATGAAACCATCGATTTTCTGGCCAAGGACTACGGCCTGCACACGCCCGAATGGGCCGCCTGGCGCGCGCGCATGCGTGCGCCGAAGCTCGCGGGACGCTGGCTGGTCTCGGCCCACATCCCGGGGCGAGGCGCCTACTACGGCGAAATGGCCATCGAGCCGGGCGCGGCCGAAGACGAGTTCACCACGCGGTTGAAGCTGCAACCGGTGAAAGGGGGTCCCGCTCTGACCCACTCGGGAACAGGCCTCGTCTACGCGGGATACTCCTGGCGCGGCCGATCGAAAAATGCGAGCATGCCCGCCGGTACGGCCCCAGACGACCTCTCGCACGAGATGCGCGAGGTGATGTGGTTCTCGCCCGATCAGCTCTCCGCCGAGGGCCGCTGGTTCTGGGGCGAATATCACGAGTTCGGCGTCGACGTGAAGATGGAGCGCGCTTCCGATGGCCCCATGCTCATCACTACGGATCGCACTTCGCTCAAGACCAGTTCCCAGGCCACGCCCGTCCGCATTCTCGGCGATCATCTGCCCGCCGACATCGCGCCCGCCGATCTCGATTTCGGCGCCGGCGTAACGGTGAAGCGCATCGCCTCACACAGCGCGTCGGATGTGGTGGCCGAGGTGGATGTCGCGGCGGATGCGGTCCCAGGCAAGCGCGACGTGGTCTTCCGCCGGTCGGTGCTGCCCAACGCGATCGCGGTTTACGATCGCGTGGACTACATCAAGGTGCTGCCCCAATCGTCCATGGCGCGCCTGGGCAGCGAAACGCATCCCAAGGGATACCAGCAGTTTGAGGCGGTCGCGTACCAGCGCGGCGCCGACGGCAAGAACTACACCGCCGACGACGTGGAACTTGGTCCCATCGACGTGATCTGGAAAGTGGAAGAGTTTTACGCGGTGTACGGCGATGACGACAAGGAATTCGTCGGCTCGCTGAACGATTCCGGATTCTTCACGCCAGCCTCCGACGGACCGAACCCCAAGCGCAAATTCAGCCGCAACAACTACGGCGACATTTGGGTCGTGGCCACCGCGAAGAACGAGAAAGACAAGGACGGCAACGCGCTGGTCGGCCGCTCGTACCTGGTAGTCACGGTGCCTACCTACATTCGCTGGGACCAGCCGGAGGTGGCGCAGTGACGCTGGGCGAATTCCACCCGTTCGAGGCCGCGGGCCGGCAGTTCGTGTATTTGCCCGCGGGTGCCATCTTTGAATTGGATGAGCAGGCCGTTGATGTGATCCGTGGGGCAGGTTCCCGACCTGCCCCGCCCGAACTGGTAGAAGAGCTTCTCGGAGCGCGCATACTCGTGGCCGACGACGCTCCGGCTCCCGAGCCGGATGGGCAGGTCGGGAACCTGCCCCACTTCCCCCTCCAGACCCTGGTCATCAACTTGACCAATCAATGCAATCTCTCCTGCCAATATTGCTACGAGTTCGGCGAGGACAAAGTCGCCACACCCGAGGGCAAGCCGAAGTTCATGGATTTCGCCACCGCCAGCGCCAGCGTGGATTTCCTGCTGGTACAATCGGCCGGCCGCCGAGCCATCCACGTCACGTTCTTCGGCGGCGAAACGCTCATGAACTTCCCGCTGCTGAAGCAGGTAGTCGAGTACGCAAATGAGCGTGCCGCACAGCAAGGCCGCAGCATCGACTACAGCCTGACGACCAACGCCACGCTGCTCACGCCGCAGATCATCGAGTTCCTCTCCGCCAACCGCATCGGCGTCACGGTGAGCATGGACGGTCCCAAGGAAATGCACGATCAGCTCCGCGTCTTTGCCAATGGGCGCGGCAGCTACGACATCATCGAGCCGCGCGTGCGTGCCCTCCTCCAGGGCCACCGCACGCGGCCCATCGCTGCCCGGGTGACGCTCACTTCCGGGGTCACCGACGTGCTCAAGATCTATCGCCACCTGAAGCACGATCTCGGCTTCCACGAAGTGGGTTTTGCGCCGGTCACCACCTCGCCCAAGCGCCTCTACGCGATCAACGAGCGCGGCATGGACGGCGTGCTGGAGCAGTTCCAGGCCCTGGCCGGCGAGTACCTCGAGTACGCGTTGCGCGGCGAACTGCACGGATTTTCGAATGTCAGCGACACGCTCGCGGAACTCTGCCAGGGTGTTAACAAATCGCATCCCTGCGGCGCCGGGCTGGGTCTGCTGGGGGTCGGACCATCCGGCGACATCGCACCCTGCCACCGCTTCGTCGATTCCGATACCCACGCGCTGGGGCACATCTCGACCGGGATCGATCGCGCGAAGCAGGCCGATTTTCTGCACCGCGGCCACATCGATTCCAAGTACGATTGCCACACCTGCTGGGCGCGCCCTCTGTGCGCCGGTGGCTGCCATCACGAAGCCTACGTGCACTACGGAGACACCGGCCACCCCAACCTGCACTATTGCGATTGGATCCGCCAGTGGACCGAGACGTGTCTCAAGATCTACGGCGCGCTCAGCGTCCGCAACCCGGGATTCCTGGAACAATTTGCCGAAAGGAAAGCAGCATGAAGCACCTCAAGCCTCTCAACAGGAAGGCGCGGCGCATCGACGACCAGTTTGCGGCGATGCACGAAGACGTCTTCGCCATGCAGCAGCAGCCCTCGCCGCAACAACGCCCGCACGTCCCTATGGGATGCGCGCTGGCATTCTCGCCGGGATGGGAAGTGGATTCCGCGGGCGGCACCGCCGGGCTCTGCCAGCCCGTGGAGCGCGATATCTACGATTGCTACGTCACCTGCTTCTGGCCGGCGCAGGTGCCCGACCATCTCAACAACTACCCCGACTGGGCCAGCAAATGCGCGGCGGCCACAAAGGACTGGCGCAATCTCGACCTGGTGTTCCCATAAACATGAAAACGCTGATTTGCACTCTCGCGATGGCGTGTGCGGCGCACGCCGGCACGCTCTTTCTGGGCGCGTACCCCAACTCCGTGCTCGTCTTCGACGAAGCGCAGGGCAAGATTGTCGAGCGCATCCCGCTGACCACCGGCCTGCCCTCCAGCCTCCGGCTTTCGCAGGACCGGAAGACGATCTACGTCACCACGCTCGATCACAGCGGGGTCGAGGTGATCGATGTCGCCACCCGAAAAGTCACGAACAAGTTCGTCCTCAACTCCGAAGCGAAGCGCTATCGCCTGAACGGCGGCGCGCCCGACCCCGAAGGCAAGCTGATCTACACCACCACCACCGAGATCGACAAGCAGGCCGACCGCTATGAGATCGGCAGGCCGAAGTACACGGTGATCGATTTGGCTACCCAGAAGATCGCGCGCACCGTGGACATGCCCCGCGAAGAGCAGAACGGCTTTGGCGGCGGACGCGGGGGCGGCGGCTTCGAGGTCTCGCCCGACGGCAAGTACCTCTACCAGTTCCGCGAGAACGTCATCATCCTCAACGCGTCGGACTTCAAGGAAGTCGACCGCATCGACCTCGCCAAGCCCGAGCTTCCCGGCCTGGAGACGATCGGCTTCGGCGGCCTGCTCGATTCCATCAGCGAGCCCGGCCAACGGGTCACCCTGGTCACCACCAGCGACCCCGTGGTGCACAACCGCGTCTTCGGCATTGGCCGCTTCGACCTGGCCACGCGCAAGTTCTCGTTCGTGCCGATCGGCCCGGCGCCGGCCGCGATGTCCGGCTTCCACGTCGCGCCCGACAAGAAGGCGGCCTACACCGTGATCTCCAATGGCGCGCACGGCAACAAGCGCTGCGAATTCTGGGCCTTCGACCTCGCGACCAACCGCATCGCGAAGACCGCCGAGGTCCCATGCCGCACGCGCTTCAGCTTCGGCATGTCCACCGATGGCAAGAAGCTCTACATCTACGGCGCCGGCTTCGAGATCGAAGTCTACGACGCCGCTACGCTCAAGTACGAACGCACCTGGGACCTGAACAACGACGTGACCATGGCTGGGATGATCGCGCTACCGTAGAATTCTTGACGTCTCTATTCCGGTAATAAGAGAATCAAAGATCGTGGGAAATACTACGCGTAAACCCCACCGCTCGGAACGCGGTGGACAGGCCAGTGACCCGGTTCTCTCGATCGTTGGCGCCGGTCTAGAGATCTGGGAGGACGAGCCAGGCGACCGCTTTGTCGAACGCCTCAGAAGAGAGGATTCCCTTTCCCGAGATCCTCCTCGGCCTTCGTCCGAAGATCTGGCGAAATCGCTCTGATCTTTTTCCTAACATGCCCTTCTGAACTCGCGATAATTGTCTAATGCCTGAGCCACGCATCTCCTTCGCCGGATATCGCCGGGCTCTGCGCTTCATCGTCCCCTACTGGCCCCGCCTCGTACTGGTGCTCGTCACCGGCGTCGCCGCCACCGCCTTCGGCCTCCTCCAACCCTACATCTCCAAGCTGCTGATCGACGACGCCCTGCTCAAGCGCAACTGGCGCATGCTGGTGATCGTCAGCACCGCGATGTTCCTGGTCACCGTGCTCGGCTTCGCGCTGAATATCTTCTCCAGCTATCACTACGTGCGCGTCTCGGCCAAAGTGCTGTTCGACATGCGGCTCGCTCTCTACCGCCACCTGCAAACGCTCTCCCCGCGATTCTGGGCCCGCATGAAGATGGGCGACGTGGTTTCGCGCATCAACAACGACATCGCCGAAGTGCAGCGCGTCTCCGCCGACAGCCTGCTCAGCGTGCTCTCCAACGTGGTCTTCCTCATCGGCAGCGCGGCCATCATGTTCTCGCTCAGCCCGCGTCTGTTCCTGGTGAGCCTGGCTGCGGTCCCGGTGAGCCTGTGGGCGCTCGAGCACTACCAGCACAAACTTGCCGGCCGCGTGCGCGCGGTGCGCGAGCGCAGCTCCGATATCGGCAGCTTCCTCATCGAGACCCTGCTAGGCATGCGCCTGGTGGTCGCGTCGCACGCCGAGATCCGCGAAGTGGAGCGCTTCCGCGCCCGCAACCAGAGCTTTCTCGACGCGCTGATGAGCATGCAGTTGACCTCATTTCTCGCCGGCGCCGTGCCCGGGACCGTGCTCACGCTCTCCACCGCGGTCCTGTTCCTCTACGGCGGCAAACTGGTGATCGACGGCCGGATTACCACCGGCGCTCTGGTCGCCCTGATGGCCTACCACATGCGCCTGCTCGCGCCAGTGCAGAATCTGATGGGCCTCTACACCAACCTGGTTTCGGGCGGAGTCTCGCTCTCCCGCGTGTGGGAACTCTTCGACGTCGCACCGGAGATCGTCGAGAGCCCCGGCGTTACAGTCCTCGCCAGCCCGCGCGGCGAAATCGAATTCGATCGCGTCAGCTTCCGCCACGGCGACAACGCCGTCCTGGATCAAGTCTCTTTCCGCGTCCCGGCAGGCACCATCTGCGCGATTCTAGGGCCGAGCGGCGCCGGCAAATCCACGGTGGCCGACCTGCTCGTCCGATTCTACGATCCGGACGATGGCGCCGTGCGCCTCGATGGCTGCGACCTGCGCGCTCTCCCGCTCGCCACCGTGCGCGGCCGGATGGCTCTGCTCGATCAATCGCCCTATCTCTTCCAGGCCAGCGTGCGCGAGAACATCGCCTACGCGCGGCCGGGCGCCACGGACGAAGAGGTCCACGAAGCCGCACGTGCCGCCGCCATCCACGACCGCATCCTCGCCCTGCCCGAGGGCTACCGCACGGTCATTGCCGAGCGTGGCCAGACCCTCTCCGCCGGTGAGCGCCAGCGCATCGCGTTGGCGCGCGCCATCCTGGCCGATCCGAAAGTGCTGATTCTCGACGAGCCGACCTCCGCGCTCGATGAAGCCAACGAACGCGCCATCGCCGACACCCTGGTTCGCGTTGCACAGGGGCGCACCGCGATCGTGATCACGCACCGCGCCTCGCTGGCGCGGATCGCGCACCAGACCGTGATCCTGGACGTGACGCAGGCCTCCAGGCCTGCGAGTGTATGAGGATGCGGTGGCGTTTGTCGGGCAGGCCAGGAGGCCTGCCCCACATGAAAATCGCCATCGTCGATAGCGGGATCCATCCCGGCCACCCACACGTCGGCGAAGTCGCCGGAGGCGTCGGCGTCACCGAAACCGGCTTCACGGACGACTACCTCGACCGCCTCGGCCACGGTACCGCCGTCGCTGGCGCGATCCGCGAGAGATCTCCTGATGCGGCACTCTACGCCGTGAAGATCTTCGACCGCCGCCTTTCCGCCAATATCGACACGATCGCGCGCGCCCTTGCCTGGTGCGTCGAGAACGAAATGGACCTGATCAATCTCAGCCTGGGCACCGCCAATCCCGATCACCGCGAGCGTTTTGTGGGGCAGGCCTCCTGGCCGCCCCTGGTGAGCGTGGCAAGTCTGCTTCCCGGCACGCTCCCCGGCGTGATCGCCGTTGCGCCCGAGGACTGCCCGCGCGACACCTTCCGCTACCGCGACGGCATCTTCTACGCCTCTCCCTATCCGCGCCCGATTCCGGGTGTCCCGCCCGAGCGCAACCTGCACGGCGCCAGTTTCGCGGTCGCCAACATGACGGGCTTCGCCGCGCAGGTTCTCCAAACCGTCCCGGCGGATGCACTCCGTGACGAGCTCATCCGGCGCGCTCTAGCTCAAACCCGCTGAGCCGGTAGCGAAACCTCTCGCCTTCCAGTTCGGAATTGCACCACTCCACGCCTCTTCTCAGTGCTTCTAATTCCTCCCGCCACCATGGGCCCGCGCCCCCGGTGCGGTAGTATTCACGGCACAGTTCCAGATGCCGCCGGAACGCCGCCAGCACGCGATGCGCGTAGTGCGACCGCAGCGCTCCACGGTCTTCCCCGCGTTCTGCCGCGCGGATCACGGCCGCCGCCAGAATCCCCTCGCGCACTGCGTATCCCGTGCCGTCCCCGCAGATCGGATCGAACGACAGCGCGGCCGTTCCGCAGCTCAGCCAACCGTCGCCGCACAGAGGAACCGAGATTCGGGGGTGGGCTGAAAACTTGCCGCTCGCCTTCCCACTCCCGCTCAGAATCTCTGCGATCAGCCGGCTCTCTCCCAGCATCGTCTCCGCCGCGTCGCCGACCGAGAGCAGCCATCCGGTGCCATTGCCGCCCGAGAGCAGGAAAAGCCACCCGGCCTCGACGCTCTCGATCCACAACGCCGCACTCTCTTCTTTCAGCGTGACCGCGTGCGCCGTGGCTGCGCGAGCACCGAACGGACGATCGAGGCAGTCTTCGGGCAGCGGCCGGGCCGCATAAACCGTCCAATCGGACAGGCTGAAACCTGTCCCACGCCTGCCTAACCGCGCCATCAAGTTTTCTTCCGAGATCACCACCGCCCGATGCGGCACTGTGACCGGAGTCCCTCCCCATGCCACCACGCGCTTTTCGATGCGCGGCAACCCATCGAACAGACGCGGCTCGCCGAAAACATCGGCCATGAGCTGCTGCGTCGGTTCGCCCAGCAGGATCGCGGGCAGCTTCGGCCGGTCC
This sequence comes from Verrucomicrobiia bacterium, assembly GCA_035578025.1. Lineage (GTDB taxonomy): Bacteria > Acidobacteriota > Terriglobia > Bryobacterales > Bryobacteraceae > Solibacter. The sequence goes on from DATJYJ010000364.1 coordinate 47,683, forward strand.
GCTGCCTCCAGCGCGACCTCAAAACCCGCCGCATCCAGCAGGTGTGCGCAGCAGAACGCCGCCACACCCTGCCCGCGGATCAGGACGCCCGGCATCCTACGACGCGTGCGCGAATCGCCGATGGTCCTTCAAGATGCAGCGGTCCATCAGCACCAGCACACCTGCCTCCGCTGCACGCCTGGCCGCCGCCTCGTGCACTACGCCCTCCTGCATCCAGATGGCTTTCGCGCCTTTGCGGATTGCCGCCTCCACAATGTCCGGCACGAACTCGGATCTCCTGAAAATATCCACGATGTCCACCAGGTCCGGCACCGAATCCAAATCCGGATAGCACCGCTCCCCCAGAATCTCCGTCTCGTAAGGATTCACCGGGATGATGCGATACCCCGCCCGCTGCATGTATTCCGAGACTCCGTAGCTCGGGCGGTACCGCTTGTGCGAAAGTCCGACCACGGCGATGGTGCGGGCCTTGCGCAGGATCTCGGCGATCTGGTTCATTTAGGACTCCCCGCCCTGGCGGAGCGCACCACCGCGCGCTTCAGCTTCTGTACTTCCTCCTCGGACAGATAGCGAAAATCGCCGGGCTTCAGAGGACCCAGCTCGACCGGTCCAATCCGTACCCGTTTCAGCTTCTCCACCAGCTTTCCGAAGTGCTTGAACATCAGCCGGATCTGGTTGTTGCGTCCCTCGAACAGCCGCACCTCGTACCAGGGATTCTGCGCGCTGTGAATCAGCTTCAGCCCCGCCGGCAGCGTGCGGCGTCCGGAAATCGGCACGCCTTCGCGGAACTTCTGCTCTTCCTCGCCGGACAGCTCGCCGGTGACCTTCACCACGTAAGTCTTGGGCAGGTGGGTCGCCGCCGCCATGATGGCGTTGGCCAGCTCGCCGTCGTTGGTCAACAGCAGCAGTCCCTCGCTGTGATAGTCCAGCCGCCCGACCGGGTAGACGCGCTCCTTCACCCCCCGCATCAGGTCCATGACGGTGGCGCGATGCTGCGGATCGGTCACCGTGGTGACCGTGTTGTCGGGTTTGTGCAGCGCGATATAAATCAGCCTGCGCGGCGCATGGATCAGCTTTCCGTCTACTTTGATGTGGTCGCGATCGAGATCGGCCTTGGAACCGAGTTCGGTCACTGCCGCCCCGTTCACCGTAACCCGCCCCTCCAGCATCATCTTCTCCGCCTGCCGGCGCGATGCCACCCCGGCTTGTGAGAGGATCTTCTGGAGGCGTTCCTCAGGCATCAGGACTCCTGGATTTCCGGTGCCGGCTCCACGGGCGGTTCGGCCGTGGCCTCGGGCTGGGATGCCGGTTCCGCCGACTCGGTCTGGGACGGCTCGTCAGCCGGCGGTGCGGGTGGCTCAACATCGCTCAGCGCCATCCGCCGGATCTCCTCGAACTCCTTCAGCGTCGGCAGCTCGCTCAGGTCCTTCAAGCCGAACTGGATCATGAACTCCTTGGTCGTCTTGTAGAGCATGGGCTTCCCGATGACGTTCTTGCGACCCGCGACGGCAATCAACTTGCGCTCCAGCAGGGTCTTAAGCACACCGCTGCCCTGCACGCCGCGGATCTCCTGGATCTCGGGACCGGTCACTGGCTGCTTGTACGCGATCACCGCCAGCGTCTCCAGGGCCGGCAGCGAGAGCTTCAGCGGCGGTTTCAGGCTCTTCACAAAATTGCGCACCGCCTCGTGATGCTCGGGCTTGGTGGCCATCTTGTAGCCGCCCGCCACCTCGCGGATCGATACCCCGTGCGCCGGCTGGTCGAAGTCCGCGATCAACTGGGTCAGCAATTCGCGGATCCGATCCGTGGGCTGTTCCAGCGCGGCCGAAATCTGCGCCAGCGTCAGGGGTTCCTCGGCCACGTAAATGATCGCCTCCAGCACCGCCTTAAGTTGGGTATCCTCCTGTGACGGCTGCGCAGGCTCTCCGGCGGCCGCGTCCGGCGGCGCCATCAGTTCTTCGACCGAGAATTCGGGTTGTGGTTGGGATTCCAGTTCGTCCATTCTTCAGTGTTGGTCAAATGTAGTCTTTTTCGATGGCTTCGATGGCCGCCATCGGCTGCTCTCCCGCGAATACGGCGTCGAAATTGCCATGACGCTTGAGCGCCATCTCGCCGAACAGCTCCTTCTGCGTGATCATCACGGCCTGCATGCGCACCATTTCCAGCACCGCCAGGAATAGCGCGATCATGGCGCGCCGGGTGCGCTGCACCTCGAAGATGCGCATGATGAATACCGGCTCATCCTCGCCGATTTCCTTGAACTGATCGCGCAGAAAACGAATCATGTCGGCAACGGTCACATCGGCCGATTCGACCTCGTATACCGGCCGGTTTTTCGCCCGCTCCAGCAACTCGCTGAAAGCCTTCACCAGGTCGAACAGCGTGATCGCCAGGCCGGGATCGTCGTCCTCGGAAACAAACGCCTTCACCTGCGGATTGCTCCAGACGTTCTCCTCGATCAGGCGTTTCTGCTGTAACATCTCGGCTGCATTCTTGAAACGCTCGTGTTCGAGCAGCCGATCCACCAGTTCCTGCCGGGGATCCTCCGGAGTTTCGCCCTCCGGCGTCAACGCCGGGTCGCGCGGTAAGAGCATCCTGGACTTGATATGGATCAGGGTCGCCGCCATATACACGAACTCCGCGCCCAGATCGATGTCCATCTCGCGCGCCTTGTCCAGGTATTCCAGGTACTGCGCGGTGATGGTAGCGATCGGGATGTCCTTGATGTCGATCTGCTGCTTGCGGATCAGGTCCAGCAGGAGATCGAGCGGCCCATCATATTGTTCCAGATGGAAGTTTAGCGGCGACGACACTACTTGTCAGGGTAGCACGCGCCGTCCCCCCACGCCCGGCCCCCGCCGGCCGCCGGAGGCATGCGGAAAAACCCCGAATCTGCCCTCAAAACCGGTGCTCGGGTCTCCGTTACATATGGTACAAATGATAGAGCAAAGCGGGGAACCGGTGCAGTTTCTGAGGGGATTTGCGGGCGCAGTCGTTTTCTGCGCTACAGTGGCCGCTCAGCAGATTGATGTGGCCGTAGTTGACCAGAGCAAACTGGCCGTGCCCGGCGTGCGCGTCGATCTCAGAAGTCCGCTCTCCTCGGCCTTCACCGGCGAAAATGGAGTCGCATCCTTCCCGGGCCTCCGTCCGGGAAAATACCATATCTCCATAGCTCAAAAGGGCTTCGAATCCATCGAGAAAGACGTCGATCTGGCCGCCGGAGGCACCCAGCACCTTGAGCTGACCCTTGTTCCGGCCCTGGAGCGCACCAAAATCGACGTGACCGGTGATGCCTCTCCTGTCGAACAGACCTCCGCTCCGGGTACCTCGGTCAGCGGCGCCACCGTCAAGGAACTGCCCAACCGCCCGGCTACTGTCGCCGAAGCCCTCCCGCTGGTCCCCGGGGTCGTCCGCGACGATAGCGGCGCGATCAAGATCTCCGATTCCGGCGAGCCCCGCAGCGCCCTCATCGTCAACTCCGCCGACGTCACCGATCCCGCTACCGGCGAGTTCGGTCTCACAGTGCCTATCGACAGCGTCGAGGTGCTGAATGTCTTTCAAACACCCTTCCTGGCGGAGTACGGCCGATTTACCGCAGCCCTGGTAAGCGTCGAAACGCGGCGCGGGGGCGATAAATGGAAGTTCGAACTCAACGATCCGCTGCCCGAGTTCCGGATCCGAAGCTGGCACCTTCGGGGCCTCAAGACCGCCACGCCGCGCGTGAACTTCGAGGGCCCCATTCTCCCAGGCAAGCTCTTTTTCTCCGAGGGTATCGAGTACGAGGTCCGGAAGACTTCGGTCTACACTCTGCCCTTTCCCGACAATCAGAAACTCAAAACCGGCATCAACTCCTTCAGCCAGCTCGATTGGGTCGCTTCCAGCAAGCATCTCGTAACAGCGACGTTCCACTTTGCCCCGCAGCGGCTGGGGCACGTGAACATGAATTATTTCAATCCCCTGGAGACCACACCGGATGCCAGCACCCACAACTACACCGGCACCATCGGCGACAAGCTGAGCATCGGCCGCGGTCTTCTGGAAACCACGATCTCGGTGACCGCGTTCGATGCCAAGGTCTGGCCGCTCGGTCAGGATAACCTGACACTCACACCCTGGCAGAACACCGGCAATTACTTTGCCCAGCAGACCCGGTCCGCCGTGAGAATCTCCGGCCTTTCGACCTTCAGCTTCGCTCCCGTCAAACGCTGGGGGACTCACCACTGGAAGGTGGGGACTTATGCCGCCTCCAGCAACGAGGACGGGCAGATCGCGGAGAATCCGGTCGATATCCTCAACGCCGAGGGCATCCTTACCCAGCGGCTCTCTTTCACCCATCCCCGCCAGTTCGAGATTTCTGACATTGAGACCAACTTCTTCGTCCAGGACCACTGGGTGATGTCTCCCCGGTTCAGCGCGGATCTGGGCACTCGCGTCGAATCACAGCAGGTTTCCGGCGCCTATCGCGTCGCGCCTCGCATCGGCTTTGCCTGGAACCCTATCGAGGGACAAGGCACCACGATCCGCGGCGGAGCCGGCTACTTCTACGACCGGGTGCCGCTGAATGTCTACTGTTTCAACAAGTATCCGGACCAGGTCCAGACCTTTTATGGTCCTGACGGCGAAATCACCGACGGCCCGTTCGTCTACCTCAACACTCTGGGCCAGGTGCAGGTACACCATCCGTTCCTGTTCCAGTCGCCCCAGGACGGGAATTTCTCCCCGCGCAGCACCAACTGGATGATTCAGATCGAGCAGCCGGTTTCTCCGCGAATCCGGGTCCGCACAGGCTACATGGAGAGCGTCTCCGACGGGCTCACCATCATCAACCCGGTGGCACCCGATCCGAACACCGGGTTCGGAGCCTATCTGCTTTCCGGGTCGGGCAGCGCTCACTACCGCCAGTTCGAGACCACCACTCGCTTCCGAATGACCGACAAACAGGAGATCTTTCTCTCCTACGTCCGTAGTAAGGGGCGGGGGGACCTGAACGACTTTTCCAATTTCCTCGGGAGTTACCCCGTGCCGATCGTCCGTCCCAACTACTTCGGCAACCTCCCCGCCGACCTGCCGAGCCGGTTTCTGGCCTGGGGTCTGGTTAACTTACCCGCTAAGTTCAGTGTGGCTCCGGTAATCGAGTACCGGAGCGGCTTCCCCTACTCATCCATCGATGCTGACCGGCAATATGTTGGAGTTCCCAACAGCTCGCGATATCCGGCGTTCTTTTCGATCGACTCCAGGTTTTCCAAAGACATTCAAGTCAACCCCAAGTATGCCGTGAGGCTGTCGGTGGCCGGCTTCAATCTAACCAACCACTTCAATCCGGAGGTGGTGCACAATAACGTCGCCGATCACGCCTACGGCTATTTCTTCGGTAACCGCGGACGCCGCTTCACGCTTGACTTCGATGTCCTCTTTTAAGAGGCAATAGCCTTAATTTACGAAGAGTTACAGACGCAGCCCTTTGGGGCCACCAAAAAAATGGACTTTTGGGCTACCCTGGGATAACCTTCACAGTTTCAAGAGCGTCTTCAACTGTGAGTACTCTTGTATTGACGTGACGGGGCCCTCGCGGCCTTTTTGGGAAGGACCACATGCAGCCCAGTATGAGTAGTGTGCCCGCGCCCGGCGGGGCTCAAGCGGAGCCATCGAAACCGGGCCTAAGCGCGGTGCCGCCCAAACACGCGCCCGCCCGGCGGAAACGAACCGGGATGTGGGTGGGCATCAGCATCGTCGTAGTGCTCGCCGCCGGTGCGGCGTACTACTACAAAACCAAGGCCGATGCCAAAGTTGCGGCCCAGGGCTCCATTACCAGCGTTTCCACGGTGGCCGTGGCACTCGGCGATGTCTCGGCGACGATTCGCGTCACCGGCACGGTTGCCGCCCAGAACTTCGCAGCCTTGCTCGCGCCTCGCATTTTGGGCAGCCGCAGCGGCATGAACCGTGGCGGCGACGCGGGCGGCGGCGGCGGACCGGGGGACTTCAACCTTGTCCTCATGAAGCTCGCCAAGCCCGGCATCCGCGTGAAGACCGGAGAAGTGGTAGCCGAGTTCGACCCTCAGAACCAGTTGCAGCGCCTGGATGATTACAAAGACTCCGCGATCCAACTCGAAAACACCGTCAGGAAGATGGTGGCCAATCTGGCCGCCGTTAAGGAAGCCCACGACCAGACGGTGCGTACCGCCAAGTCGGATTTCGAAAAGGCCAAGCTCGACCTGCAAACCGCGGATATCCGCTCCGCCATCGATGCGGAAAAATTCAAGCTCTCGGTCGAGGAGACCGAAGCCAATTACAAGCAGCTCGTGGCCGAGTCCGCCCTGGTCGAGGAGTCGCAGCGCGCGCAGATCCGGGTGTCCGAGCTGAACCTGCAGCAGTCCAAAATCGAAGTCCAGCGCGCCGAAGCCAACGTGCAGAAGATGAGCATGAAGTCGCCCATGGACGGCATCGTGGTCATGCAGAGCATCGTGCGCAACGGTGAATTCGGCCAGATCCGCGAAGGGGACCAGGTGCAGGCCGGCCAACCCTTCGTCCAGATCGTGGACCCGAGTTCCATGGTCCTCAACGCCACGGTCAACCAAGTCGATGCGCAGCGGTTGCGGCTCGGCATGAAGGCCTCGGTCCACTTGGACGCCTATCCCGACATCGAATTGCCGGGAACCCTGGTTGGAATCGGCGCTATGGCCAAGGCCAGCACCTTCCGCGGCCGTTTCGTGGGTGAGATTCCCGTGCGGCTGAAGATCGAAAAGGCGGATGCGCGCATCATCCCCGACCTCTCGGGAAGCGCCGAAATCGTCCTCGGCTCGGAGAAGAACACGCTGCTGGCCCCGCGCGCGGCGGTGTTCGCCGATGAAGCCGGATCGTTCGTGTACGTGCAGGGCGCCGAAGGTTGGATCAAGAAGAAGGTGGAACTGGGGCTGCCGAGCTACACGGTAGTCGCCATCCGCTCCGGAATTCAGAAAGGGGACGTGATCGCGCTCCAGCAGCCGATGTAGCCACGCATTATTGTCATGGCAAGCAAGGATCGAAGACCCAGCCAGCGGCTGGGCAAATCCAATCCGCGCAGGGTCAAGATGATTACCTGGACGCTGGCCCTCGGCCTCTGCGGCGGGGGTGTTTTCGCGGCCTACCGCTACACCGGGACCACCGAAGTCGAGGTGCCGGTGGCGCGCGTGCGCCGCGGCGATTTCATCATTAGCGTGCGCACCCGCGGCGACATCAAGAGCGCGCGCAGCGTGGTGATCAAGGCGCCGCAGGTGCCCGGCCTGCGCATTATCCATCTCGCCGATGCCGGCCGCCCCGTGAAGAAGGGCGACGTGGTGGTCGAATTCGACGGCTCGCAGCAGGAGCAGAACGTCATCACCCGGAACACCAACGTCCGCGCCGCCGATGGCGACATCGTCCAGGCCAAGGCCACGCAGAAGATCGAAGACGAAGCCGACTCCATGGGCAAGATGTCCAGCGAGTACGACCTGGAACGCGCCAAGCTGGACGCCAGCAAGGCCGAAGTGCTCTCTGCCATCGACGGTGAAAAAAACCGGATCCAGGTCGGCGTTTCTGAGGGCTCGCTGCAGACTGTAAAAGCCTCGATCAACGCGCACCAGGTGGGCCACGAGGCCGATTTGAACCGTCTCAACCAGCGCAAGGATAAGACCGTCCGCGATCTGGGCACCGCCCAGGGCTACCTGACCATGATGCAGCTCCGCGCCCCGATCGACGGCATCGTGAACGTGCTGCCCAACTTCCGCTCGCAGGGGTCGTTCGGGCAGGCGACGCCGCCCTTCAAGGAAGGTGATCCTGCCTGGACCGGCGCCGAGATCGTCGAAATCCCCGACCTCTCCGAAATGTACGTGGACCTGAAGCTGGAAGAAGTGGACCGCGGCAAGATCCGGCTGGGACAGGAAGTCCACATTCGCGTGGATGCCATCCCGGACAAGGAATTCACCGCCGTGCTGGATTGGATCAGCCCCATCGCCGCACTGGTGTTCAAAGGCGGCTCGACGCCGGAGAAGACTTTCCCGGCGCGCGCCACCATTACCAAGCTCGACGACCGCTTACGGCCGGGCATGAGCGCCTCGACTGAGATCATCATCGAGCGCGAGCCGAATACGCTGCTGATCCCGCTGCGGGCCAGCTTCTCCAAGGATGGAAAGCCGGCTGTGTTCGTGCAGCGCGGCAAAGACTTCGCTACCCGGCAGATCCAGGTAGGCAAACAGAACGATGAGGAGATCATCGTGACCGGCGGCTTGCAGGAAAACGAAACGGTGACGCTGGAAAATCCGGCCGAAGCTGTCAAGCGCGCCAAGAAAAAGCTGTAAACGCAGGCCTCCAGGCCTGCGCACTGGTTCATTTAATGAAGAAGGTAATCTTTCGTCTCATCGGGTTGGCGATTCTGGCAGGCGCCGGGTATGGCGGCTATCGCTACTACAAGAGCCTGCCGGAGCGGACGGACCAGATCCCGACCGCCAAGGTTCAAAAGGGCGACGTCGTCATCCGCGCCTACTCGCGCGGCGAACTGCGCGCGGTGCGCACTCAAACGCTAACCGCCCCGAACCTGTTCGGCACCGTGCAGGTGACCGACCTGGCTCCCGTCGGTTCCCTGGCCGTGGAAAAAGACCTGATCGTCGAATACGACGATAGCGAACGTCAAAGCAACCTGGAAGAGAATCGTCTGGCCCTGCAATCGGTGGATGAGCAGATCAAGAAGGCCAAGGCGGACCTCGCCATCACGCAGAGCCAGGACCAGGTGACCCTGCTGCGCACGCGCTACAACGTGCGGCGGGCCGAGCTCGACGTGCAGCGCAATCCGATCCTCGCCGAAATCGACGGCAAGAAGAACCTGCTCACGCTCGAGCAGCAGAAACGCGCTCTCAAGGAGCTGGAGAGCGACATTCAATCGCGCCAGGAACAGGCCGAATCGCAGCTTGCCGTGCTGGCGGAACAGCGTAACCGGAGCCTGCTCGACGTCCAGCGCGAATTGCAGCGCATCGCCTTGTGCAAGACGCTCGCGCCCATTACGGGGCTGGTCTCCATCCGGCAGAATCGCGCCGGCAATTTCAACTTCGGCCAACAGATGCCGGACATCCGCGAAGGCGACACGCTGCAGCCCGGCATGCCGGTGGCGGATATCCTGGATCTTTCCGAGCTCGAGGTCTGGGCCAAGGTCGGCGAACTGGACCGCGCCAACCTCCGGGAAGGCCAGGAAGCCGTGCTGCAGCTCGATGCCATTCCGGACAAGCGCTTCAACGGCAAGATCAAGGCCATGAGCGGCACGGCCACCTCGGACGTGTTCAGCGGCGACCCCTCCAAGAAGTTCGACATCATCTTTTCCATCGACATGCGGCAATTGCTGGCAGGCGTAGGCATGAAGCAGGCCGATATCGATCGCATCATGGCCACCGCGGAAGCCAACGCCAAGAAGGATACGAACCGCAACGCCGACCCGTTCGCCGCGGCGGCCGCCGCCAAGGCAGCGGAGGCAGGACAGGTGTCCGATGACCAGGGAGGCGGGCGCGGCCGGCGCGGCGGTGGCAACGGTGGGAACAGCGGCGGCCGAAGCGGAGACGCCGGCGGTGGGCGCGACGGATCCGGCGGAGGCCGAGGCGACCGGTTCGCCAACATGAGCGACGCGGACCGCCAGAAGATGTCGCAGTTGCGCCAGCAGATGCAGTCGGCCTCGCCCGAAGAGCGCGAGAAATTGCAGAAGCAGATGCAGGATCTCCTGGCAAAGAACGGGATCACCATGGGCCAGGGCCGCGGTTCCGGCGATGGGCGCGGCGGGCGCGGAGACGCCCAGGGATTCCCCGGCGGCGGAAGCGGAGGACGAGGAGATGGCCGGGGATTTCCGGGCGGCGGACGCGGCGGCATGGACCCCTTAGCCATGTTCAGCCGCACTCCGGGCGGGTTTACGGACGATGACCGGGCCAAGGCCAAGCTTCCCCTGCCTCCCGAACAGGATTCGCGCGCCCAGGTGCTCCTGCGGCCCGGCCTCCTGGCCGATGTCGAAATCCAGGTGGAGAAACTTAACGACGTGATTCATGTGCCCGCGCAGGCGGTCTTCCAGAAGGGCGGCCAGTACCTGGTGTATGTGCAGGCCAAGGGCAAGTTCGAACCGCGCCCGGTGAAACTCGTCAAGCAGAGTGAATCCATGATGGTGATCGCCAGCGGCGTGGAACCCGGCGAAATCGTGGCGATGGCGGATCCCACGGCGGACAAAACCAAAAAGAACGGCGAGAAGAAATCCGCCCAAGGCGGGAATCCCATGGGCGGAATGCCGGGCGGTAAGTAAGAATGGGCCTTTCCAATATCATTCCAGAACTGACGATGGGGCTGGCCAGCCTCTTCGCCCACAAGCTGCGCAGCCTGCTGACGATGCTCGGCATGATCTTCGGCGTCGGCGCTGTTGTGGCCATGCTCTCCATTACCGCCGGCGCACAAAAGGAGATGATGAGCTTCATCGACCAGCTCGGCGTGAACAACATCATCGTGGAGGCGCGCGAGGCGGTGGACCGCAACGAATTGCAGACCGTACGTTCCATCTCGCCCGGGCTTACCTTCCGTGACTTCCGGGCCATTTCCGAGAACGTCTCCGGGCTGGTGGCCATCACCCCGCGGAAGCGTTTCAAGCCGCAGAAGCTGCTGCCCAAGACCAACCAGGAGCCGCCCCAGCTCATCGGCGTTTATCCGAATTTCGTCGAAATCAACAGCCTGAAGCTGGTGGCCGGCCGGTTCTTTTCCGAAGAGGAGAACATCTCCTCGGCGCCGGTTTGCGTGCTGGGAGAAACCGCAAAAGTCAACCTTCTCGGTTACGACAACGCGGTGGGAAAGTACGTCAAGGTCAACGACACCTGGCTTCAGGTGATCGGAGTCCTGACGCCGCAGGCTTCGAGCGATACCGACGTCGAAGGCGTGCAGTCGATGAACAAGAACAACCTGGTCATCGCTCCGCTGAACACCGTGATGCGCCGCTTCGAGGACAACACCAGCTACCTCAAAGACGAAATCGACGGAATTTATATGAAGGTCGGGCAGAACGTCGACTCGATCGAGACGTCTAACGTGGTGCGCGCGATTCTGGCAGCTACGCACAAGGACGCCGGCGATTTTACGGTTGTCGTTCCCGCCGGTCTGCTGGAACAGCGCAAGCAGACTCAGTTCATCTTCAACGTAGTCATGATTTGCATCGCGGGTATTTCGCTGCTGGTCGGCGGCATCGGAATCATGAACATTATGCTGGCCACGGTGCTGGAGCGGACCCGCGAAATTGGCATTCGGCGCGCGATCGGTGCACGCCAGGGCGATATCGTGCGTCAGTTCCTCACGGAAGCCGTCCTGATTTCGATCGTCGGAGGTCTGATCGGAATCGCATTCGGATTTACCCTTTCGCGCGTGATCGCGTCCGTCGCCGGCTGGTCGACCGTGGTCACCACCTCATCGATTGTGGTGGCTTTCGGCGTGTCGGTTTTCATCGGACTTCTGTTCGGTATATATCCCGCGGTGCAGGCCGCGAAATTGGATCCCATCGAGGCGATCCGTTACGAGTAAGGGCCCACATAGAACTATGCTGTTTCGATCTCTTATTGCAGGTATTCTCCTGACGGCAGGCGCGTCGGCGCAGTTGACGTCATTCCCCAAGCCCAATTATTTCCGCGAGACCTTTCAGAAGGCGAAGACCTCGGTCGAGTTGAAGGACCCGGTGAAGCTCCCGGATTATGTCCACGACGGCAAGCTGGAGTTGTCGCTGAAGGATTTTCTGGCGCTGGTGATGGC
>DATJYJ010000365.1:0-10619 GCA_035578025.1 Verrucomicrobiia bacterium
GGCGCACGCGTCATGGCGGCTGCTCGTCGAAAGGAGCGCCTCGAACAACTGCGCGATCAGCTTGCCCAGGAAGGCCACGCCGTCGAGATTGCCACGGCTGACGCGGCCAGCGCCGGCCAGATGAAGCGCCTCGCGGATCAGACGCTGCAAGCCTTCGGCAAAGTCGACATTCTTGTCTATGCGACGGGCACCAACACGCCCGACCGCGCCCTCACGCGACTCACGCCCCCCGTGTGGGATGAACTGGTTTCGGTGAATCTCAACGGCGCTTATTACGCCACGGCGGCCGTGCTGCCGGCGATGCGCGCGGCGAAGTCGGGACACCTGATTTATATCTCCTCGATCTCCGGCCTCGTGCCGGACGTTTCCGGCGCGGCGTACCAGGCCGGCAAGCGGGGCATCGTCGGGCTCGCGCATGCGATCCGCGTCGAGGAGAAGGAAAACGGCATCCGCACCTGCGCCGTCTGCCCAGGCCTGGTTGACACCGAAATCCTCGCCAAGCGCCCGGTCCAGCCTACCGCGGAGACCCTCGCGAAAGCGCTGCAGCCCGAAGACGTTGCCGAGGTGGTGCTCTCCATCGCCAAGCTGCCGCCGCGCGCCTGCGTGCCGGAAATCCAGTTGATGCCGACGTACCTGTGATAGCGTAAGCCGCATGGACCGGCGGCAATTCCTTACAACCCTTGGGGCCGGGGTGTTCGCAGCCCAGGCACAACAGGCCGAACGCCCCAACATCGTCCTCATCTACGCCGATGACGTCGGATACGGAGACCTCTCCTGTTACGGCGCCAGGCGCGTACGCACGCCGAATCTCGATCGTCTCGCCGGTGGCGGCGTCCGCTTCACCAACGTGCACGCGTCGTCGGCTACGTGCACGCCCTCGCGTTACACGCTGCTCACGGGGGAATACGCGTGGCGCAAGCCCGGCACCGGCGTGCTGCCCGGCGATGCCCGTCTCATCGTGCCAACCAACCGCCAGTCGCTTCCAGGAATGCTCCGGGAGCGCGGCTACCGCACCGGCGTCGTCGGGAAATGGCACCTGGGCCTCGGCGAAGGGAACATCGATTGGAACGGCGAAGTCCGCCCCGGCCCGCTCGAGGTCGGCTTCGACTACTCCTTCATCATTCCGGCTACCGGCGACCGCGTTCCTTGCGTGTTCGTCGAGAATCACCGCGTCGCCAACCTCGATCCCAATGACCCGATCCGCGTCAGCTACGAGCGCCCCATCGGCGACGAGCCGACCGGCTCTGCGCACCCCGAACTGCTGCGCTTGCATCCGAGCCACGGCCACGATCAGGCCATCGTCAACGGAGTCCCGCGCATCGGCTATATGACCGGCGGAAAATCCGCGCTCTGGGTGGACGAGGACATCGCCGACACGATCACCGGCAAGGCCGTCCGCTTCATCGAGGAGAACAAGGCGCGGCCGTTCTTCCTTTATTTCGCGACGCACGACATCCACGTGCCGCGCATTCCAAACCCGCGCTTCGTCGGCAAGACTCCGATGGGCCCGCGCGGCGACGCCATTGCGGAACTCGACTGGTCCGTCGGCCAGGTGGTGGATACGCTCGACCGTTTGAAGCTCACGCGCAACACCATCCTGATGTTCTCCAGCGACAACGGCCCGGTGGTGGACGATGGCTACCGCGACGAAGCGGTTCAGAAGCTTGGCGACCACAAGCCCGCCGGCCCGCTGCGAGGCGGCAAGTACAGCAATTTCGACGGCGGCACGCGTGTCCCGATGATGCTGCGCTGGCCCGGGCATGTGAAGCCCGACAGCGTGTCGCCCGCGCTGCTCAGCCATGTGGATTTCTTCGCCTCGCTTGCCGATCTCACCGGCGGGAGGCCGGCGGCCGGCGCGGCACCCGACAGCGTGGACATGCTGCCCGCGATGCTCGGCCGCGACCGGAAGGGCCGCGACTGGCTGGTAGAGCATGCCGGCTCGTTGGCGCTGATCGAAGGCAACTGGAAGTTCATCGCGCCCGGCAACGGTCCCAAAATGAATCGCAACACGAATACGGAGATGGGCAACGACCCGCAGCCGCAGCTCTACGATCTCTCGAGCGATATCGCCGAGCAGCACAACCTGGCGGCCGAGCATCCCGACCGCGTGAAATCCATGTCGGAGCACTTGCAGCAGATTCGGGGAGCCGCGCGTTAGGCTGCGATCTTGCCGCGGAACATCCGGTAGACGAACACGAAGTATCCGGCGGCGAGCATCATGCCGAGGCCCCACCAGATGAACCCGACCATGAGCGCGTGGCTGCCCGAGTGCGCGTTGAAGACCGTGATGTTGAGACGGGGGTCGGTTGTGGAGAGTAACAGGTTGGGATAGACGGCGGCCGCGGCGCCCCCCATCATCAACGCCAGGTAGGCGCAGGACGAGCTGAATGCGGCGCCTTCGCTGCCGTTGCTTGCGAAATGCCACATCCCGCCCAGCGCTGCCGCGACCATGGCGGGGATTACGTACAGCAGCGGAGCATTACGGTAGTTTTCGAGCAGGCCGGGGCGGATCAGGAGTGTCGCCGCCAGGCTTGCGGCCGTCAGCAGCGCCAGCACGGGCCACAGGAGGCGGGCCGCCTGCCGCGCACGGCGGTTCAGATCGCCGGTAGTTTTCAAGGCCGCGTAATTGGCGCCGTGGGCCGCCAGCGCCACCGCGGCCAGCACGCCCGAAAGCACGGTGTACCAGTCCAGTACGCCGGGCTGCGGGCCCACGTTCCAGTTCGTCCACAGCGGCAGGAAGAAGTAGCCGTCGGGCCGCAGCGGCACTCCGCGGATCACGTTGCCCAACGCCGCGCCGTAGAACACCGCCAGCAGCAGGCTGGAAATTCCGAACGCCCCGTTGAACAGGCCGCTCCACACCGGCGTCTCCAGGTGCATCCGCAGCTCGATCCCGATGCCGCGCGCAATTAGCAGCCACAGCACCATCATCAGCGGCAGGTAGAAGCCGCTGAAAGCCGATGCATACAGCAGCGGGAAGGCGAAGTACAGCGTGCCGCCGCCTGCCAGCAGCCAGACTTCATTGCCGTCCCACACCGGTCCGATGGTCCGCAGCAGCACCAGTCGCTCCGCTTCGGTCCGCGCCAGAAGCAGGTGCAGTATGCCGACTCCGATATCGAAACCGTCAAGCACCACGTAGCCCACGAGCATCGCCGCTACCAGCAGGAACCAGGCTATTAGCATTGCGATGTCTCCTTCACAGCGTGGTCACCGGCGCGCCGGATTCGATATCGGCGCCATGGGTTTCGGCAGGGCCGTGCGCGATCTCCTGATGCATCAGGAACAGGAAGAGAATCGCCAGCAGCGCATACAGGCCCATAAACCCCAGCAGCGTGAACAGCCCGTTGCCCGCGTTCACCGTTTGCGAATAACCTTCAGGCGTCCGCATCAGGCCGTAAACCAGCCAGGGCTGCCGGCCCAGTTCCGCGGTCAGCCAGCCGGCCGTGTTCGCGATGTACGGAAGCGGCAGGCAAAGCAGCAGGATCCACAACATCCAGCGCGTGTGGAACAGCGTGCCCCGCCACATCAGAAAGGCGCACCCCGCCATCACCGCCACAAAGATGGTCCCCAGGCCCGCCATCACGTGGTAAGCGTAAAACAGCAGTGGAATATTGGTTGGCCAGTCGCTCTTGGGGAATGCGTTCAAGCCTCGCACCTGCGCCGTCGGGGTGCCGTAGATCAGGAAGCTGAGTACCCGGTTGGCGAGCAGCGGGTTGTCGATGCGTTCATGCTCCGCGTCCGGTTGCCCGATGATCACGATGGGCGCTCCGGCTTCCGTGCGGAACAGGCCTTCCATTGCTGCAACCGTTGCCGGCTGATGCGCCGCCATGAATTTGCCGTGCATGTCGCCGGTGGGGAAGATCTGCACCGCGCACGCGATGAGCCCGACGGGCACCGCCACGCGCAGGAAGGTGCGCGCATCCTCGACCCACTGCCCTTCGATCAGGTAGTACGCCGCGGCCGCGGACACTACGAACACGCCGGTAATCAGCGCGCCCGACATGTTGTGCGCGTACTGAATCAGCGCCCAGGGGTTAAGAAGCAGGCCCCAGAAGCTGGTGACGTGGAAGGCGCCTTCCGGCGTGCGCTCGAATGCCACCGGGTGCTGCATCCAGGCGTCCGTCACGATGATGAAGAAGCCCGACAGCCACGAGCCCACAAACACCGCGAAGCCCGCCCACCAGTGCCCGATCCTTCCCAAACGGCGCTCGCCATAGAGAAACAGGCCGAGGAACGCCGATTCCAGGAAGAACGAAAACACGCCCTCCATTACCAGCGGCTGCCCGATGACGCCTCCGGTAACTCGGGAAAACTGCGCCCAGTTGGTGCCGAACTGAAACTCCATCGGAATCCCCGTGACCACTCCCATTACGAAGTTGATCCCGAAGACCTTCGCCCAGAATCGAGCGGCACGATTGTAGGCCGCGTTTTCCGTGCGCAGATAGAGAGTTTTGAAAATGACGATCAGGGGCGCCAGCCCCATCGTGAGTTGTGGAAAGAGGTAATGAAAAGTGACAGTGAACGCAAAGTGGATGCGATGGATCAGCAGCGCATCATCCATAGATGTTTTCCGGGACCTCTATCGCAATTCTCCCACGTAGAGGCCCCGCGAAAACCCGGTTCAATCTCGGTGCTGTCTACGCCCACACCTTTTCGAAGGCCGATTTGAACTTCGCCATCTCCTCATCGTTGCCGATGGAGACGCGCACCTTGGTCGGCCACGCCTGCCAGATGCGGCCGATGATCACCTTCTGCTGCGCCATGTCGGAGGCGAAGTCGTTTCCGGGCCGGCCGACTTCCATCATGAAGAAATTAGCCTGGCTCGGAATGTACTTCACGCCCTTCTTTTCCAGGAAGGCGAACGTGTCTTCGCGGCGCCGCTTGTTGATGGCGCGGCGTTCCGGCACCAGATCCTTCACGCGCAGGCTTGCCGTCGCGCACGCGAGGCCGGTGACCGGCATAAAGCCCACGCCATACGGGCGAAGCTTCGCCAGCAGGTCCGGCCTGCCCATGGCGAAGCCGGCGCGCAGGCCCGCCATTCCGTAGATCTTCGAGAACGTCCGCATCACAATGACGTCCTTGCCCGCGTTCACCAGGTCGGTTGCCGTCTGTAGATTATCGGCGAAATGGATGTACGCCTCGTCCACGATCACCACGGCGTTCTTCGCCTTGTGCTCCAGCAGGTACTCGATGTCCTTGCGCGGCGTCACAGTGCCGGTGGGGTTGTTCGGGTTCACCACGTAGTACGCGCCCGCGTTCGGATCGGCTTTGATCATCGCTTCGGCGTCGTGGGAGTAGTCGGCGCGCAGCGGCACGCGCGTCACCTTCGACCCGATAAAGGCCGGAGCGCCGCCGCCGTAACCCGGGTCGGCCAGGCACCAGCTCTGTGTCGGCGAGGTGAATGCGCAGGTGGCGCGCATCAGCGGGTCGGATGAGCCGGCGTACACCGCGATGTGATCCTGCGGCACGCCTTCGGTTTCCGCGATGGCGCGCACCAGTTCGCCCTGTTCGTTCGTAGGCGAATAGCGCCAGCCGTGGGGCGCCACTTTGGCGATGGCTTCCAGGCCTTCCTTGCACGGCCCCATCGGGTTCTCGTTCTGGTTGATGCGAACGGCGTCGGGATCCATCATGCGCCCGCCGCGTCCGGCGCCCTGGCGACGCTCGGCCTGCTGCGCCATGGCGAATTCGTTATAGAAAGGAAGTGACGCCCCGGCAGTCAACATGGTGGCGATGCGTCCCAGTTGGCGGCGCGAAAATCCGCGCTGCAGTAGGTCTTCGGCGGAGCCCGGAAAAATCATGGAGTCCCTCGCTTTCGTATTTTTCCGAGAATAGGGTACTCAACCCTGGCTGTCAAGCCGATCTGCCCGTTATGTCGCCGCCACGTGAGAATGTCCTATTTGTGCCAAATAGAAATGTCCTCTTGACGAGGTCAGGCTGGGGAGGTGACGGACCCAGGAGTTCTGACCATGACCCAGCGGGACAGAGACCGGCTGGTAGTTCTCAAGAAGGCATTGAAGAAGCTGATCAAACAATCGCAAGCAGCCAAAGAGCTGGGCCTGACGGCGAGGCAGGTGCGGCGCTTGCTGAAGCGGCTGAAGGCCGAGGGCGACAAGGTCGTGGTCCACGGTTTGCGAGGACGGCCATCCAACCGAAAACTCAACCAGGAGGATCGCGAGAAGATCATCCGGATTCTGTCCCAGGAGGTCTACCGCGGATTCGGACCGACGCTGGCCAGCGAGTACTTGGCGAAGAAGCACCAGATCGAGATCGGCCGGGAGGCGCTGCGGCAGATCATGATCGCGGGCGGGTTGTGGAGCGCGCGCGGACAGAAGGTCGAGAAGGTGCACGAGTGGCGGCCGCGGCGGAGTTGTCGCGGGGAGTTGGTGCAGTGGGACACCAGCGAGCACGACTGGCTGGAGGGGCGGGGCGAGAATCTCTACCTGATCCACATGATCGACGACGCCACCAGCGAGTTGACGGCGCGGTTCGTGCGGCACGACTCGACCGAGGAGAACATGCGGTTGTTGTGGACGTATCTGGAGCGGCACGGTCGGCCGGTGGCGTTCTACACCGACAAGGCGAGCCTGTTCCAAACCGCGGGAAAGCGCAGACGAGACGAGCCCGGCGTGGATCAAGATACGGTGGAAATGCCACCGACGCAAATTGGCCGAGCGCTACGGGAGTTGGGAATTGCCTGGATTGCGGCGCATTCGCCGCAGGCCAAAGGACGCGTCGAACGCAGTTTTCAGACGGCGCAGGATCGGCTGGTGAAGGGACTGCGAGTGGCCGGCGCGCGGACTTTGGAGGAGGCCAATCGATACCTGGAAGAAGAGTTTCTG
This sequence comes from Verrucomicrobiia bacterium, assembly GCA_035578025.1. Taxonomy (GTDB): domain Bacteria; phylum Acidobacteriota; class Terriglobia; order Bryobacterales; family Bryobacteraceae; genus Solibacter. The sequence goes on from DATJYJ010000365.1 coordinate 6,837, forward strand.
CCGTGGTGGAATCAGCACCTGGTGGTGGCGCCGGCCAACCCGGCCGACGCTCACCGGGCGCTGGGCTCAACCACCGACTTAGCGACCAGTCTCTGCTCCGTGGACAGCCGAGAGGTGGACAACGACTACACCGTCCGGCTCGACGGCAAACGCTACCGGATCGTCACCAACGGCATGCCGGCTGGTTTACGCGGCGCGGCAGTGCGTGTGGAACGCCGGCTGGATGGGAGCCGGCATGTCCGTTTTCGCGAACGCTACTATTGCCTGGAAGAATGCCCCAGCCCCGCCAAGCCGGCTCCCAAGCCCGCCACCAAGACCAAACCGGTACGTTCTCGCAGACCTCCACGCCCTTCGCAAGCCTACCGGGAGAGCATGGGGACGTTTCTGAAAAAGCCTTCGCCACCGTTGTGGAAGGCCATCCAGGACCGCCCTCCAACCCCGGACGTACGCGACTGACCCAGGAATTCCATAAGGAACGCCGGGCAAAAGCAGCCCGGCGATCTTCGCGCTTTATATATCCGAAGACCGCTGCTCCTAGGCTTCACCAAAGCAGGTCTGTTTGTAAAAACCAAAACCCCCAGAACGGGCAACATCGGGCCCGGTTTGACTGGGGGTTTGGCGCCATCTGCTTCGGAGCCAGCCCCGTCGCAGCGGTCTTCGGATCTGCCCCAGGGAGCGCGACTCCCCCGGAACATCGAAACCACCGTAACCCCACCCCTCACGCCGGAGCCCTAAAAGCGGACATTTCTATTTGGCAGAGAAGAGGACATTTCTATTTGGCGTTGACAGCCGATCTGCCCGTTACCTCCGCTGTTAAAATACCGTCATTATCTCCTTAGGAGACAAGATGAACCGAAAGACCTCTTTGCTTCTGGCCGGACTGTGCGCAGCCGCCTGTCTGCTGGCGCAGGACGAACCTCCGCAGCAAGCTCCCGCCGGTGGCGGCTTTGGCGGACGGGGGGGCGGCGGCGCCGCAGCAGCCAACCCGGAACCTCAGCCCTACGACCGCGTGATCACCAAGGATGCCAAAACCACCAAGGGCATCTTCACGGTTCACCAGATCAAGGAACGCTACTACTACGAGATCCCCAAGTCCGAGCTCGGCAAGGAATTCCTCTGGAATACCCAGATCGCGAAGAACGCCGCCGGCGTGGGCTATGGCGGCAGCCAGTTGACCGATAAGGTGGTCACCTGGACCCTCAAGGGCAATCGTGTCCTGCTCGAAGATGTCGATTTCAGTATTACGGCCGATCCGCGCAAGCCCATTGCCGCCGCGGTGAAGGCGGCGAATAACGACGCCATTATCATGTCGTTCCCGGTGGCGGCGTTTGCCAAGGATGGGGCCCCGGTCATCGAAGTCACGCGCCTGTTCACTTCGGATGTGCAGGAATTCAGCGCGCGGCAGCGCCTCGGCGCCACCGCGATCGATGCTTCCCGCACCTTCATCGAGCGGATTTCGCCGTATCCAGAGAACGTAGAATCCGAGGTCACCGTCACGTACACTCGCAGCGCGGGCGGCGCCGGTGCGGCGGGCGGTGGACGTGGTCCTGGAGGCGGCGGGCTCGGCGGCGGCCAGATGCGTCCCGGCAGCGCCACGGTTGTCCTGCATCACTCGCTGGTGAAGCTCCCCGAGCACCCCATGATGGCGCGCCTTTTCGATGAGCGCGTGGGCTACTTCACCACCGGCACGATGGACTACAGCCACGACGACTACAAAGCCGAGCGCGTCCGCTACATTGCCCGCTGGCGTCTGGAGAAGAAGGACCCCAGCGCCGCGGTCTCCGAGCCGGTGAAGCCGATCGTGTACTACGTGGATTCCGCCACGCCGGAGAAATGGCGCAAGTGGCTGATCAAGGGCATCGAGGATTGGAACGAGGCTTTCGCCGCCGCCGGCTTCAAGAACGCGATCATCGGCAAGATGGCGCCGGAGAACGATCCCGATTGGAGCCCGGAAGACGTCCGCCACTCCGTGATCCGCTGGCTGCCTTCCACGGTGGAGAACGCGAGCGGCCCGCACATTTCCGACCCGCGCACTGGCGAGATCCTGAACGCGGACATCCAGTTCTACCACAACGTGATGGTGCTGGCCCGCGACTGGTATTTCACCCAGGTTGGCCCGCTCGATCCGCGCGCGCAGAAGCTGCCCCTGCCCGACGATCTGATGGGCCGGCTGCTCGAGTATGTGGTGGCGCATGAGGTCGGCCACACGCTCGGCTTCCAGCACAACATGAAGGCGAGCTCGATGTACCCCTTCGACAAGATCCGCGACAAGGAGTGGGTGCACAAGATGGGCCACACGCCGTCGATCATGGACTACTCGCGCTTCAACTACGTGGCGCAGCCCGAAGATGGCATTCCGGCCGAAGATCTGATCCCGCGGATTGGGCCCTATGACATCTGGGCCACCAAGTGGGGCTACAGCCCGCTTCCCAATGCGAAGAGCTCCGATGAGGAGAAGCCAACTCTCGATAAGTGGGCGCGGGAGCAGGACGACAAGCCGTGGCTCCGCTTCTCCACTGCCAACTCGAACGGCGCCGACCCCGGCGAAGAGACCGAGGCCGTTGGCGATGCCGACGCCGTGAAGGCAACCGCGCTCGGCGTCAAAAACCTGCAGCGCGTCGAGAAGATGCTGATGTCCGCCACCGCCTGGAAGGAAGGCAACACCTACGAAGATCTTTCCGAGCTCTATGGCCGCATGGTTGGCCAGTGGACCACGGAGATGACGCACGTTGCGGGTGTGCCCGGCGGCATGAACAGCCAGGAGAAGGTGGTGGGTCAGGAAGGCCGCATCTTCAGCCTGATCCCCAAGGACAAACAGCGTGAGGCCGTGAAGTACCTGGTCGATAATGCTTTCATCACGCCGCAGTGGATGATCGATGAGGAGATCCTGCGCCGCATCGAGCCCGTGGGCGCGATTGAGCGCATCCACACCGCACAGAACCGCATCCTCACCGCGCTGCTGAACAGCGGGAAGTTTGCCCGGATGATGGAGCAGGAGACGCTGGACGGCAATCTGGCCTACTCGCCCGACGAGTTTCTCGCCACTGTTCGTAAGGGCGTCTGGAAGGAACTCGACGGTCCGCAGGTGAAGATCGACACGTATCGCCGTGAACTGCAGCGATCCTACCTGCAGCTGATCAACTCCAAGCTGAACCCGGCCCCGGCCGCGGCGACGCCCGCGTTCCCGCAGCAGGAAGGCGGGCGAGGCGCGGTTCGTCCGCCGTCGAGCGGCGATGAGAAGCCCCTCTACCGCGCCGAGCTGAAGGCACTCACCGCCTCGATCGCGGCTGCGCTGCCGAAGACCACCGACCACGACACCAAGGCGCACCTTGAAGCCGCCCGCGACGAGATCGCCCGCATCCTCGATCCGAAGTTCGCCCCCGCTGCTCCGGCTGCCGGCGCCACCGGCGGCGGCCGCGGCGGCGACGCGCGGTTCTAGACGAAAAACCGAGCCAGCGGCTCGCTTTCTTTTTGCTTAAGCTGCTGATTTGATTAGAGGGAAACCGAACCGCTTCTCGGTTTTCGGGGCCGCCTGCTCGCTCACGCTCGCGGTTCCGTGTCCGGAGTACACCAGACATGGAACCGCGACCGTCAGGGAGCGGGCGGCTTTTTTTGGGTAACGTTTGCGTCCCACAGCGGTATATAGACCGTATACAGGATGTCCCCATGCCAACGCTTCTCCGCGATTTCCGCTATAGCCTGCGGGCGCTCGCCAAATCTCCGGGGTTTGCCGCCGTCGCTGTTCTAACGCTGGCGCTCGGCATAGGTGCGTCCACGGCGATC
>DATJYJ010000366.1:0-2051 GCA_035578025.1 Verrucomicrobiia bacterium
TTGCTGCTCGATCCCGAAACACCGCCGGTGGCCAGAATCGTGGCGGTTCCAGACGCAGACTGGTCCCCCGAGATGCTCACCGGCCTCGCGCCCGGCCTGGAGCCGGCGGCGCAGTTCGCGCGCCGCCTGGCGGAGAACGGATGCCAGGTCGTGGTCCCGGTGCTGATCGATCGGCGGGACACCTGGTCTGGCATTGCCGGCATCAAGATGACCAACCAGCCCCATCGCGAATGGATCTACCGGATGGCTTATGAGGCCGGGCGGCACATCATTGGATACGAAGTGCAGAAGATCCTGGCCGCGGTCGACTGGTTTGCGGCCGAGAATGCGCGGCGTTCCGTCCCGATCGGAGTAGCGGGCTACGGTGAGGGTGGGCTGCTGGCCCTCTATTCGGCCGCGCTCGACACGCGCATCGGCGGGGCCTTGGTCAGCGGTTATGTTCAATCGCGGCAGGAAGTATGGAAGGAGCCGATTTATCGCGATCTCTGGGGTCTGTTGCGTGAATTCGGCGATGCCGAGATCGCCCGCCTGATCGCGCCGCGCCGCCTCGTCGTGGAAGCGGCCCGCATGCCGGCGGTGGCCGGCCCTCCGGCTGCCACGGCGCAGCGCAACGGCGCCGCTCCCGGAGCCATCGTCACGCCGCCCCCAAGCTCCGTACGCGGCGAAGTGGAGCGCGCGCGGCCTTTCTTTGACTCGCTGCACGCATCCGGGCGCCTAAGGTTCATCGGCGGAGACGGAACCGGCACACCCGGCAGGGAGCCAGCTTTGACCGCGCTGCTGGGAGGGTTGAGCCTCCAGGTCCGGAACCGGTCCCCGGGCCCGGCTCCGCACGACCGGCGCCCGGATTTCGATCCCACGCCCCGCCTCCACCGCCAATTCGATCAAATGGCTGCCCACACGCAGGCCGTGATTCGGGCGTCCGAGAGCAGGCGCACGGCGTTCTGGTCCGCGGCGGACTCCTCCTCTCTCGTGGCCTGGAAACAATCGACTCAGCCGATCCGGGACTACATCTGGAGCGAGGTGATCGGCCGGCTTCCCGACCCGAGCGTTCCTGCGAATCCGCGCACGCGGCTCGTCTTCGACCAGCCGAAGTACCGGGGATATGAAGTCATGCTGGATGTGTGGCCGGGAGTGTTCGCTTATGGCATTCTTCTGGTTCCCAAGGACATTCGTCCCGGCGAACGACGGCCGGTGGTGGTTTGTCAGCACGGGCTCGAAGGGCGCCCGCGCGATGCGGCCGATCCGGGGATCGATTCGCCGTATTACCACCGCTTCGCTGTCCGGCTGGCAGAGGAGGGCTTTGTCACTTTCGCGCCCCAGAACCCGTACATCGGAGGGGAGCGATTTCGCCAGATCCAGCGCAAGGCCCACCCGCTCAAGCTGTCGTTGTTCTCGTTTATCCTCGGGCAGCATCAGCGGCTTCTCGAGTGGCTCGGCAGCCTGCCCTTTATCGACCCCTCGAGAATCGGATTCTATGGCCTCTCCTACGGCGGCAAGACCGCGGTACGTGTCCCGCCATTGCTGGATGGCTACGCCCTGTCCATCTGCTCGGCCGACTTTAACGAGTGGGTCTGGAAGAATACCAGCGTCGACGCGCGCTACAGCTACCTGCTCACGCAAGAGTACGACATGCTCGAATACAACTTCGCGAACATCGTAAACTACTCCGACCTGGCGAATCTCATGGCGCCGCGACCCTTCATGGTCGAGCGCGGCCACGAAGACGGCGTCGCTCCGGACGAATGGGTCTCGTACGAGTATGCGAAGGTACGCCGCTTCTACGACAGGATGGGGATTGGGGACCGGACCGACATTGAGTTCTTTCAAGGACCTCACACGATCCACGGGGTGGGAACGTTCGCATTCCTGAGGCGGCATTTGCGTTTAGGGGAGTAGCGCGGCGGTCCAACTCACAGTCGCGAGCCGATGACTACCTTCAGGCGCCCGACGGCGCGTTCGCCGCGCGCGTTCGTGCGGTCGACGGTGACGAGGTAGGTGCCTGCCTTCTTGTAGCTGTGGACGGTGCGCTGATACCCGTCTTTGGCGTGCTT
>DATJYJ010000367.1:0-12098 GCA_035578025.1 Verrucomicrobiia bacterium
GAACTCCCAGCGGATCTTGCCGGTCAGAGGTTCCACGGCGCGCACGGCGCTCTCGTCTCTTTCCTGGGGAGGTTGAAAGAACGCGCTGCCGATGTAGGGCCTGCCGGGCCGATGAGGCGGCTCCAGGTTGTTGTCGGCCATATACAGCGTACACTCTTCCTTGCTGAAGAGATAGTAAAGATGCGTCCGCGGGCTGTACGAGGACGAGTGCCAGTTGGTCCCGCCGACTCCGCCCGGGCACACCCGGTTGCCTTCCGCGGTCGGCTCTTTATCCGGCAGCAGCACCGGCCGGCCGTCGGCGCCGATTTCCCTGGCCCAGGTCACCTCCGTGTAAGGCTTCGCAAAGAGAAATTTGCCATTCGTGCGGTCCAGGAGATAAAAGAACCCGTTGCGGTTGGCGACCGCCACCAGCTTGCGCGGCGCGCCGTTGAACGTGTCGTCGATCAGCACCGGGACATGCACCGAATCCCAGTCGTGTACATCGTGGGGAGTGAATTGAAAATGCCACTTCAAGCGGCCGGTATCGGGATCGAGGGCCACCAGCGAATCCGAATACAGGTTGTCGCCCAGGCGATTGGCGCCGTACATCTGCGGGCCGGGATTGCCGGTCCCCCAGTACAACGTGTTCAGCTCCGGGTCGTATGAACCCGTCACCCACGCCGGAGCGCCGCCGCGTTTCCAGGAGTCGCCCTTCCAGGTGTCGTTGCCCGGTTCGCCCTCGCCGGGGATCGTGTAGAAGCGCCACACGCGCTTGCCCGTCTCGGCATCGTAAGCATCGATGAAGCCGCGCACGCCGTATTCGCCGCCCGCCACGCCGGTGATGACCTTGTTCTTGACCACCAGCGGCGCGCCGGTGAAGCTGTAGCCCTTGCCGGCCTCCGCGGCTTCCACGTCCCAACGCACGCGTCCCGTCTTCGCATCGAGCGCGATCACGTGCGCGTCCAGGGTGGCCATGAACAGCCGGTCCCCGAGCGCCGCCACGCCGCGATTCTGGGGTCCGCAGCACAGCGAGAGCTCCTTCGGCAGATGCCGCTCGTAGTGCCAGAGCGGCCGGCCGGTCCGGATATCGAGCGCGTAGGCGTGGTTCTCCGGCGTCGTCAGGTACATGATGCCGTCGATCACCAGGGGCGTGGCCTGGTGGGTGCCCTTCACGCCGGTCTGGAATACCCATTGCAGCGCGAGGCGCTGCACGTTGCCGCGATCGACCTGGTCGAGCGGGCTGAACCGCTGGCCGTTATAGGCGCCCGAATAGCTCAGCCATTGCTGCGGCTCCCGCCAGGCATTGACCAGCCGCTCGGCGGTTACCTGCCCGAACGCCGCGGCCGACGCGGCCAGGCAGGCGCCGGCCGGGATGAGCCTATTGATTCGCATGCGATTCCCCCTTGTCCACCGGCGTGGGCGCGTGGAGCGACGAGAGGTATGCCACCACGTCCTGGAGATCGCTCTCGCCGAGGATATCGGCGCCGTACCCGGGCATCAGCGAGCGCTTTTCATGGCGCAGGCTCTTCAGCGATTTCTTGTCCAGGCTGTGGATGCGCTCCCGGGAATCCATGATCTGCACCGTGAAGGTGTCCTCGTTCATCGGCACGCCGACAAGGGTGGCGCCGTCGCGGGTGACGGCAGTGACCGTATCCCAGAACTGGATCGCATCGCCAAAGCTCAGGTTCTCCGTGAGCGCGCGGTTCGGCTCGCGGATCGACTCGATCAGGTACGCGCGCGGCCGCGACGAGCCGGCGAAAGACAGCTCGGGCCCCAGCCGGCCGCCGCGTCCGTTGACCATGTGGCAGGTGGAACAGCGGGCGGATCCGAAGAACAGTATTTCCCCGCGGCGTGGATCCCCCGTCTGCGCGGCGGGAGCCTGTTGGCGTGTACGCAGGTAGGCGACGATCTGCCAGGTCTCGTTCTCGGTCAGCTCGTTCGCCGGCATCTGCGTTCCGGGCACGCCATTGGTGATGGTGCGGGCGAGCTCGGCATCGGAGCCTCCGTGGGCCCAGGCGCCGGTGGTCAGGTCCGGTCCGCGGGCCCCGCCCCGGCCTCCGGCGCCGTGGCAGAAAACACAATCCTGCCGGAACAGGATGGAGCCTTGACGGATGGCTTCCGCATCGCCGGTGAGCGGGTTGCGGGAGGGCTCTTTGGTAGGTGGCGCGGTTGCCTGTCCCCGGGCAGTGGCCGCAAGAATCGTGGCCGCAAGGGCGATCGGTATTGCTCGCAGCAGCGAGTTTCGCATGGGTATCTCGAACGGACGCGCCGCTCGTGGCGGCGGCTCTGGGGAGTATATACCCCGGAGCGAGCTCCGATCAATCCCGGATGACCGGGACCGCTGACGGAGCATCAATGAGGCGGCTTGTCCCTCGGCGGCGCCGCGGCGTGGTAGTCGCGCGCCACGCGCGCTGCGTAGTCGTCGAGCAGCTCGCGTACGCGTGCCGCGCTGGCGGACCGCACGATCAGGCCCACGTGATTGGGCCTGTCCATCCGCCAGACTACTTCCGGATCGTTGAACTGCGACGTATCCGGGTGCTCCTGGCGGGCCAGCGAGACCAGCAGACCCGCATAGTCGTTACGGGGCTCCGGCGGGGCGTACTCGGCCTTCCCGCCCGCCAGTTCGACTTTGGCCCACTCCGCCCACAAGTTGATGCCGGTCGCGGCCTCCACCAGGTCCGCGATGTGCGCGCCGCCCACCCGTGCCGAGGTCTCCAGGAAATAAACGCGGCCGTCGTCGCGCCCGACGATGTATTCGGTGTGCGACACGCCGCGCAGCATGCCGAGGCCGGCCATCACCCGCTCGTTTTCGGCCAACAGCCGCCGCGCGGTGTCCGAATCCCGTTCCAGGATGCGCGTGGTGAAAATTCCGCCGCCGTGCGACACCTCCAGCGGAGGCTTGCCGTAGCCGCTGGCGATGGCGAACCGCACCTCGCGCTCGTAGATAATCGAATCCACGTGGAAGATGTCGCCCGGAACAAAGCGTTCCAACAGGTATCGGGACTGCTCGTCGCCCAGCGCCTCCACCACGCTCCACAGTTCCTGCGCGCTGTGTACCTTTTTGATTCCGATGGCGCCCGCCATCGACCGCGGCTTGAGCACCCAGGGGGCCGGCACGCGCTCCATGAACGCGGCCACCTGCCCGTGATTCAGCACGTGAACGAAGTCCGGTATCGGAATCCCCGATTCCGCCGCCTTCATGCGCATGGCGAGCTTGTCGCGGAAGTAGTGCGCCGTGGTCTCGCCCATGCCGGGCACGCGCAGGTGCTCGCGCAGCATGGCCGCCACCTCGACGTCGAAGTCGTCGAGCGGCACGATCCGGTCGAAAACCCGCGTGCGCGCCAGGTAAGCCACCGCGTTCCGGGTCTGGGTGCGGTCCCATTCCTGGTGCGCGTCCGGCATGTAAAAGATCTCGTCGATGGCCTCCATCGGCCAGCGGGCCGTGTGCTGGATGCTCTGGCTGGTGAGCAGCACCACCTTCCAGCCCTGGCGCTTGCACTCGCGCAGAAATTCGTGGCCTTTTTCGTAGCTGGCCAGGCAGAGGATGGTCATGATGCGATGAACCCCGCGGTGGCCCCGACCCACTCGAAGCCCTTATTGTGATCCACTCCCATTTGCGCACCCCGGCCCATGCGCACGATGGTGTTGACCGCGCGCAGCTCGTCCAGCCACAGGTACATGATCCGCACCTCGATCTTCGCCGCCCCGGCGGGCGTCTCCACTATCGGCGCGAAATCCACCCGCTCCTGAAGCAGGTATTCCGCGCGTCGTTCGGCGGGGACTGCATCGATCTGCTCCTGCGTCGGCCCCACCACGACGCCCAGCCCGGCGAAGGAGTAAAGCGGTTTGAGTACGTAGCGCTCCGGCCGGTCCACGCGTTCCACCCGGTCCAGGAACTGCGCGGCGGGCACCGCCGGATGCCGCAGATAAGGCAGTGAGAACTTGCTCAGCCGGAAGAACCAGTTGGGATGTCCGGCCCATTCCACCTGCAGCTCGTCGCGAAAATCGAACGGGATCTCGATCGCCCGCCGCTCCAGCTCATCCACGATCGCGCGGTTGTAAATGCGCTCCACCGGCGTCGAAGTGCCGTCGCGGTCGTAGAACAGCCGGTCGCCCTTCTTGCACAGCGCGCGGATATCCACCGCGCGCACGCCGAACAGCCGCTCCGTCACGAGAAAATCGCAGCGTGTCTTCTGGCGCTCCGGATCGATCTCCAGCAGGATCACGTTCTCCGGATCCCGCGAGCCCACGATGGCGCGGCGCAGCAGCTCGTGGTAGCCCTCCACCGTCTGCCCGTAAGGAAGCACCGCCAGTTGCGGGTCGATCCCGTAGGCGTCGCGATAGCACTCCGCCATCACCGTCTGGTAGGCGTAGAGCGAAGGGAATCCCTGGATCTCGACAAGCTTGGGTTCACCGCTGGAGTCGATCCCGAAGTCGGCCTGCACGAACAGCGGCACCGGCGCTTCGTTGGGCGCGCGATAGCGCTCCGGTATCGCCGCGCTCGAATCGCGCCGGTAGACCTCATCGGCCAGGAGCTGCTCCACTATCTCGCGCCCGTAGCGCGCCATGCGATCGATCAGCGCGGCCGGCAAAAAGCACGGCGTCTCGCTGTGGCGAAACTGCGCCGCCACGCCGGAGCGTTCTTCGAGCAGCTCCAGGAAGCGCGCGTATCCGGCCGCCGTCCAGCGCCGGTTAAACTCCTGCCGAAGCGAGGGTATCAAACAGAAACTCTCCGCCGCGCATGATCTGCCGGCCGTCGATCCAGATGTCGAAGCGGCGGCCCACCACGTCGATGTGCGTCGCCGAGTACCAGTCGGCGCCGGTGTGCGCGCCGTACGGATTGCCGAATGCGATGTGAATGCCGGGAATCTTCTCGTCCTGCAGAATGTTGCCGATCACGTCGCGCACGCCGATGTTGGTGCCGATGGCGAACTCGCCCACACGGTCGCTGAACGCGTCGGTGTGGCAGTAGCTCCAGAACTCGCGCTCCAGTTCCTGGTTGGCGCTGTGCGCTTCTTTCAGGCGGCTGTCCTCGACGCGAATCGTGAGCGGCGTGCCGCCCAGGTCGCCGTACTTCTCGCAGAGGTAATCGCCCACCACGCCGTCGATGACGAAGGTTCCATCCACGCGTTCCGGCGTGGTGAAGGTCTCGCCCCCGGGCAGGTTGCCCCATTTGTGCGGGCTGATGATGCCGCTGGTCTTCAGCCACTTGAGCTGCGGAGAAAACTGCGCCACCAGTTCCGTCCCCGCGGGATTGGTGGCGCGGATTTCGCGCGCCGCGCTGGCCATGCGCCACACCTGCGTGCTGATGCGGTCCACTTCCCCGAAATCGGCCCGCATGCCTTCCAGCATGATGCGCCGGTCGATATTCACCATGTGGGCGTGCCGCATCTGGCGGCGGTTGACCACGTCGGTCATCTGCATGCGCGTGCGCAATTCGTTGGCCTGCGCGCGCACCGCGAAGATGCTCACCTGGCTGAGTTCCATGTCGTCGAGCACCGCTCGCGGCATGTCCTTCAACGGGCGTGGAGCCAGATCCTCCAGCAGCCAGGCGTTGTACTCGACGCCCAGCGCTTCCAGCTCGTGCGCCAGAGCCGCGCCAATCTCGCGGCACGCCACGTCGGTAATCAGCGTGACCCTCTCCCCGGGCTGGACGCGCAGACAGGACACCACCGCGTTGCGCGCGCCCGGCGCCAGGTCCGAATCGCGGGGCATGGACCGCAGTTGTTCCCGCGTCGTCACCGGGCCGCCTCCGCGAACAGCCCTCTCTCGGTCTCGGCAATCGAGTAGTCCACCACCTGTTTGAGATCCCCTGTTTCCTGGAACACGCGCAACTGCCGGTCTGCCCCGCTGCCCTCTTCCAGGATGTTCCAGATATAGCCGAGCTCCTGCGTGCTGCCCAGCTCCTCCGCCACGTCGGACACGAATTCCAGGATCTCGGCGATCAGTTGCCGCACCGGCACCTCTTGCTGCTTTCCGAAGTCGATCAGTTTGCCGTCCAGGCCGTAGCGCGCCGCCCGCCATTTATTTTCCATGATGAGCGCGCGGCTGTAATGCCGGAAGCTGAGATTCTTCTCGTGCAACTGGTACAGCTTGCCGATTACCGCCTGGCAGAGCGCCGCGATGGCGATGGTTTCCTCCAGCCGCATCGGCATATCGCAGATGCGGAACTCCAGCGTCGGGAAATGCGGGTGCGGCCGGATGTCCCACCAGATCTTCTTGGCATTGTCGATGCAGTTGGTGCGAACCAACAGGCTGACGTAGTTGTTGAACTCCTCCCAACTGCCGTAGAGGTCGGGAATGTTGGTGCGCGGAAACTTGTCGAACACTTTGCAGCGGTAGGAGCGCAGACCGGTGTCCATGCCGAGCCAGAACGGCGAGTTCGTCGAGAGCGCCAGGATGTGCGGCAGAAAGTAGCGGGCGCCGTTCATGATGTGGATGGCGGTCTCGTGGTCCTCCACCCCGACGTGCACGTGGAGCCCGAAAATCAGGTTGGCCCGGGCCACCATCTTCATGTCCTCGACGATGGTGTGGTACCGTTCGTCAGGATAGATCTCCTGCTCCCGCCAGTGCGCGAAAGGATGTGTCCCGCCCGCTGCCAGGCGCAGCCCGTTTTCCCGAGCCAGCTTCACCATCTCGCGGCGGATGTCGCGGATCTCGGTCTTGGCTTCCTGGATGTTGTGGCACACGCTGGTGCCGATCTCGACTACCGACTGGTGCATCTCCGGCTTGACGCGCTCCGCCAGCAGCGTCTTGCCCTTCTGCAGAATCTCCGCACTGATGTGCGAGCGCAGGTCGCGCGTCTCCGGGTCGATCGTCTGGTATTCCTCCTCGATCCCGATGCTGAGGCTGGGCCGCGGCGCGCGATTCATTGTCCGCCTCCCGCGAGAAAGCGCGCCCAGTGCAACTCGGGCGTCTCCGGCGGAGCCAGCGCCCGCGCCACCGCCATCTTCGCGACCGCGTCCACCACCCAGTTGAAATTGTCCTGGCCCACCGATTCCAGGCCCGCGTCGGGCGCAGGATTCATGAAGTCGATGGCGTACGGAACGCCGTCCTCCACTGCGAACTCGACCGTATTCAGGTCGTATCCCAGGGCGCGGCACAGCGTGAGCGCGTCGCCCACCATGCGCTTCTGCAGATCGGGGGGCGCCGGAGGATTCCCGGGCACGTAGCGCAGATGGTGCGGGGCACCCGGGTCGTAGCGCATCACGTGGACGTGCTGCCGGTCGATCACATAGCAGCGGAAGTATTCCTGGAATTTCACCGCGCCCTGCAGCGTCATGCACAGGTCGCCGCTCTCGTCGTAGGCGGCGAAAAGCTCGTCCGGCGAATTCACTTTGTAGACGCTCTTCCAGCCCCCGCCGTCGTGCGGTTTGAGAAAGGCCGGGAATCCGACGTAATCGAAGATGCCCTGCCAGTCCAGCGGGAATTCCAGGTTGCGCATCGACCGGTCCGTGGTGCCTTCGGGGTGCTTCTTGTGCGGCAGCAGCACGGTCGGCGGCACGGCCACGCCCAGTTTCGTGGCCAGGGCGTAATTGAAGAACTTGTCGTCCGCGCTCCACCAGAACGGGTTGTTGATCACCTTGGTTCCGTTGAGCGCGGCGTTTTTCAGGTACGAACGGTAGAAAGGAATATCGTGCGAGATGCGGTCGATGATCACGTCGTACCCGCTGGGCACGGCCATGCGCACGCCGCCCACCTTGAGGTGCTCGGCGCGCACGCCTTCCACCCCGAGCGCGTTGATGCGATCCACCAGTGCCGGCGGAAACGATTCTTCCATGCCGTAGAGAACGCCGATTCGAGCCATATTTCCACCTTTTACTGCACAAAGAACTTGTGCGCCATCCTGTGCCACCAGGGCCAGTCGTGGCCGAATCCCTCCCAGACATCCAGCACGTGCGGGACCGACTTCGTGCCGAGCGCGTGCGCCAGCTTCACGTTCTGATCGAACAGCGCGTCGCCGTTCCCCACCACCAGCACGTAATAGTTGCGCCGCATCTGCTCCAGCAGCCGCGGATCCTCCAGCCTCGGCAGGTAATCGAGCGGGCTGTGGAACCAGGCGTCGTTGTTGTAGAAGCCGTCCAGGAACTGCTGTGGGATATTGAACGCGCCGCTCATGCTCACCGCGTAGGTGACGATGTCCGGATGGCGCAGCGCGAAGTTGATGGCGTGATACCCGCCGAAGCTGCACCCCGTGGTGCCCATCTGTCCCCATGTGGTCCGATTGCGGACGAAGGGAGCCAATTCCAGCGTCAGGTAAGCGTCGAAGGCGTTCTGCCGGTGCAGCCGGTCCGCCGGCGCGATCCCCCGGTTGTACCAGCTCTCCTGGTCCACCGAATCGACGCAGATCACCTGCAGCTCGCCGCGGTCGATCTTGGGCGCCAGAGCCGCCACCATGCCGCGGTCCTCGTACTCGTAGAATCGTCCGCCGGACGTCGGGAAGACCGCCACCGGAAATCCGGCATGGCCGAACGCCAGCAACTCCATGTCCCGATGAAGCGACGGGCTGTACCACCTGACATATTCGCGACGCATTTGCGGAGGGATAGGGTCTCTCTATCGTACACTGAACAGTTGGTCCTTCGCGCGAAAGAGCAGGGGCGGCTGCGTCTCCATCACCGGTTTTGTTCCCGCTATCTTTCCACTCCCCGGGACCTGGTCGTGTATCTCCCGCCCGGATACGAAACCGGGCGAACCCGCTATCCGGTTTTCTACCTGCAGGACGGCCAGAACCTCTTCGATCCCGCCACTGCCTTCGGCGGCAACGACTGGCGCGCCGACATCACCGCCGACGACCTGATCGGCCGCGGCCGGATCGAGCCTCTGATCATGGTCGGCATCTACAATACCGGCGTGCGCCGCGTCTCCGAATACACCCCGACGCGCGATCCAGGCTCGCGCAAGGGCGGCAAGGCAGCGCGCTACGCCCAGATGCTGGCGCGCGAGATCAAGCCCTTCATCGACCGCGAGTACCGCACCAGAAAGTCCGCCGGCGACACCGCCGCCGGCGGGTCGTCGCTCGGCGCGCTGGTCTCTCTCGTGGCCGGCATCGGCTATCCGCGCGTCTTCGGCAAGCTGGCCCTGCTTTCGCCGTCGGTGTGGTGGGACCGCCGCTCGATTCTGCCTCTGATCGATTCCTGGAAAGCGCCCCGCCGTCCGCGCATCTGGCTGGACGTTGGAACCCAGGAGGGCAGCGATCCTGCCAAAGTCGTCGCCGACGCGCGCCTCATGCGCGACGCATTAGACGCGCAAGGCGCCGACCTGCGCTATTGCGAAGCCGCCGGTCACGGCCACAACGAGCAGGCGTGGGGAGCCCGTTTCGGCGGCGTCCTGGAGTACCTGTTCCCCCCGACGCCGGCCGCTCCTCGCATCTAACTGGTCGCGCCTCGCCCAAACTTATTCGCACCGCAGAGCCGTCATCGGATCTGCCCTGGAGCCGCGCCACGCCGGTATGGCGCAGGCAACCGCGGACACAACGGTCAGCAGCAGTGCCCCTGCGAGGAGAATCGCGGGATCGCCGGAGTTGCCTTTTGCCCACTGCGCGAGGACCGTGCTGAGGCCGCGAGTCAGCGCCAGGCCGGCCCCGATCCCGGCCGCCACACTCCCCAGGATCGAAGCGAAAACGATCCGCAGCAGATGGCCGGGCCGCGCGCCCAGCGCGACACGAATCCCAAACTCGTTGGCTCGCTGCGCCACCGTGTAGGAAACCACGCTGTAAAGCCCCACCGCCGCCAGAATCAGCCCCAGTCCGCCAAAGACGCTGAAGATCCATGCCGCCAGGTGCTCCTGCTGCCACTCCTCCTGATCGGTGATCCAGGAGTCCAGCTCCTCCGTCTGACTGTAACTTTGCTGCTCCGGGTCCACGGCCGTCAATTGCATCCGCACCGCGCGCAGCAGGGTGAGCGGCGGCGCTGCCGACTTCACCAGGATCTGCGTTGCCATCCTCATCTGCAGAGTGTACGGCAGGTAGACTGCCGGTGCGATCGGGTTAGACAGTCCGTCGTTGCGGGCGTCCCCCACGACGCCCACGATCTGCAGCCACGATTCAGCAATCTTCGCCGCCGACAAAACCGCCGGCGGCCGGTCGTCGAAGTCCGGCACCTTCAGAGAACTCCCGATCGCGCCGCCATTCGGGAAGTAGCGCTGCGCAAGGGTCCGGTTGATCACCGCCAGATGCGCGCCGTTGCGATTCTCCGTTCCGCTCCACACCCGTCCTTCGAGTAGCGGAATGCGCAGTGCGGCGAAGAACTCGGGGCTGACCAGGTTGACCGACGCCTTCTGCCGCTCCACCGCGGGACGTCCCAGGATCTCGAACTGCGTCCACCAGCCGTTGCGCGGCGGGGTCGCATTGCTGGAGATTGCCGCCATGATCACGCCCGGCGTTTCCGCGACCCTCGTTCGCAGTTGGTCGAAATATGCCGCGCGCGCGGCCCAGGTGACGTACGAGTTCTCGTGCAGCGGAATCCCGACCGACATCACGTGGTGAGGATCGTAGCCGAGCGGCGTATGCATCAACTGCAGAAAACCCTTCGTCGCTGAACCCGCCGCCGCCAGCAGCACCAGCGTGAGCGCGATCTGCAGGCCGATCAGTGCATTGTGCGTCCGCCGCCCGCGGACGCTTCCGGCCACCCGCCGCGTACTGGCCACCATGACCTGGCCGGCCTGAGTTGCCGACATCTGCACCGCCGGCCACAGACCGAAAAGCAGCGCCGTGGCCAGCGCCACACAGCCGCTGAAGTAGAGAACCGGAAGGTTGATGCCGATCACCACCTCCGGCGCGAAGGCATATCGCGGCAGCACCGTTTTCATGCCCGCCAGGATTCCGTACGACGCCAACACTCCCGCCACAACGCCTATCGCCGCCAGCAGCATCGACTCGGTAAGCAACTGGCGGACGATGCGCCTGCTGCTGGCTCCCACCGCGGCACGCACGGCGAACTCGTGCTGCCGCGCCGTGCCCTGCGCCAGCAGCAGAATCGATACGTTGCCGCAACCGATCGCCAACAGCAGAACCACCGCGCCAAAGAGCAGGTACAGCGTCCCCCTCATGCTTCGGTTCACCCACTCGTTGAGACCCTCGACCTGCACTTTGAACCGCTCCGGAAATCGTTTCGGCATGTCTCTGGCAAACTGGTCCAGCAGCGGCTGTAGCGCGGCGTCGGCCGCCTGCGGCGCCACGCCGGGTCTCAGGCGGAAATCGACGATGCAGAAGTGCTGGGGATCGTGGTCCATCTTCAGCGGCAGATACACATCCGCGCTGTACCACCGGAACCGCGGCGCCGCCACGCCCACGATCGTGAATCTCTTGTGGTCGAGTTCCAGCGGCTTCCCCACCGCTAGCGGATCCCCGCCCAGCCGCTCCTGCCAGAACTGGTGGGACACGACCGCTACCGGTTGCGGGTCCTGGCCATCGACGGCATCCGCCCGCGAGATTCCCCGCCCTAAAAGCGCCGGCACGCCCAGGTCGTCGAAGCCATTCGCGATCAGGCCGATGACGTTCACATTTTCCGGGAGGTCGTGGCCCGTCACGGTCATGGCATGGTAGTCCATCGCCAGCACGCTCTCGATCAGGCGCACCTGTCGCAGTTGCCGGATCTGCTCCGGGTTCAAATTGACCAGCTCCACGTTGCCGGCTGTGTTGCGGACCGCCAGCCGCATGATCCGGTCTGCCGCGGAGAAGGGGTAGGGGTTCAACAGCGCGGCATAGATTACGCTGAAAACCGCCGTGGTCGCTCCGATGCCGAGCGCCAATGAGAGGACCGCCGTCAGGGTGAATCCCGGGCTTTTGGCGAGTTGCCGTGCGGAATAGCGCAGGTCCTGAATCGACGTTCGCATGAGCGGTCCCACCCGGGTCGCGGATGACTTCCATCATGGCATGGCCGCAAGTGTCGATCATCACAGGCACCCTACCGGAACCGCGCATATCACGATCCCGAGTACGAATGGTTTTATCAACCTTGCCCTCGTGGTGCTCAGGCAGGGAGGTGCGCGCCAAGCCTTGTGGGGCCGGCTTCAGCCGGCGCCGGACTTTCAGTCCGGCAAAACGAGCTTTGTACTGGAGGCAGTCTCAGTCGATGTAGTCGTAAGCTGCCAGCGTGAGAAACTCGCGCAGGTCTTTC